>CAYZAT010000053.1:0-16794 GCA_964476475.1 uncultured Pirellulales bacterium
TGGGACGCCTCCGTCATGCAGTTTTACGAAGAATTTTACGAGACACAGGAAGAGGAATTGCCAGAACTGACGAGCGTCTTTCCGGACGAGCCGGCTTCGCCCGAAGAACTCAACCAGGCCACGGTTGAGTTTGACGCAGACGATCAACCTGCAGATTCCACGGCCACGACTCAAACCTTTGCCGATATGAGCGAACGAGATCAAAAGGAAATAACGGCCTCGCCCTCGCCTGCCGGGCCGAGCCGACATGTCGACGTTAACTCGACAAGCGCAACGAGTGATTCGAGACCTGTGGAAGAGCAGGCAACGAGCGTTGAGGATCAAGGATCCGGCCTGGGTGTTATAGGCACAACAGCCGTATCCCTCGGGGCCATCCTGGTCATCGCGGCTTTGGGAACTTTCGCAGTAACGAGGAAACATCCATGACCATTTGGAGCTTGCTGATCCGTGAGATCATGCATCGCAAACTGAACTTCGCCCTGGCCGTACTGACGGTCGTGGTCGCCAGCGGGTCTCTGATTGGTTCTGTGGCGCTATTGCGAATTCACGATGTTCGCACCGATCAAATCCTTGAGCAAAAAGAAGCCGAACTTCACCAGAGTACGGCCCAGCTTAATGACGAAACGCGAAAGGCGATGCTCAAACTCGGCTTCAACATTGTGATCCTCCCGAAAGACCAGAATCTGAGCGACTGGTACGCGGACGATTACGCATCGAAATATATGCCCGAAGAGTACGTGCATCAACTGGCGGATTCGGGCATCGTGACGGTTCGTCATTTTCTTCCCAGCTTGCAGCAGAAGATCGACTGGCCCGAGCAAAAGCGTAAGATCATCCTGGTGGGGGCCCGCGGCGAAGTGCCCAACTTGCACAAGAATCCGGTCAAACCCATGGTGCAGCCCGTCCCCCCGGGAACGATCAGCCTGGGCTATGAATTACATCGAAGCCTGGACATGAAAGTCGGGGACAAAGTAACGCTCATGGACAAGGAATTCACCGTGCACGCTTGTCATAAGGAACGCGGAAATAAAGATGATATCACCGCCTGGATCTATCTGGCGGAGGCCCAGGACTTGCTGGATAAATCCGGCCAAATCAATGCGATCCTGGCATTAGAGTGTCTATGTGTCGGCGAGGAAGCGTTACCTAAAATCCGTAAGGACATCGCAGCAATTCTACCCGGCACCCGGGTGATCGAGCGGGGGTCTCGTGCTCTTGTCCGGGCGGAAACTCGAATAAAAGTGGCCGAGCAGGGGCGCATGCTCATTAAGAAGGAAAAGCACGACCGTCAAAAGTTGCGCTCGGAACGCGAACATTTAGCCTCTATTCTGACGCCTGTGGTTGTGACGGCCTGTGCCGTGTGGATCGCCGTGCTGGGATTGACCAACGTCCGCGCCCGGCGGGAGGAAATCGGTATTCTCCGCGCGATTGGAGTCGGCGCCCGCCACATCCTCGTCATGTTCCTGTCGAGACACGTTCTGGTCGGTGCTCTGGGCGGAGCAATTGGCTTTGCCGCCGGGGTGTGGTCGGCTGTCCATTTCAGCGCGGCCCGCGAAGAGGCACGTATAGAAATAAGCAATATGGGTTTGTCGTTATTTGGTTTGCTTGCACTTTCTGTCGTAGGCGCGGCGGCTTTGGCCGTCGTTGCCGGCTGGATTCCGACGATGATCGCCACCCGACAAGACCCGGCGGATGTTTTGCGTGAAGAGTGACGCGGGAAAAAACACAATGCTCGAATTTAAAAACGTCAGCAAATGGTTTAATGGAACTCAGGGAAAAGTCACGGCGCTAAACGATGTCTCATTCTCCGTTCAACCGGGCGAGTTATTAGCGATACGCGGGCCGAGCGGATGCGGCAAGACGACATTGCTATTGGCCGCCGGAGGGCTTCTGCGCCCCAGCGAAGGACGGATCAGCCTGGAGGGTCGGGATCCGTACGAGCTGACTCCCGAACAACGAAGTAAACTCCGCGCCCGTATGATTGGCTTTGTTTTTCAACAGTTTCATCTCATTCCCTACCTGACGGTCCGGCAGAACATTTTAGCAGCTTCACTTGCGCTGCCGGGCAAAAAGGCATCCGCCAAGGCGGACGAAATGATCCATCATTTCGGACTGGACGACCGGATCAATCATGTCCCGTCCCAGTTGAGCACAGGAGAACGACAACGTACGGCACTGGCCCGCGCCATCCTGAACCAGCCGAAAGTTATTTTAGCGGATGAGCCGACCGGGAATTTAGATGAAGATAACGCCCAGACGGTGTTCGGTTATCTCAGCCAATATGTAAACGATGGCGGTTGCGCGCTGCTCGTCACGCATGATGACAGGGCGGCCGCACACGCCACGCGTACCTTGCAGATGCGCCAGGCACAGCTCGTCGATCAGAGCAATATATAAACCGGTAGGGTGTGCAACGCACACCATCTCGTGTCGAGGGCGTCCCGCCCTCGAATCGCGGGCAAGATGCCCACCCTACCAATGATAACCATTGGTTCTGCGCTCTTTGAAAGGGAGAAAAATGAGAAGGATAGGGATGTGTTTACCCATTGCGTTGGTTGGTATTCTATTCGGCCAATCCATCGTTTATCCGGCGGGTCAAAGCCGGCAACTCCTCGATAAAATCGGCGTCACCCGCGGTATATGCGTCGTACTCGGTGACAGGACGTGCGAACACGCTTTGGAACTGGCGAAGAATAGTGAATTGCTGGTCTATGTTCAGTTGCGTCATTCCGAAGATCTCGAGGAAGCGCGAAGAATCGTGGATAAGGCGGGTTTCTACGGGACGCGCATCTTTGTCGAACAAGGGTCGTTGAGCAGAATACAGTTAGCCGATAATTTGGCCGATGCGGTCATCGTGCTGTTCAAAATCCCCAAAACCGTCGAGACCGAGGTGCTTCGGATTCTTCGTCCGCAGGGTAAGGCCGTATTGGCACCCAACAAAATTATTATCAAGCCGTTCCCCAACGGTGTGGATGACTGGACGCATCCGTACCACGGTCCGGACAACAATACGCAGTCCGAAGATAAGGTCATCCTGGCCCCTTATTTGACCCAGTTTTTGGCTGAACCACGATATGCACCATTGCCGCAAGTGACGGTCGGCTCCGAGGGGCGCATGTTCAAGGCGTTCGGACATGTTGCTTTCAAAGAACGGGAAGAACCTTTCCTCAACAAGCTCGTCGCATTCAACGGCTACAACGGCACGATCCTCTGGCAACGCGATCTGACCGAGGGAGTCATGATCCACCGCAATACGATGATTGCAACGCCGGAGACACTTTACGTTGGTGATGATAAATCTTGTAAGCTGATCGACACTGTTACAGGTCAGTTGAAAGACGAGATCATTCCGCCGGTCGGTCGCGCCGGAGGGACGTTCTGGAAATGGATGGCGCTGGAGGACGACGTGCTCTACGCGCTCATGGGCGAGCAGGAGCAAAGAGATCCGACAAAGCGATGGCGACGGAACCTGCACGGCTGGCCCTGGAGTCCGATATCGAAGGGCTTCAATCAACCGAACCACCCCTGGGGATTCGGCCGAAACGTATTGGCTATCGATCCCAAAACGAACGAGGTTTTGTGGAATTATCGGGAAACCGAGCCGATTGACAGCCGGGCGATGTGCATGAAAAACGGGCGTATCTACATCTTCCGTTTTGGAGCGTATTTGGCTTGTCTGGATGCAAAGACCGGCGATCTTATTTGGCGAAAAACACCGGACAATGCCAAGGCTCTATTTAAATCCCTGGGGTCCTATTTGCATCGACAGGACTGGCGCACCAACTGGCGAACGACGTGCTATCTCAAGTGCAGCGATGACGCGTTGTACTTTGCCGGTCCCCAGGTCGGCAAGCTGCTTGCCGTCTCGACGAAAGACGGAAGCATCCTCTGGGAAAATCTCTATAGTAATTTTCAGTTGGTGATCCGCGATGACGCTCTTTATGCCCTCAGCGGACAGATCGACCAACACCCGAGCAAGAAGTTCGATCCACTCACCGGCAAAGAACTGGCCCGGATCGACCACGCCCGCCGGGCGTGCACGCGACCGACGGCTTCGGCCGACGCGATTTTTTTCCGCGCCAGCGGCGGGTCGGTGCGGCTGGATCTGGCTTCCGAACGGCCACAGTGGATTTCACCGATGCGGCCCCAATGCCACGATGGAGTCACCATCGCCAACGGTCTGCTGTATTGGTGGCCGTCGGTCTGTGACTGCCAGTTGTCAATCTACGGCCTGACCTGCCTGGGACCGGCGGGAAATTTCGATTTTAGTCCGAAAGCCACAGTAAGAAATCGCCTGGAAAAGGGAATAAATGATCAGATGAATATCGCCAGCCTGCCTGAATCGGATGCCGACTGGCCGACATTCCGCGCAGACAACACGGGCAGCGTAACGACGGAAGCCGTTATCCCTGATAAGATCACACCGCTTTGGCAACTCCAACCGGACGTGACATTTGCTCCGGCGACGCCTTTGCCTACCGCCCCGGTTACAGCCGGCGGTCTTGCATTCATCGGCGGACCGGACGGGATCGTGCGAGCGCTGGATGCCGCGACGGGCCAGGTTCGCTGGAAGGCTTACACCGGCGGGGCGATCCGCATTCCGCCAACGATCTGGAAGGGGCGCGCCTTCGTCGGCTCCGGCGACGGATACGTCTATGCTTTCGAGGCGAAAACAGGTCGATTACTCTGGCGATTCCGCGCAGCGCCGACACAGCGAAAGATACCCGTTTATGGTTCGCTGCTGTCCACATGGCCGGTTTCCGGCGGCGTGCTGGTCGAAGACGGTATTGCTTATGTCACTGCGGGGATTATGAACTACGACGGAACGTATGTTTTCGCCCTCGACGCTGAAACGGGCCAGATCAAGTGGCAAAACAATACGTCCGGCCACCTGGATCGGGAAGCCCGCACCGGGGTCAGCGCGCAGGGTCACATGCTGCTTCATGACGGCAAGCTCTATCTTGCCAGCGGCACGTCCCTTTCTCCGGCGATCTATGACATTGCAAACGGTCAATGCCTTAACGATCCGGCGCCGCTGGCCAATTGCAATTCCAGCAGCCCACGCGGCTGGGAGCTGTCTCTCGTGGCCAACCAAGTGACCGCGAGCGGCAAGCCGTTCTACGCCCATCCGAAATACGGCGTCTTCGATGCGTCTGTCTTTAATAAGATTTTCCTCGCATCCATGCCTGATCGAGACCTCGTTTGGTTCGGTAACCAGCAAGGTAAGAAAATGCTGTGCTTCGACGAGATTGACGAAAGGTCCCTGAGGAGAAAGGCGGACTGGCGAAGACTCTCGATCCGGGATAAAGCCCTGTGGGCATTCGATTGTGAAGATAGCGTTGCGTTCGCGGCTTGCCGGAATGCCGTTTTAATTGCGAACACCTCGGAGGTTGTCGCCTTGGATATCAAGAGTGGAACGAAGCTTTGGTCCCAACCCTTGCCAGCGGCCCCCGTCACATGGGGCATGGCGGTGGATCGTGACGGCCGAGTGGTTGTCTCTCTTGAAGATGGGCAGGTTGTATGCTTCGGACAGCCCATGCTTGCTTCTGCACAGCGTTAAGGACTTTTCTTTGGATCGCCTGAAAAGGGTGGCAGCCTCAAACGAAGCTTGGGGACGGCATTCCCTAATCATCCCCAAAGCCTCTGGCTTTGAGGCTGCCACCCAGTTGAATGTAAACTTTGGATTGGAAACTATATTGATGAAACGATCTCAATACTTTCACTACGCTATCATAGCGTTATTTTTTGGGGCGATGGGCTGTCATAGTCGTAATCAAGTACCTGCATCCCGGGAAAAACGCGCTCCGGAGCAGATCGCTCTTTCGATGAAAGAAGCCAGCGAAGGCCGGCTGGCCCCGGTGTATGCTCCTCTGGCCGAGCAGATTGCGGCGGATTTTAATTTGGCTCAAAAGAAAGGCATCGGAATCGATCTGGGAAGCGGTCCGGGGACGCTTATTATCGAGTTGTGCGAGCGAACGCCACTGCACTGGATCAACGCCGACATCAATCCGCACTTTTTCCCTCATTTCTACGAACTGGCCACACGACGTGGTTTGGGCGGCCGGGTAAGCGCTGTGTTCGCTGACGCCTGTGCGCTACCTTTTCGTGACAACTATGCCGACATCATCGTCTCCAGAGGCTCTTTTCATTTCTGGCAAGATAAAACCAGGGCGTTCGGCGAAATTTATCGTGTTCTCAAACCCGGCGGCGTAGCCTACATCGGTCGCGGTTTTCCGAGAGCCTTACCTATCAAGATAGCCGAAGAAATACGCGCTGGCGGAAAGTTGAAATATGACGTGGAAAAAACCGCCGACGATTTGGGCCACATGATGAAGGCTCTGAAAATCAAAGAATATATTGTGTACAGGCCGGAACCCCCGGGCGGCGAACATGTGAACTACGGTGTCTGGGTCGAGTTTCACAAACCCAAAGAGAATTAAGCATTTTGTCGAGGAACGTCACCCGATTGAGAAATCGGGCCTCTCGGAAGCTGGATGTAGAAAGTCGTCCCGCCGCCCTCGCTGCTCTTGACGTTGATTTGACCGCCGTGTCCATCGACAATATGTTTGACGATCGATAACCCAAGACCGGTGCCGTCCCGCTCGACCTTTCTCGCGTTGATCGCCCTGAAGAATTCATCGAATATCTTACTTTGATCGCCCCGGGGTATGCCGATACCCGTGTCTGAAATTTCGATGGTGACGGAATCCTCTTGCCCGCTTGCTTTCAACTCAACCGTGCCGTTCTCCGGGGTATATTTGATGGCGTTGAGCAACATGTTCGTTATCATTTCTTCGATTGAAAACGGGTTGCCGTAAAGCCGGCTTACTGACGGTCCAATGGTATCATTCAGGGTGATTGATTTTTCCTCGGCTCGGTTCTTGACGGCCTCCACCGAGTTTTGTAAAGAATCGGCTAATGAAAACTCCTCCATCTCCAGGGCATTGTTTAGCCGCATTCTCGTTAATCTCAATAGCGCCCTGACAAAATCGCTGAGTTTTAGAGCGCGCTTGTAGGCCCGTCCAATCAGATCCGTCTCCCGGTCCGGGAGTTTGCCGATCATTCCTTCCACGAGAATGGCAAGACAACTCTGTATCGTCGCCAGATGCCCTTTAATATCATGTGTGACGCGAAAGACATACTCGTCCTTAATGCGGTCCTTCTTCTGGAGCATCACGTTGGCCTGCCGGTAGGCCTCTTCGGTTTTCTTGAGCCTAACGGCGATGTAGTTGGCCATATACACGGCCAAATAAAGCGCCGTGGTGAAAACAAAAAGCGTGCCCAGCACATAGAGTCTTTCTTCCTGCAGGCAGTGAGGCACAAAGCCCGTCAAACAATAGTGGGCGATGATCCCCGTATGTTCGAGCAAGGCCAAAAGCCCGAAAAGCAAAACCGCAAACGTGGCTTGCAGGTAGCTCTCGCGCGGGGATAACAAAATACTTGAGATGATCATGTGAAAGACAAAATAGAACACGAGCGGATTCTCGATGCCGCCGGAAAAATGCAGGATCACCGTCAAGAGGAATAAATCCGTGCATATTTGGAGGTTGATGATTCGCTTAACCGCTTTGGAGGAAACGTGCCTATTCTTTTTTTCGAGGCGTTTGAGTAAGAGCAAGGCCGTGATGTTGTAAAGGATAAGTATCGTCGCAATGACATAAAGGGCGACGTCATGTAAAGAGACGGCCAGTAGGTTGCTTGTGACGTAGGTCCCGGCGATGACATAGACGATAGCGATCCATCTGAGTTTGGTTAACCAGTAAGCTCCTTTGAGCAACCTGATATTTTCAGGGACCGGTTTCATTTGAATTCATCATAGAAGATGTCTTCCGATCGTATGCCTTTTTCCTCGAGCACTCTGGTGACGGCTTCAATCATCAAAGGCGGCCCGCAAAGAAAGGCCTGGCGAGGTTTTTCCGACTCCAGGTATTTGTCCACCGCCAGGTGTACAAAGCCCGTCTCTCCGTCCCATTTTTCGTCCGGCCCCAGGTCGTCCGACAGGGCATAGACCACGTGGAAACTGGGGTGTTTACGTTCGAGTTCCTTGAACTCTTCGAGGTAGAAAATGTCTTTGGTGGTCCGGCAGCCGAAGAACAGCCAGCACGAGCGTTCGGGCCATCGATCGTAAATGGAATAAATGATGTTCTTCATCGGCGCCATGCCGGCGCCCCCCCCGACGCAGACGATTTCGACGGACGGATCCTCGTTTAAACGAAATTCACCGTAAGGGCCGGTGAAAACGACCGGGTCGTTCACTTCCAGATTGTGAACGTAGGTTGAGCCGACGCCGCCCGGGATCAGTCGAACCACGACTTCGACTTCGTTCGGCTCATAGACGGCCGAACTGATGGAGTATGCCCGAAAGACCGGGCCATCGGGTGACGGAGCCTGGATCTGAACGTATTGGCCGGGCCGCTGGGAAATCTCCGCCGGATCGTTCAATTTCACTCGAACTTCCTTGATATCGTAGGTTACGCTACGCGTGCTCAGGACCGTCGCCGAGAAGAGTTTCACGTTCAAAAAATCTTCAGGGATGCGAACGTAGATGTCTTCTCGAACCTTCACCTGGCAGGCCAAGCGCGTGCCGGAACGAATTTCCTTTCGCGTCAGATGAGGCGTCTCGATGGGAAGTACGGGACCCCCTCCCGACAAGACCGTGATTTTACAATGCCCGCATGTGCCTTTGCCGCCGCAGGCGGAAGGAATGAAAATCTCGTTGGCATATAAACAAGCAAGTAAGGTCTGCCCGCCTTCCACCTCAAGCGGTTTTTCGCCGGCGTTGATATCAAGTTTGCATATACCATAGTTGATGAGAAAACGTTCGGCAATGATCAGGCCGGCCGAAAGGACAACGGTCAAGCCCGCAAAGGACACGATAGACAACACGTAAATCATCGAGCACTCCTATTGGATGGTTACCATGCCCGCAAATCCCATAAACGCCATCGCCAGCACGCAGGTCACGATCATGGCGATGGGCACCCCCCGGAACGGCTCGGGGACGTTGCTGTAACGCATCTTCTGTCTTAATCCCGCCATGAGGATAATGGCCAAAGCCCAACCGATCCCGGCGCCGAAGCCGAAGCCTACGGATTGCAGAAAATTATACCCTCGAATCACCATAAACAACGAGGCGCCGAGAATGGCGCAGTTCACGGTGATGAGTGGCAAAAAGATACCCAGGGCGAAGTAGAGCTTAGGACTGAATCGCTCTACGAACATCTCGACGAGCTGGACAAACGCCGCGATCACCGCAATAAAAACAATAAACTGCAAATGCTCGAGGCCCCCCGGCACGAGGATGAAATGATAAATGCAATAATTAATCATTGTGGTCATCGTCAGGACAAACGTCACCGCCGTACCGAGGCCCATCGCCGTTCTGATCTGGCCCGAACAGGCGATGAACGAGCACATGCCCAGAAAGTTGGTCAGGAGGATATTATTCGTCAGTATCGCCGCAATGAGAATCACGATGGCGGATGTATCGCTCATTATTTATTCTCCTCAGGCTCTGGCCCCTTTAGGTAATTAAACAGTGCGATGACCACCCCCATTGTGAAAAAGGCGCCGGGAGCCAGGATCATCAACTGATTCGCTTCATACCACTCGCTGCTGAGGATGGGATATCCCATCACCTCACCGCTACCCAGCAATTCTCTGAAAAAGCCGATAACAGCCAGCACGATGGCGTACCCGAGACCGTTGGCGACACCATCGACGATCGACAGAACCGGCGGATTCTGTAACGCAAACGCCTCCGCCCGGCCCATGATGATGCAGTTGGTGATGATCAGCCCGACGTAAGGCCCGAGCTGTTTGGACATATCCCAGTAGAACGCTTTTAGAAATTGATCGAACAAAATAACGAAGGTGGCGATGATCGCAACCTCGACAATCATCCGAATCCGATGCGGCGTGACGTTTCGCAATAGAGAGACGAACAGGTTCGAGCCTACGCAGACGAAGATGAGGGCCGCCCCCATGACGAGCGAATTCTCAAGCCGGTTCGTCACGGCCAGGGCGGAACAAATCCCCAGCATCTGGATCGCAAGCGGATTATTCTTCCAGGCCCCTTCCTTTAAGGTCAACAGACCTTTGCCCCCGCAAAGCCCCTGACTCCCACACGTCATACAGGCAGGTTGCTTATCGGCCATCTTAGTTCTTCTCCTGAACGATCTTTTCTATGACGTTATTGAGCAATTCCTCGACCTTATCACAGGTCATCGTGGCCCCGCTGATCGTATCGACTTCATTTAGGGCGTTTTGATCTCCCCCGCCTTTTATGATAATACCCGCCTGGCCGGAGGCATCGACGATTTCTTTACCCACGAAGGATTTAAGGAACCAGTCGGCGGCAATCTCGCCGCCCAGTCCGGGCGTCTCTTCCTGTTCGTAAAAGGTGATGCCCCGAATCGTTCTCATATCCGTATCGAGTGCGAGAAATCCCCTGATGGGACCCCATAAACCGGGACCCTCGAAATGGACGGCAACGGTTTCCTTGCCGACGGAATCCCCGCTGGGAACATACCGATATATTTCGAGTTCCGGGGATTTTTCCTCCCGAACGTTTGTTTCGAAAATAGTTACTAACTCTTCGGAAGACACTTTCTTCGGATAAGGCACTTCCAAGACCGTCAGAATGTTGCGTTTCCTATCGGCATCGGCGTTCGCACGTCGATAGGGAGCGGTAAAGCTGGCCACTCCCGTCAAAAGAAGCGCACAGGCCGCCCCTAAAACGGCTGCATAACCCAGTGTATAAGCACTACCCTTCACTTCTAAGTCTCCTGATGCGAATCCCAACAACGATCTCATCGAGAACCGGAGCGACAATATTGCCTAACAGGATGGCAAACGTCACACCTTCAACATATCCGGTGAAATGCCGGATGAGCACTGTTGACGAACCGATAACGATACCATAAAACCACTTGCCGGTGCTCGTCGTCGGACCTGTCACCGGATCGGTTGCCATAAAGAACGCCCCGAAAAGCAAACCTCCGGCAAAGACATGCCAGAGGACGGAACCGAAGAGGGTGGGCATGGGTTCACTTACCACATCACGGGCCATGAGTATGCCGGTCAGGACGACGAATGATCCTAAAATGCCCGCGACCGACCGCCAATTGGCTACCCGTGTAATCAGCAAAAACACGCCGCCGAGAATGATTAAAAAGGCCGAGGTCTCCCCCAGGCTTCCGGAAATATTTCCAAAAAACATGTGTACGAACGATGTCACTTCTCCCTGCTTGGCGGCCGCCAAGGGTGTGGCCGAAGTGAGTGAGTCCACGTTCCAGGCCAGTAAATGGCCTGTGAGTCCACGACCGGGCTCGGCCCAACTGGCCGACAGGGTCTTCGGATAGGCAAGCGATAGAAAACACCGGCCCACAAGAGCGACGTTAAACAGGTTGCGCCCGGTCCCGCCAAACAATTCTTTTCCGACAAACACACCGAAGGCGACTCCGACGGCAACCATCCAAAGCGGTATGTTCGGCGGCAGAATCAATGCAAAATAGATCCCGGTTACAAAAAAACCTTCGTTAATACCCTCCTTACGAATCATGGCAAAAAGGGTTTCCACCGTCAAACCCACGGCATAGGAGACAATGACGATGGCGATGAATCGCAGCCCAAAAAGGTAAAGCGCCGCCAGCGCACACGGCACGACAGCAATAATGGCCATCGACATAAACCGCTTGAGGTCCATCGGGTCCCGAACGTGAGGAGCCCCGATCGTTGTGGTGGACGGCGCAAAGAAGAAATGCTCCAGCGCCCCGAACACGGGATTGAGTAATCGCAGCTTGCCCCCTTCCTCAAAGGTCGGGCGAACGGCATCAATGATTTTCAACAACCATTTCACTCAGCTTTCTCCTCTGCTTGCTTGCGCGCCGCTTCCTCTTCCTGACGTATCTTTTCCTGGCGCAATTGTTCCTGACGGATTTCTTCTTTTTCTTTCTCGATAAGGACCTTGGCCTCGATGAGCTGGGTCTGCAAGTCGATCTTCGACGGGCAGACATAAGAACACAACCCGCATTCGATACAAAGGTCCACGCGGGCCTGTTCGACCTCTTCGATCAGATCTGCATACAGATACTTATGGATCAGATAGGGCATGATTCCGGCGGGGCACACTTCTGCGCAGTAGTTGCATGCGACGCAAGGACGTCCTTCTCCTCTCAAACCCGTCGTGTATCGCTCCAAGAACGGCAATCTCAACGCGCTCAGGTAAGACGGGGAGTAACATCTCCGACCCCAGCCCGGCCGGACGAATCCAAGGAATTCCCGCTCCTGCATCTCGGGCAGGACCGTAATACCTCTACATTCGGTATCAATTCCCAAGGCGCCCTCGCCGAAGGTCTCGCCGGTCAGGATGCCGCCGTTAATGACTCTCGCCGCCGGCTCAGAAATATGATTATCCTTGATGGTTTGCAGCGGATATCCCGGCATGACTTTCAGGTGTGTGGGTGAATTGACCCCGATACCGCCGATGGAGATGATTCTGACCGTACAGGGCTTTGTCAACGTCAGAGCGCGATCGACGGCCAGAATACCCTCTGCCCGGACCGCCCAGACCGGTCCGGCATCGCGTTTGAGACCCAGCCGCCGGGCCAGAATGGCAAAATGATCGTAAGGATAGATTAAGGGCACTTCTAACATCTTCGCCCAGGCATATCCACGAATCTGGTTGCGAACCTTCGTCGCAAATTCCGATTTGATATCCGGCATCACCAAATAGATCGGCTGATATTCGAGCAGAGACTGCAAGTGCTCGAGTCCCCGCGTAAAATTCAGAAGACGTTTTTGGAGCTGGACGTCTCCTCTGGCTATATGCGGCTCCAGGCTAAGCGTGGAAACAATGACCGCCTGCGGTGTGCCGAGAGGATCGGGAAGCGCTCCTGTAAAAGCATCATAGAAAAATTGCCATGCGCCGAGCGAGAGCAGTTTGACCCGTTTCGTACCTGATGCGCCCAACTGTTTTTCCACATGGGCCATCTGCTCCTCGGCAATGTCGGCCCGTTCATCGAGTTGAGCCACGTCCTCGAGTACGATGTAATCCTCATCCACCTTCAAACGCACGGTCCCGGCTCGTGGCGCCAGCAGGGGAACGGCGTGATTGTCGGGGTCTTTGGCCAGCGCGTCCCCGGCGTGAACCTTCTGGCCGTCCTTGACGTGAATGTCGCTGAATGTGAAACGCTGACTCTTCAAGGGCAAATGAAGAACGGTCGGTTCCGGCATCGCGTGGACGATCCCGTCCGGCTTTCCCTTAAGATAGATATTGTAGCCGCCTTTGAATTTCACGTTATTGGCTTCCCCATAATATTCAAAGTTTCACCGTCAGGACAAGGAACACAGCTCCCGACTATACCGCCGACATTTTATCCTAACGATCATCCATGTTCAACATTTTTATATCCAAAACAGTAACGACGACCTGTAACAGTCTTTTTCTCTCAATGTTGAGATTCTTCTATGATTCATAAAACTCGCTCTAAAAGCATACCATATACGAATATTGGATAATGAATTTCTATGGTGTGCCTGAATCCTTGTGCGTGATTTTCACGATAATCCCGATTGAGAGGGCACTTGAAAGCGTGCGTCCAATTTGAACAGCCGCTTGACGGGCAAGTTGAGAATCTTTGATTCTTCAAGAGATAGCGAATCGCGAATTTGATCCAGAATTTCTTCAATCCGCTTTTCGTCAATTGCGATAATTGTAAACCAAATATTGAAACGATCATTACGAAGGTAGCTATGGGTTACCTCATGAAAGGCGCCGATACTCTCAGCCGCCCGGTCGATATACTCCGGTTCGACACTCACCGCGGCTAACGTGCTGCGAAACCCGATTTTTCTGGAATCGATACTGGCTCCCATTCGCCGAATGATTCCCGCGTCCAGCATGTGCCGGACTCTCTCCCAGAGTTCTCCCTTCGAGATATGCAGTCGATCCGCTACAAGCTCGTAGGGATTGGCCTCGAGAGGAAAATCATCCTGGAGCGCCTGGAGTATTCGACGATTCAATTGATCCATATCATCCTTTTTATCCATACTGCCAATTCTACCCTTTGCTTCAACCTGGTTCAACCGTTCTATGTTTTCACTTGAAGTTTATGTACCGGCCAACTATAGATATAGACGGAAGTGGTTGGAAATATAGTATAAAGATGTGACGAGAAATTTCCAGACAATGACAGTTTCGAAGGTTGATATATTCTTCTCGTATGTGAGAAATCGCAACAATCTTTTTGTTTCAGACGAAAAGTCTCATTCAGGATAATAATGCCGAAAGGAAAGGTCTATCTCGTTGGAGCCGGGCCCGGCGACGTTGAGCTGATCACGCTGAAAGGCTACAAGCTTCTTTGCCAGGCCGATGTGATTCTTCACGACCATCTCATCCCGGCCGAATTGCTCCGATTAGCCAAACCGAACGCCGAAATCATTTCCGTCGGTAAATTTGCCGGCAGGCATACGATGAAGCAGAACCAGATCAACGCGCTACTGATAGAAAAAGCCGGAGAGCACGAAAAGGTCCTCCGACTCAAAGGCGGCGATCCGTTTGTCTTCGGCCGGGGCGGTGAGGAAGTGGAAGCGTGTACCGAGGCGGGAATCGATTTTGAAGTCGTGCCGGGTATCACCAGCGCCCTGGCGGTTCCCTCTTATGCGGGCATTCCGCCGACGCACCGGGATTTCACTCCGAACGTCGCCATCGTAACGGGGCATCGCAAAGAGGAAGAAGAAATCGAGATCCCCAATGCGGGGACGGTTATCTTCCTCATGGGCGTGAGCAATATTGAAAAAATCGTCCAAAGACTGCTGGATGCAGGCTGGTCCCCGCAGGCAAAAATCGCCGCGGTTGAAAACGGCACGTTGTACAATCAACGCGTTATCATCGGTACGCTCGAACATTTTGTTCAAACGGTTCAAGAAGCCGGTTTGGGTACGCCGGCTATTTTCATCGTGGGCAAGGTCGTAGAGCTTCACGAGAAGTTGAACTGGTTCAGTAGAAAACCGAACATACTTGTCCTCGGCACCAATCCGGAACGGTATATGCACCTCGGCACTATCGTACATCGTCCAATCGTTAAGTGTGTTAATCTTGAGGATTATTCAGAGCTTGACAAAACATTTCAAGACCTTCGGAGCTTTAACTGGCTGATATTTACAAGCTCCAACAGCGTCAGATTCTTCTTCGCCCGATTGCACCGAAACGGTCTCGATGCCAGAGCACTGGGCGCGATAAAAATCGCCGCTATTGGGAAGGCAACGGCTCAACAGCTCACAGGTTACGGAATCCTGACGGATCTAATTCCACAAACGGAGTCGAGTGCAGGTTTGCTCGACGAATTCAGCAACGTCGACATGAAAAATAAGAAAGTACTTTTACCGAGAGCTAAGATTGCTACCAACGAACTGCCCCGGGGTTTGGTCGAACTCGGCGCTTCGGTAGAGGAAACGCCGGCATATCAAACCGTCGAGATGGAGCCGTCCGATGTCGATTTCAAATATATCGATCGAGTCCTTTTTACCAGCGGCTCGACGGTAAGGGCCTTCGCGAAAAAATTCGGACGAGTCCCGTCGCATATCAAGGCCTATTGTCTTGGCCGACCGACACAAACAGAAGCCGCGAAACATGGTATCGAAGCGAAGATCATTAAAAATTAAACATCAAAATATAAAATGACAAATTAAGGAAGTCGTCCCAAAGGGACTCTGCAATTTTGATATTTGATATTTGATTTTGTTTTGTAAGGAAATCAAATGACTGCATTTCAAAAGAGTAAAAAACTGTTCCAGGATTCAACCAAGGTCATCCCCGGCGGCGTCAACAGTCCCGTACGCGCCTTTCGAGCCGTCGGCTCAAATCCGATTTTCATCGACAAGGCACAAGGACCCTATTTGTACGACGTGGATGGCAATAAATATATTGATTATTGTCTTTCCTGGGGACCAATGATTCTCGGCCACGCGCATCCTGACGTCCTCAGGAACGTCAGGAAAGTCATGGCTAAAGGAACGAGTTTCGGCATACCCACGGAGCTTGAAACCCAACTGGTGAAGATGATCGTCCAGGCCATCGGCTCGATCGAAAAGGCCCGCCTGGTTAGTTCCGGAACCGAGGCCGTCATGACCGCGATTCGTCTCGCCCGTGGGTGCACGGGGCGCGATAAGATCATCAAGTTCATCGGCTGCTATCACGGCCACGTCGATCACATGCTTGTACAGGCCGGCTCCGGAGCGACGACGCTCGGCGCGCCGAGCAGCCCGGGCGTGCCCAAAGATTTCACGAAACACACCATCCTCCTGCCCTACAACGATCCCGAAAAGATAGAAAAAGCATTCAACAAATATCAAAACCAGATTGCCGCAGTCATCGTTGAGCCGATTGCGGGAAATATGGGCGTTGTGCCGCCCCAAGAGGATTTTCTAAAAACCATAAGAAAGTTATGTACGAAAAACGGCAGCGTACTCATCTTCGACGAGGTTATCACCGGCTTTAGGATCAAATACGGAAGCGTACAGGATATTTTTGGCGTCAAAGCCGATTTGACGTGTCTCGGTAAGATCATTGGCGGTGGATTCCCCATCGGCGCCTGTGGTGGAAAAGCCAAGCTGATGAACCAATTGGCCCCAACAGGGCAGATTTATCAGGCAGGTACACTCTCCGGAAATCCTGTCTGTGTTGCCGCCGGCATCGCTACATTGAAGTTGCTCAAGTCTGAAGGATTGTATCCTGCTCTCGATAACATCGCCGAAACACTTGGCGACGGTATTCAACAAGCCCTGCTGGAA
>CAYZAT010000054.1:0-16696 GCA_964476475.1 uncultured Pirellulales bacterium
CAAAGTACTTTCCAACACAGTTTTTTCAGGGGTGTCACTATCATGATGCGCAATTCGATATTCATCGCTCTTTGTCTTGGTTTGTTATCGACTCTTTCCGCACCCGCACAACGTCAGATGGAAAATCTTACCCGTGGGATTGTGGCCGTCAAACAGCCCGGCGGCATCTACATCGGCTGGAGGTTATTCGGCACCGATCCCGAATCCATTGCCTTCAATCTCTACCGTTTTGCGGGCAGGGGAAGGCCGATGAAGGTTAATGAAAAGCCCATTACCGAAACGACCAATTACGTGGATCGCGGTGCCGATCCCAATCAGGAGTTGCGATACTTCATCCGGCCGATATTGGACGGCAGGGAGTTGGCGCCTTCCAAGCCGGTGCGCGCCTGGGATAAGGACTATCTCGAAATCCCGATCCAATCTATCTCCGAATATCGGCCCGGCGATGCTTCCATTGCCGATCTGGACGGCGACGGGGAATATGAGATTGTCCTGCATCAGGTATCTCGCGGCCGGGATAACGCCTTTCCCGGTATCACCGGAACGCCTATCTTCGATGCCTACGAGATGGACGGAACACATCTGTGGCGCATTAGCCTGGGCATCAACATCCGCGATGGCGAGCACTATACCCAGTTCATGGTGTATGACCTCGACGGCGACGGCAGGGCGGAAATGGCCTGCAAAACCGCCGACGGCACGGTCGATGGCAAGGGACAGGTCATCGGGGACAAGGACAAGGACTGGCGCACTAAAAAGGAAGGCGACCGGAGACACGGTCGAATCCTTGACGGCCCGGAGTACTTGACTATCTTCGACGGCCGGACCGGCGAAGCATTGGTCACGGTGGATTATATCCCCAATCGATATCCGATTGACGGCTGGGGAGGGAAAGGGGGCAACGGCGGCAACGACAGTTATGGAAATCGTTGCGACCGCTTCCTGGCCTGCGTGGCCTACCTGGATGGCGTACGGCCGAGCCTGGTGATGTGCCGCGGTGTTTACGGCCGGACGGTGATGGCCGCCTGGGACTCGCGCGATAAGAAGCTGACCAGCCGTTGGGTTTTCGATTCGGGCATGAGCTATCCTCCCTTCGACGATGCTTCACCTTATTCGGGCATGGGCGGCCATTCACTCTCGGTGGCGGACGTGGACGACGATGGAAAAGATGAGATTGTCTATCACTCAATGGTGGTCGATGACAATGGCAAGGGACTCTATTCCACCGGGTGGCGACACGGCGATTCGATGCATCTGAGCGATATGTATCCCGACCGCCCCGGCCTGGAGGTGTTCACCATTCACGAAAACGAAGGGAATACGGTTCGGTTCCGAAGTCCCGGCGCGGCGATTCGGGACGCGCGGACCGGCGAAGCGATTTGGACGCATAGCCCCGGCATCGACGTCGGCGCGGGCTTAGCCGCCGATATCGATCCGCGCCATCGCGGTTACGAGGCTTGGGGCGGCCCGGGCGGCTTGCGTGATGCACAAGGTCGCGAGATAGGAACAAAGCCGCGATCTACAAGTTTTGCGATTTGGTGGGACGGCGATCTGTTGCGGGAGCTTCTGGCCGGTTCGGGTGTCAATAAATGGAATTGGGAAAAAGGCGTCGAAGAAAGGCTCTTCTCCACCGACGTTCGACGATTCAGGCGCGGTCCGAACCTCATGGGTGACTTCCTGGGCGATTGGCGGGAAGAAATGCTCGTGACCGCACCCGACGGCCAATCGCTGCGCCTTTATACAACGACGATTCCAACCGAGTACCGCATTCACACATTGATGCACGATCCGCAGTACCGTCTTTCGATTACCTGGCAAAACGTGGTCTATAATAAGCCCCCACATCCGGGCTTTTTTCTCGGTGACGGGATGGCGTCCCCGCCGCGTCCCAATATCTACCTTATGGGCATGGGCGAAGCCATCACCGGCGAAAGGCCCAATTAATCCAGGGGTAGCCAGACGGTCATTTGTCCGGCGCCGCGATTGGCCCAGGCGTAGTAAGGAGTCAATCTCAGTGGCACGGGTCGAGGATCGGTCGGTGCATAGTCTTTGTATAGCACGGGTGAATCATATGGCTCGCCGGACCAGTCGGAATCCACCCCGGCTACAGCCTGCCCCTCCAAGACAACGACGCCCCCGAGGGATTGACTATCGAATCGTGGCTGGAGATGAATCTTTCGCGGCAAGCGCACATCCATAACATTCACGTTGTCGGGTAAATCGACCGACTCCAGGCAGTAAACCAGCGGTCCGCGCATCACGGCGACCTGGCCTCGAAGTTCCTCTGCCAGGGGATTGGCCTGAATCAACCTCACGGGCATCGGCAAGGTTAGTTCCACCGTATCGCCCGTCCGCCATGTTCGTTTGTGCGCGGCATACGTGCCGGATCTTATGTCGTTCTTAACCGGCGATCCGTTGATTTTAATGGAGGCTCCCGTCGCCCAATGAGGAATACGGAGCCGAAGGGTAAATGCCGTTTGCCTGGCCGGTTCCAATGTGATCTTGACGTTCCCGTCCCAGGGATAATCGGTTTGCTGGATCAGCTTCACGGCGGTGCCATCGGACAATGTCGTTTGTAGTTCGTTGCTTCCATACAGATGTACCCAGAGGCCGTCTTCGGAGGTGCTATAGGCAAAACCGTGCATTTTGGCGATGGTTCGGGCCAGTTGCGGCGGACAGCAATAGCCGGGGCGGTGCTTCCAACGCTCCGGTGTGTCACTTCGCAACAAGGGCACTTTAGAGCTGAATCGGCGGAGTACGTTGGAATAGAAGAAGTGGTCGCCGTCCAGCGCTAAGCCTGAGATGCCGGAATTGTAGAACACGCGCTCCATGACGTCGGCATAACATGGTTCGGCGGTGATGTTGAGCATCCGCCAGTTCCACATGGCATTGCCGATATTGGAGCAGGTTTCACAATAGCACTTCCGGTTAGGCAGGAAATAAGGATCGGCAAACGCCTCATGTACGTCGTCGTTGCGGATCGAAAGTCCCCGCGTTAATGGCCCGACGCCGCCATGGATGTATAGTTTGCGCCGCGCGATATCCCCCCAGATTCGGTGCAGGGCCTTTAGCAAAGACGAGTCGCCGGTTTCCATATAGGCGTCGGCAGCGCCGCAGTAGAGGTAAGTGGCGGTCACGGCATGGCCTACGGCTTGCGTTTCCTTGCGCAGCGGCGCACGGTCCTGGGTTTGATCGGTGCCGCCCAGTCCATAATGCCGTGCTCCGGCCGGTCGCGAGCCGCGCATGTCGATAAATATATTCGCTAAATCTAAATATTTGCGGTTGCCTGTCGTCCGGTATAATTCCATCGCGCCCATGATATTGGACGGATTGAAGCCGAAATGAGCCAACTCGGGTTTGCGGTCTTTGAAGGTTTCGTACAGGTAGTCGCCCGTTTTTCCGGCGATATTCAGGAAGGTATCTTTGCCGGTGGCGCGATGGTGAATACAGGCCGCCGTCATCAGGTGGCCCATATTGTACAACTCGTGATGATGGATGTTCTCAAAGCGTTTGCGCTTCTCCAGGATAATTTGGGTCGAAAGGTATCCGTCCGGCTGCTGGGCTTTTTCGATGACCTTAATGACTTCGTCCATGCGGCGATCCAGTGCCGGATCGTGAGTGACGATATATACATGCGCCACCGCCTCCAGCCATTTATAAAAATCCCCATCATGCCAGGACCTGCCGGACCACCGGCCCTCTGCTAAGCCAGCAGCAAGACGAAAATTGGTCCAATGAGAATTGCCTCCATTGTTGAAGTACGTCCACATCTCGGGAATCGTTACATTCTTGACAAGGTCGAACTTCTGTTTCCAAAAGCCGCCCGTCCAGCGAACCTGGTCCAGGTCAACGCTCCGCAGCTTACTGTAGGGGCTTGTACTGTTATTGATGATCCCGCACTCCTGAGCGGCGGCCATACAACACATCGTTAATGCAACTATCATCGTTCGTTTCATACGGACCTCCCTGAGGGCAAAGATTAGATTCCCAATTCATACAAAGCTTACTTGCCAAATCATGTGCTTATGTTATCCTTTGGGTTTTGAGCATGCAAGCGTTTAGGTTGTTAGCATCGGCTCACTCTCGGAGGTGCGAATGGAATATGCAGTCGGCAGAACGGGCAGAGTCATCGCCGCGAGACTATTTGAAGGCGAAGACCTTTACGAGTCCATTCATGAAATAGCCGTCACCGAAAAAATCACCTCGGCGGCGGTTTTCATAACGGGCGGTTTTAGAACGGCCAACGTTGTTGTAGGGCCGAAGCGGGAAACCCCCAAAGTCATCGGCGAATGTAAAGATTTTACCGGTCCGGGTGAGGTTCTTGGGGTTGGAACGATCTACCCGGACGAAGATGGCCCCAGGCTTCATATGCATACCGCTATCGGTAAGGCCGATGAAACCATGGTGGGTTGCCCGCGGGATGGGACGAAGACGTTTTTGATTCTCGAAGTCACGATCATCGAAATTCTTGGATTAAACGCCGAGAGGACATTCGATGAAAAAACGGGGCTAAACCTGCTGAGATTTGTTTAACAAACCGTCATTAAGAAAGGAGATGTGCAACGATGAAATTAAGTCTCGACTCAATCGGATACGGTGGCTATTTTACAGCTCCGGGAGAACAAGCGGATCTTGAAGAAGCTATGAAGAGGGCGGCGAAATTCGGTTATGACGCGGTCTGTATTTATGCCCATCGCCCGATAGGTTTTCCCATGGACATCGATGAGAGCCGTCGCAAGAGACTTGTGGATTTGGCCGGCGAGCTGGATCTTGATTTCGGGGGTGTTGTCTGCTGTACGAATTTCCAGAAGGCCAACCACGTCCTTTTGTATTCCCAGGAAAAAGAGATCATGTACGTCCGATCGGCCGTTGATCTGGCGAAGGACGTCGGGGCTAAGATCGTCCGCGTGCTTGCGGCGTTCTACGGTTATTTTCAGAATCCGTATGCGGGTCAGGGATATGGCTCTCCGGCTTTCGAATCCCGTTCCAGAAGGGTATCGAGAAACGAGGATTTTCTGGAGGCGTGGCATCAGGTCCGGAGAGGTCTGACGGAAGTGGCGTTATATGCTCGCGATAAGGGGATTGACCTGGCGTTACAGACGCACCCGGAGATTACGGGCAACAATGAGGAAACGCTGGCCATGATCGAAGAAGTGGGCGTCGAGAGCTTGAAGGTCGGGCTGGATTTGCCGTTGCTCGAGGCTTTCGATCCCGAGTTCGTACGAAAGACCGTCCATAGCATGAAGGGATTGATGGTCTATTCCCATACCATCTCCCTGGCGAAATCCGCCACGGTCGGCGGGGCGCCGTACAGTTGGGAGGAGGTCACGCCGGGAAGCCCGAAGGATACGTTGCCCTGGGAGGTCTTTCTAAAGGCGTGCAAAGAAATTGGCTATGAAGGATACTTGTCGCACGAGCAGTGCTCGCCGATCATTGTGAAAGGTCATCAGCTCGGTACCCTTGAGACGATCGACGAGCGTTACATAGAGGCCCGTCGGTACTTCCGAGGCCTGTTGGATAAGCTCGATGGCTATACCGGTCACAAAGCAATGTGATCGTAAACCGGCAAACGATCGCTACCACCGGAAGAATCGGTAAGGATCGTCCCACTCTTCGGGCGCATCCAGATAGAGACCCTCCAGCCAGCGCTTCTCGTCTTTAGACGTGTTAACAGGATGACGGAATCGTTCAAGAATAGGAGTCGATCCTGCTGCTCCCATATTGGCCAGCAGACGCGTTAGGAGGTAGCTGGTTCGGCGGAATGTTCGCTTGACGTTTTGTGGTTTCGTACGGCTGAACTGCCACGGCGCGAGCTGACAGAAAACGACGTGACCGTCCCTTGCCCGGGCCAAAACGCCGTTACCGGTAATGTGTGCTCCCGATGAAAGAAGAGGGAACGTTTGTGGCTCCCGACAGTGCACGTCCGCGGGGCCGACGCCTGCAAACAGGGAATTGAAACCAAACGGTTCGAAAGACGATGAGATATGTTCGGCCCTCTTCGTGCGGACTTTGAACGGTAGGAATGCGTTTGCTTGCTGCTCGTTGAGCCCGACGGCCAAAAGACTGCCGCCGGTCTTGAGCCACCTGGAAATGACTGTTATATCTCCAGATAGCTTGCGGTCTCCGTCCGTCCCGACGACGAGGACATGATGGGCGGATAGTTTGCCGGAATCGTAAGAACTTGAAGATATCCCTATGGATTCGAGGTGCTTCTTGCCGGCAGCATCGCCGACGTAGATAACCTGCCGCCGAGGAGTGGGTGTCCATTTCGAAACGTAACTGAATATGTTACGGGCCAGCGTCCGTGCCGCCGGCTCGCCTTCCGTGCGCCCGGTGATGTCCATCTGGCAGAAGAGGACCATTCCCAAACCGTCCCGGTATTCCATCAGCGGGCTATATTGCAGGCTAAAGCCACCGTCGAGGATGGGCAGAAAATCGCCCCGCGCGGGCTTCTCGATGAGGACCGAGGCGACATTTCCGCGATTTCCGCACCGCCAGAGTCGTGTGACGGGGATGCCGCACCATGTGACGGTCGGTCCGTAGCCGGGCCGTTTTTTGTATGTGAGACGCGGGGGCAGGATCGTTGCCTGGCCGTGCCAGTTGCACAGGTGCTCGGCCTCGATTCCGTTCATAAGTGGATGATCGGGTATTCGTTTGAAAGCCCGCCGCAGACCGTGCTCGGTCGTACGAAATCCGAATCGCTTCTCCAGGACGTCCGAGGTTTGCTCAAATACAATCACTTTGAGACCATCGCGCACGCGAGTGATACTCGGTGCCGGCTTTTCCAATGTCAAGGCGGACTTGCCCACAATGAGGATGTTGTAGGCCGAAAGGTCTGTATTCGTATCTACAGGCTGATAGTCGATTTTCATATCATCCAGCAGCTTTCGAGTCTGTCCGTTAGGATCGAATAACGCAATCTTATCGACCACTCTTCCAGTTTTTTGGGGCGGCATGATGTCGATTGATAAATGGTCGGTTTGTATCTTGTTATTATCGAAATGAAAGGTTGCTCGAATCTCATACGTGCCCGGGGCCAGGCTCGTTGGCAAGTCGAAACATAATAGAATCCGGTGCTGTTGTCCCGTCGGAACGGTGACCTGTTTTGCGACGGTGATTGCCTCCGGCAGATCGAACCTGCACTCGCAGTCGCATGTCACGGTTTCACGAGAGTTATTGGTAACAATCAATTGTTTTTCGACCGTCTCGCCCGGCAGAAAATTATGGTCTTTACTCGTAAACGCTCCCGGCTTGCCGCCGATATACGCCAGCAGCGGCTTGTTATTGCGAATCAGGGCTTGCGCCGCAACAGTAGCTATCCAATCCGACCGGTCGAAGGCTAGGTCCATTCGTTCGTATCGCTGCTCGATATAGTCCGGGCTAAATCCCGGCCGCTGAAGGTTATCCCAGTCCACCCGGAATTCCTGGCGGCTCTTGTCAACGCCATCCCGCAGAATCCAGTAGTGCCCGTGAGACCACGGGGAGATGGCCGAGACGCCCCAGGTGCGAAAAGCACGCCAGTTGTCGTTGAAATACATGGCATAGACGGGTTGACGCTCGGTGAAGGCGCTCGAACCTACGGCGTGCGGATAGTCCCATCGGTGCCAGCGTCTGCCGGACCGGAACTGGTTGGCCTCCCAGCGTAAGTTTGCTTTCTCCATTTCGCTGATTTGGAAGGCACGGTCGCCGAAGAACTGGGCATTCCATTCCGCTAAACAAAATTCCCACGGCACAACCGCGCTGCCGAATTCCCTTTTGCCCTGGTACCATCCCCGGTACATCGTCCAGTCCCAGGGAAACGGGACACTATATTCACATGTGAAGAGCGGCTTAACACCCTCTGTCGCCCAATGCTCGAACCAGTCAGACATCTCCTGGATTGGGGCGAAGTTCGCATAGAAATTGCTCGTGTGCATCGGCCCCAGATTTCCCGATGCGTGGTGATAGACGATCCGGCTCGGGTCCAGTTTTTTTACGATCCCTTCGGCGCGCGAAGCACGCTTGGCATTTCTCAAGGCCCACGACTCCCGGGGATTCTGAATTCCGTCTATCATGTCCGGATTCATGTCCTCGCTGTATCCGGTTGCGTTATGGCTCATCGAGTAGAAGACGACCGACGGATGATTTTGGGCCGCACGCACATAATATTCGGCGTGACGTGCATAACCGTTTGTCTCGTCGGCGTCGGATTCTTTCCAGTCGTAGTGCGAGAAGTGCGGCTGTGAGAAAGCAACCAGCATCCCCGTATCGTCGGCGGCGTTGAGGACCTCCGCGAAGCTCAGATGGGAACCCGGTTCGCAGCCGTAGTTGTGCGTATAGACGAAATTGATCCCGAAGCTTTTGAGCCGTTCCATGCTCTCTTTAGCCGCATCGTAGTTCGCCCAAGCCGCTCCGACCTGGGCATTATCCAGTGGAACGCAGGACAAAAAGATACGAG
This sequence comes from uncultured Pirellulales bacterium, assembly GCA_964476475.1. Classification (GTDB taxonomy): domain Bacteria; phylum Planctomycetota; class Phycisphaerae; order Sedimentisphaerales; family Anaerobacaceae; genus JAFGTG01. The sequence continues at coordinate 8,438 of CAYZAT010000054.1, forward strand.
TGCCGTTCAGGAAGAAGTCCCGTCCATCGATCCAGAACTCGCGGAATCCGAAACGTACAGGATGACTTGCATCGAGTAGATTGCCTTGACTGTCCGTTAATGAAAGACATAAGCTATAGATGTTCTGAGGGGTATGGATATCCCAGAGTTTGTCGGGCTTCCAGGCTCTTGTGAATGCGATGCGGCCACTCTTGAGATCGTTCTTTTGGAAGGTCTCACTCGTGAATTCCGCGATATTGTGCCGATTCTTGGTGATTCGGGCACGAAGCGTGTACGATAGATTCGCGGCAAGACCGTCCAATGCCGTGTCGAACGTCATCTTCCACTTTTGTACGGATGTACTTATCTTCACGTCACTGATGCGCGTTCCTGCTGGTGTGCTTGTAAGATAGACGTCGCCACACAGTCCCCGACGTGCAACCGACCCTTTCACCTCTTTGGCGGAGGCGGTGTCGGTGTACGAGCGCATCACGCCTTTGAGTGGCAGGGCGGTGACAAGCAGGCTCAGAACGTGCGTTTGGCCCGGTTGACAAAAGGCCGTGATTTCCAATTCCCCACCCGGAAAGACAATAGATCCCACATTCTTTCCATCTAAATAAACCGTTGCATGAGAGTTCAGATACTCTGCGTGGAGGGTGATACGGCGGCCGACCCATTCGGCGGGAATGGTTATCTGGCGCTGGTACCAGGCGGATGTGATGTTGCGCAAGCGTCGGTCTTTCCAATTCTGATGAGCATGGACTATCTGGCAATCTTTCTGCATGTAATTGGTGATCCCCGGCCAGCATCCCGGAACCTTGAAATAACCCCAATTCTCGGCGGGTACCGGATTCATGTTCTTGCCAGCGGGCTGCCAGCGCCACAGACCGTTAATGCATATCCGTTCGCGCGTGGGCGTGGATTGTCGGTAGGCTTTTTCAATATCCCAAACGGCCTTCACACCTTTCGGCAGTTCCCCCCGGCACACACGCGGTAAGCCGCCCATAGCAATACATACGATGATAAGGATTCTCATTTGGCTTATCCCTCGGGAATCGATAGGCAATATCGGCGAGCGTTCTTCCTTGGATCGTTCGATCACGATTCGGTTAGTACCCCAATCGGCCCCAGATGGCTTCCTGCATTTTCTGCAGATCAGCGAGACCTTCATCGGTCGTCGGCGAGAAATTATACGGTGGATTCGCCTGCTTGCCCGCCCGTATCGTCTCTGCGCCATTGTACTTCCAGTAGGCGCTGTGGCCGTCCGCAAAGGAGACATTCGTGCCGTCTCCATGCCGGACAAACGGCGGATCCCACCATCTGGGCGTCGTGTAGTGAATGGCATAGCTGTCCGGGCTGATCCGTCCTTCATCGAGAAAAACGAGTCTGAACGCCGGAGCGGGGACGGTAATTTCTGTTCTTTTCTTGACCATTAACACCGTCTTACCCACTCTGACGCCCTTGGTGCCGTTATAGGTTCCGGCGGCATCGAAACAACCGTTCATACCATAGCCTGTGGAATACGTGCGCATTTCTCCGCGAATACCGGTCGGGCATCGATATGCCTTCTCGGCTTTGCAATAGGGAAACAACGCTCCGACCCGGATGGCTTCCTTTTGAATCTCGAGCGGGCGTTGCGCTCCTTGCGCAAAACCGGAGGCGCAGTCGTTTCCGACCCAATACTGTTCGCCCTTGTGAGGCCCCGATGCGGGCACGGGGGCGGAGGGATCGGCGCTGGGGGCCCAATAGGCCTCCCCATTGACGATTTTTTCATCGTTCTCATCGGCATACATCGACCAGGCAAGCGTCAAGGTTTTGAGATAATTAAGGCAAACGGCGCGTCGGCCCTGTTCCCTTGCCCGATTCAACGAAGGCATGAGGATGGCCATCAGTATCGCAATGATCGCGATGACGACCAGAAGCTCAATCAATGTAAATGCCTGTCGGAACCTACCTTTTTCGCGGCTATAAATCTCCATCTCTGTCGGCGTACATCCTCCTGTTTGTGTTCGCTTATTCATGATCGAACTCCTGCATTGACAAAGACCCATTTGTCGTTGTAAACCGCTACACCTCTATCATAACACATCATGCAGGTCGATTTCAACCTTTTGAGTTGTTAATCTGTTTGTAGAGGACTAACCAGGCGGTTATTGGTTGACTCGATACGCCATTTTAGGGGCGTCCGGGCGGATTCGGATCAACGATTCGGATGTTATCGAAATAGAAATGGACTCCCACCAGGTCGCTATGCTCCGATACGATCTCGAAGCGTTCCGTGGCCGCCCAGTCATAGGCGCCGATTGGATTGTACCAGCCGTCGTCCCATGAGCCGTGTTCGGAAAATTCGCTTAGAGGGATGTGCAGCAGGTTCCATTCGTCATCCCAAACAGCAATGTTTCTATCGATGGTGTATCGGACGCGCCAGGGATGATCGTTGCGTTGACCTGTTTTAGTATCCACAAAACGGATATCAATCTCTGCATCAGGATCGTTACATCGAGTCCAAAACTCGATGGCAAAATCTTGATCGAGCAATACAGAGAGATCCTTAGGTGGTGAGAAACGAAACGAAATACTGTTGTATTGGTCCACGCCCGTCCAGTGGATACAGAAATCTCCGGAGGCCGGATTGTCCTGAGAGTAATAATCAAGGAGTCCTTGATTCATCCAACTGGATTCGACGATATTCGGGCCGATAGAGTCGAGATAGATATCGAAGCCGTTGACGTCCGGCGTCGAGATAAATTCGTATTGCGGCGGGACGTTCAATCCCAATGCTTCCACCAGGGGGATATTCAGGTCATAGTCGAATATATCGTGGCCTTCCCGTTCGAAAAGTCCAAATCCTTCCGTATAGTCCCAGATGGTCCATGCGATTCCCTTTTCTTCAAGATACTCTCGCACAACGCCATACCAATAAACGCGGTCCGTCTCATCGCTGTTCGGCATGTAAACGCCGAATTCCCCGCAGAACAAAGGGACGTTACGTGCCGCTTGAAAATCCGCGGCAATATCCATGAGTGCTTTGACATGCTCAATCGTACCTTCATCCTGGTAATTCGGCAAGCGATCTGCTATCCACGTGCCCTCAAGTTCCGCAGGGCAGGGGGGCATAAGATCTGCATCGTACGGAAACGGCACCCCGGCCAGCGCCGTCATGGGCGGATTTATCCAACCGGCACCCTGGTGAGTGAACATAAACGGATCGTAAAAATGAAACGTATAAATCAGGTTATTGTCCGCGCGGACGGGCATGTCTTTAAGATGGTTGTAGCTATTCCATCCCGCCGGGCCGACAATGATCGTGTGCGTTCGATCGATCTTGCGAATCGCTTTGACGACTTCTTGCTGGATGGTGTTCCACTTTGCATCGGAAATACCATGCGGCTCGTTCAACACTTCATAATATAGATAGGTTGAACGATCTTTGTAACGCTGTGCGATCTGCGTCCACACGGGGACCAGAACTTCAATAATGCCCGAATTCGTATCGGTGCCCGAATCGAATGAGTGGTTGTCGAGAATCAGGTGGAGTTCCAACTCTTCAGCCCAGTCGATGATTTGATCCAGAAAGTAAAATAATAATGGATCGATGACATAATCCGGCTTGTCGCTCGTCATGGAGTGTAAGTTGATGGGCAATCGAATGACGTCGCAGACGAGACTCTTGATGTGGATAAAATCCTGTTTGGTGAATTTTGTAAATTGGATTTCCCGTACGTTTGACGCTTGCAGCCAATTCGTCAGATTCACACCGCGCTTGAAGGGAACGTCAGTGGATGTGCGAATGCCGTCCTTTGCATTTAAGGCCTCCGAGGATTGGTAGATGGCCTGGCTATTGGCGGGACAAAGCAAACCCAGAAGGAATAGAATAATTATCAATCCGTTGCTCAAATTCATTGAGGTTCTCCTCGTCATGATCCGGTTTCGCCTCCAATATACTTGCGGCCATACACCGGTACAAGGCTTTGTTAAATATTCATTGTTTTCGTTCTTTCTAATATAATCGTCTCGTCCCTCAGAAAATCTGCAAGCCTATAGAGCGTCTGCAATTTGGGAAACGATGGCGAGTGGTGTTTTCAAAAGAATCTTTATGTCCAATCCGAAAGATCTCATCCTGGCGTACAGAATGTCCAGTTTAACCATCTCGTTGAAGCTGAGCCGGTTCTTGCCGCTGACCTGCCAGAGTCCGGTCATGCCGGGAACGGCGTCCAGTCGTTCTTTGTGCCAGTCGGTGTAATGCTCGGCTTCATAGATGACGGGAGGACGCGGCCCGATAAGACTCATCTCACCCAGGAATACATTGATGAGTTGGGGCAGTTCGTCGATACAGCTTTTGCGAATCACGTTTCCCAATGGAATGATCCCCGGCGCCTTATCCAGTTTTGTCATCGGTGCATTGTCCTGCTCGGCTGAACCAATCAAACTGCTCATATATTGCTGGTGTTGGCTGGTGTCGGCATCGACTTCATAGGTCCGGAATTTCCATAAACGGAAGATTCGACCCCGGTATCCCACTCTTTCCTGTTCGAAAAAGACCGGCCCCTTGGAGACGGCTTTTATAAACAGGCCCACGATGAGGAAAAGGGGGGATAACACAAGCAAACCCAATGACGATCCAAGGAGGTCCATCATGCGCTTCCAGATGGGCATGGGGTGTCGTCTTAGAGAACTCTCCTGTAGAACGCCCTCCGGCATGGGTAACTCGCAGGATTTGAATTGTGAATCGGCATCGGTTCCCGAAGAGTCCCGCCGTGTTGTATCCACCTGATGAATGACCGCGTCATACGGAATCGTGGTGGTATCCGAATGGACGAGCGGATTCGATGGAAACGCATAGACCGTGTAATTCAGGACGCCGACATGTTTCCCGGTCAAATCCTGGACGTCTTCCGCCAGGCATGCGGCGCCGGACACCGGTGTAGCGGGCAGAATCACGCCCAACCGGTCGTTGCCGACCCACCCGGCCTCATCCGTAGAGCGAATCCGGTTGACTAACGTCCGGGAAAACGCCTCTGTTTGGCTCTGGTCGGCCATTGCAGATTGTAAGGTAAATAGGACCAGCGAGAAATGATATTGATGATGTTGGGCCAGGATCTGCCGATGCTCTAATTCAGAGTGAAATTCTTCATACGATCTGATCCTGGACTTGTGAGTTCTCGGCGTGTACTGCCGTGTTGAAACGTCCTCCACTCTCGAATGCATCATCACCGTAAGTTCCCCCTACCTGTTTTGGACTGTTTTCATCCCCGCTTTTAGAGAGGTTTTAGAATCTCAATCGCTCGGTAGCATCACCTTCCGACCGGATTGAGCAGGATGCGACCGTTCCTCCGATTTGATTATGTTATGATACCAGATTACCTCCCGAATGTCAAGACATTTTTGGTTTGAAAACGTCGAAAACACATCCGTATCGATGATCTTGGCCTTTTGGGGTCGATGAAGGTGAACGTTCGCAGTTTTTTCCCCACTAAGTCGGGAAGGTTGTGAAAAATATTTAAGTCGCTCAGACAAAGTGTCGAAGAAATGACGGAATTGGAGAAAGCGCATCTGCTGATACATCCCGAAAGAGGAGGTAGGGTAATAAGTATTCAGTGTCGGTTAGATTTTATCTGCTTGTTTAAGGGCAACGAGTCGTTATGTGGCATTAGACACAAAGCCACGTTGGAGCAGGTGGAATGACACTGACGAAGGCGGAGCCTCGCGCATACAACGACAACCATACGGTTGAAAGTGTATAGGTCGTTCTCGACGTTCGATATGACGTTTGTCGACAAACTTCTGGGTGAGATTGTCAATAGATAGAGAGTCCAATGTTCTATCGTGTTCGTATAATGTCAAAAATTCTGTTGTTCATTGTCTGTGTTGTTCTTATCGGTGTTCATTGGGGGTGCCAATCTCCGAAGCCCGTCGAAAAAAAGCCGCCGGTGTCTTCGCCTGAATATGCGGAACCACCGGTTGCTTTAGGACCGGGGGACATTCTCGAAGTGAGGTTTCTCTACACGCCCGAGCTGAATGTCAGCCAGGTCGTACGGCCCGACGGCAAGATTGCCCTTCAGATGATCGGCGAGGTGATGGTCCGGGGAAAAACGCCGGCGCAGCTCAAAGAAAATTTACTTGAACAATATGCGGATCATTTGAAGGCCCCGGAGATTGTGATCCTCGTGCAGTCGCTCTACGCCCGCAGCGTTTTTGTGGGTGGACAGGTGGTCCGGCCGAGCATGATTGAGATGCCCACGCAGATGACGGCGATGGAAGCAATCATGCGCGCCGGGGGATTCGACTGGCGCGAGGCCGAGGCCGGATCCGTGCTTGTGTTGCGCCATGAAGGAAATCGCTGGAAGGGGCATAAGCTCAATTTGAAATCAGCGATAGAGGGTTCTCCCACGAACTGCTTCTTTTTGCAACCTAAAGACATCGTGCACGTGCCTCGAAGCGATATCGCAAAGATCGACCAGTGGATCGAGCAGCATATCAGCAAGTTGATTCCGGATGTCTTCTACATTCGGATTCCCATCGGAGACGATGATTAATAGGTGGTCCGTTACTTGTGGATACGTCCGTTGATGGGATTTCTCTAAAGAAGGGATAACATGCCGAACGCTCAATCTGATATTGAAGAAAGACATCAGCAAACATCTCTCCGGGATTTCTTTGACATCCTCTTGAAACACAAACGGAAGATGATCGCGTTTTTTACCGTGGTCGTTGTCGGCGTTTCAGTGCTGATTCTCTCTTCTGCGGATATATATCGATCGGAGGCCACACTGCTCGTGCGGCTCGGGCGTGAGAGCGTGGCCCTGGATCCCACCGTGACCACCGGCCAAATCGTTCCCGTGCAACGATCGCGCGAAAGCGAAATTCACACGGAGTTGGATATTCTCAGGAGCCGCAGGCTGGCTGAAAAAGTGGTCGATCTGATGAATCCGGAGGCGATTCTGAAGGGTATTGCCGGAGAAACATGCGAGAAAACGCCTGCGCAGCCCTCGCCTATTGTCCAAACGATCCGAAAGCCTAAAGGAAGATTGCGGTATATCTTGAAATGGGCGGGTTTGGGAGCAGGGTTGAGCGATCGAGATAAGGCCGTGCTGGCCGTCATGAAAAATTCGGAGATTACCACCGAGAAAAAGATTAGCGATACCATCAATGTGCAATTCGAAGCAAAAGATCCCCATTCGGCTCAGCAGGTATTAGCCAAGCTCATAGACGCTTATCTTGAGGAACACGTTGCTGTCCACGAAGCATCGGGGTCCTATGAATTCTTCGTTCAGCAATCGAAGATCGCCCGGGATAATCTCTCGCGGTTGGAGAAACAATTACAAGATCTTCGAAAAGGTTCGAACATGTCTTTGATCAACGAAGAATTGAAAATTACGTTGAATCGTATCGGTTCGCTCAAAAGCGAAATCGACCGTGAAGAAGCCTCACTCAGCGCCGCAAAGGCGAGGATGCAGGAACTCGTCAAGACCTTCGAAGGCTTGCCCGCGACGGTGGTGACCACCGTCACCACGGGCGTTTCCAATATGGCCGCCGACAGGATGCGCGAACGGCTGTATGAATTGCAGCTCAAAGAGCAGGACCTGCTCTCGAAATATGATGAGCGAACCCGGCAAGTCCGAGAGATTCGTCGCCAGGTCGCGGAAGCCCGGGCCGTCCTGGAAAAAGAAGAGCGAGTGGGCACTCAGACGACCACCGGCTTCAACACCGCCCGACAACAGACGGAATTGTCGTTGCTTGCCGAACGAGCGAGTATCTCCGCTCTTGACATGAGGATTACGTGCCTCAAAGAAAAGCTCACCCAAACCCAAACGCAACTACAGAGCTTAAACGACAAAGCGACTGAAATGAAAAGCCTGAATCGCGAGATCGAAATACAGGAAGCTAATTATCTCAAATATGCCCACAATCTCGAACAGGCGCGCATCGATCAGGCCCTCATGGCCGACAGAATCTCGAATATTACCATCGTCCAGCCCGCCACGCTTCCCCTCAAGCCGATTGGACCGCGAAAGGGCTTGCAGTTCTTTTTAGGTCTTTTCCTGGGTGTCTCGGGCGCCGTTGCACTGGCGTTTGGGTGTGAATATTTGGGCCGGACGATTCAAATCCCCGGGGAGAAAAAAGCGGAACTCCAATTGCCCGTTCTTGCGTATTTGCCCCATGCTCATGAAAACACGATTTGCCCCATCAATCATGACGATCAATTCTCCGAGGGCGACGATGACACGTCGGAATTCGAATTCAGTGAGTGGGATATTCCCGATGCCGTGAGAGGGCAGT
>CAYZAT010000055.1:0-16589 GCA_964476475.1 uncultured Pirellulales bacterium
AGGCATTAACCAGGGAATCGATATCCCCATTGATGATGAAAATTCCATCGGGCTTCAGTCCTTCGGCAATGGATGATTTCTCCTGCACGATGGTTTGCAGGTCGCCGAACCCCTCCAGATGAGCCGGGTGGACATTCGTAACGATGGCGATATCCGGTTCGGCCAGGCGCGTCAGGTGAGCTATTTCGCCGGGATGATTGCTGCCGAGTTCCGTGATAACAATCTGATCGTCAGGATTCGCTCCGAGCAACGTCAGCGGAAGCCCGATATGATTATTGAAGCTCGCCGGCGACTGGTGAACGCGAAACCGACGGCTCAAAACATGATAAATCATTTGCCGGGTCGTCGTCTTACCCACGGAACCTGTGATTGAAACGACTTTGAAACCGGCTTGCCGACGATATTCCCGGCCGAGCTCACCAAGAGCCTTGATCGTATTCTTAACTCGTAGTAAACATCCGCCGGCGGCTTTTTTCGCGTCGATGTTTTTACTGACGACCGCGCACACAGCCCCTTTCGCGAACGCCTCACCGACGTAATCATGGCCGTCGAAGTTCTCGCCTTCTATCGCAAAAAAACAATCACCCGCTTTTGACGTCCGAGAATCAATACTTACCCCGCGGAAAGCAAGTTCAGTATATTCCGGTGGGATGGAATGAACCTTACAAATTCGGGCCAAGTTTGCTATCGAGAATCCCAACATTAACTTCTTCAATAAGATATTTGTATAGTCACATGGTATCTTATGCTTATCAATACGGTGTTCTAATTATGCTATAATAGTGCCACAAGGGTCAAGGATATTGAGATATTAATGACATTGGGATATGCTGTATTGGCCTGTCAGGGAAATTTTTATCGCTCAGATAATAAATGTGAGATTATCTCTTGACTTATAACGTTATGCGTTATACAATGGGATTGGTTTATGATTAAAATGTTCAAATGTAAAGAAACCGAGAAGATCTTTCATCGCGAATATTCCAAAAAGTTACCTCGCGATATTCAAAGGATAGCTTTTAGAAAGCTGCGTATGATGGATCGAAGTCTGACAGTAAATGATTTAAGAATTCCACCTGCGAATAGACTGGAAAAATTAACCGGAAAAAGAAAAGGACAATATAGTATTCGTATCAACGACCAATGGCGAATATGTTTCGGATGGGTGGATAATAACGCTATAGAAGTAGAAATCACAGATTATCATTAAGGTTCATAAAATGCCAAAGAAAATTCCTCCGTTGCATCCGGGCGAAGTGCTTTTCGAAGAATTCTTAAAACCAATGAACATCAGCCAGAATCAGCTTGGCAGAGGTTTGGGTGTATCTGCGCGAAGAATAAATGAAATCGTGCATGGCAAAAGGAGCGTAACGGCTGACACGGCTTTGCGGTTAGCCCGATATTTTAGTAACTCACCACAATTCTGGCTGGGACTTCAAATGGATTATGACCTGGATGTAGAGACGGACAGGCTTTCAAGTCGTATCGAAAAAGAAGTTCAAAAGCTGGCCTATGCGTAGTCGATGATAAAGTCAATGCAATATCCGGCTGCATTAAAATGCACGAGCTTCCGGATTAGCAAATTTTTCCCACACATTTTATTTTAAGATAGTTTTGCGCGATTTCTTTATCGCTGAAGTGGAATTTCTGTTTGCCGATGATTTGGTAATCTTCGTGGCCTTTGCCGGCAATGAGCACGATGTCGTCTTTGCTTGCGGACTCTATCGCTAATTCGATGGCCCGTTTTCTGTCCGGCTCAATGATTATCCTATTGCGTCGTGCGTCGTGCGTCGTGCGTTCTTTTTGCACACAATCCGGTATCGAACACTTCTCGAAGCCGGGGATAATATCGCGGATGATGTCTTCGGGATTTTCGGTTCTCGGGTTGTCACTGGTGACGATAACGCAGTCGGCCAGCTCTTCAGCGACGCTGGCCATGCGGGGTCGTTTGGTTTTGTCCCGGTCGCCGCCACAGCCGAAGACGACGCGCAATTTGCCTTTGCATAGGGGTTTTAACGTCAAAAGAACGTTCTTTAAGGCGTCGTCGGTATGGGCATAGTCAATAATCACGGAAAAGTCGCCGCCGTCAATTCGCTCCAGGCGGCCCGGCGTTACCTGTAAAGCCCCCAAGCCGGACGCGATGGTTTCCAAATCGAGACCGGCGGCGAGGCACAACCCGGCCGCCGCCAGGCAGTTACTCACGTTATACAGACCCGGCAGAGTCGTTCTCGCTTTTTGTTTTACCCCGGCGTACTCTATCGTGAACGTCGTCCCGTTGATATCCATCGACTCGATGTGTGCGGTCAGATCGCATTCTTCGTCTATGGCGTACCATAAGAGTTTCGCTTTGGTTTTCGTAGCGATATGTTCAGACTCGGGGGATTGCTTGTTCAAGACCGCTGTAGCGCTGGGCGCCAGAGATGAAAAGAGCCGGGTTTTTGCCGCCAAGTAATCTTGCTTGGTTTTGTGATAATCCAGATGATCGCCGGTAAGATTGGTGAACGCCGCCGCGGTGAAGTCAATCCCGGCCAGGCGATTTTGGGACAGGGCGTGGCTGCTGGCTTCAGTGACCATGAACTTGGCGCCGTTCTTGACCATTTCATACTGTCTGTCGGCGATATCCAGGCAATCGGGCGTTGTCAGGGGTGCCTGATGGCTGTTTCCCGAGCATGTATCATAAACGATTGTACCGATAAGGCCGCATTTGTGGCCGGTCTGTTGAATACAGGATCGGGTGAGGAAGGCGACGGTCGTTTTGCCGTTCGTGCCGGTCACGGCCAGATTGGTCAACTGCAAAGCCGGATCGCCTTTTGCCGCCTGGGCCAGAGTCGCTACGGCCTCCGAGGTGTCCTCGACCGTGATGAACTTGACCGGCGTATCCGTCGTAGTTTTTTGCAGATGTTGTCCACAAACGATATATCCGGCTCCGCTGGCAATCGCTTGCTCGATAAAGGCGTGGCCGTCATACGCGGTGCCTTGGATAGCGACGAAAATGTCTCCGTTTTTGACAAGCCGCGAGTCGGTGCGAAGTGGTGGAGCCTTTTCCGATCGAACGAGTGTTAATAGTGTGTTGAATGTCATAACGTCCTGTTATCTGTTGTTTCAATGATACGCTACGGCCTAATGAATAGCCTTATCGACACCTACACCTCGAATATCGGTCATCTTAGGCCAAGAAGCTGAATAATGCAACCGGCAGACCTGGACTGAACGAAATTTCGGCGCTTTTGATGTTGCTGAGAATGAAAATATAGATAATTTAAGGCCGTTGGAGAATATTATCGTGAAAGGGCGTGATCTTGGCTTATAATGACTCGCGTCAATGATTACGTCGGAAAGGAATACATTCATGAAGAATCGGAGCGTTTTCTGTCTTTATTTGCTATGTGTCGTTTTTTTCTGCATGGCGCCCTTAAGCTCGGCCTCGTCGGCGGTGGAGGAGGATGAAAAGGAGTATTTGGCCGTGTTCATGGAGGGCAAGAAAGTGGGGTATGCTGTAGAAAGCCGCGTTGTCTCTGAGGGGAAAGTGACCACATCCGAGGAAGTCAGTATCACCTTGAGCCGAATGGCCATCTCAATGACGATTTGGATGAAAGAAACGAGTATCGAGACCGTGAAAGGTCGGCCGTTAGGTTTTGAGCTCGAGCAGAAGCTGGGTTCGATGGTCACGACGGTTGTGGGGAAGGTGGATCGAGAAGGTCAGATCGACATAACGAAGACGTCCATGGGAGTCGAGCAGAAGGGAACCAACCAATGGCCGAGAGGGGCGGTGATGGCCGAAGGGTTGCGTTTGCTCGGATTGAAGAAGGGCATGCAAGAGGGAACGCAATATTCGGTCAAGATATTCAGCCCGGGTGTTTTGCAGGGGGTCGATCATCACATTCGCATCGGCGCCAGGCAAAACGTTGATCTACTCGGACGTGTCGTGGAATTGAGGGAAATCACGACGACGATCAATATGCCGGGGGCCGGTAATATCGCCACGACCAGTTACGTTGACGAAGATCTCGGTGTACAAAAGAGCGTTATGCCGATCGCGGGGATGAATGTCGAGATGCTGGCTTGTGCGAAAGAATTCGCCCTGGGCCAAAACGACGTCCTGGACGTGATCGATAAGATGTTCATGGCCAGCCCGGAGCCGCTGAGGAATCTTGATGAAATAGAGTCTATTACCTACTATTTAGCTCCCAAGAACAGCGATGCAAATCTCATTATACCCTCCGACGATAATCAACACGTACGTTATCTGGGCAACGGAAAAGTGATTGTAAAAGTCCAACCTGTGACTCCGCATTCGGGAGCGACGTTTCCGTACGAAGGATCGGAGGCGGCTATTTTGGAAGCAACGAAACCCACGCGATTTCTCCAGTCCAGGCACGAGAAAGTGATCGATCTTGCCCGGCGTGCGGTCGGCGACGCCGAGGATGCCGCCGAGGCGGCTAAGAGGATTGAGGCCTTTGTAGGCGAGTATGTTGAGAATCGAAGCCTGTCCGTCGGTTATGCCTCGGCGGCGGAAGTCGCGGCCAGCCGGCAGGGAGATTGCTCGGAATTTGCCGTCCTTACCGCGGCCATGTGCCGGGCGGTCGGAATCCCCTCTCGCGTGGTGGTCGGAGTGGCCTACGTGGATGAGTTTGCCGGGTATCAGGGTTTTGGCGGGCACGCCTGGGCGCAGGCGTACGTGGGCGATAAGTGGATCGGACTCGATGCCTCTTTCAGGGGGGGCGGTCGAGGCGGTTACGATGCCGGTCATATCGCCCTTGCAACGGGCAACGGCAATCCCGAAGACTTCTTCAACCTGGCCACGACAATAGGCCAGTTCAAAGTGGAGAAAGTCTATATCAGGGCAAAGAAAGACGTACTGGCTCAATCGAACTGAATGTCCGTGATGACGAATTCGACATTACTGTTGCCGTTGTAGGTGTTGATCTGCGGTTGATAAGCCACGTTGAAGAATTCCGTCTCCAGCAGCTTTTTCTCCAGCTTTCCAAATCGAAAGCCGATGCAGCGTACCGAAGCGGTGTTGTCGGTGATGGCAAGCTGTAAATGGTCCCGGCCGGCGCCGACCCGCCTGGGCGGGCCGATCAGACGCACGCCTTTCGTCGCGAACGTCGGTTCCGGATTGCCCTGGCCGAAGGGACCGAGCCATTGCAGCTCATTGACGGTTCCTTTTTGAAGCTCGGAGAGCGGAACCATCGCGTCGATGTGGAGCTTGGCCGCGGTATCGTTTCTCTTGAGGTTCTGTGAGGCGTAGGTCTCGAAATCGGCGGCGAACGGATCGATCTTATCCGGCTCGATGGTGATACCGGCGGCCATCGTGTGTCCCCCATAACTGTTCAAATGTGAAGAACAGGCATTGATAGCACTGAGCAGGCAGAAACCGGGGATAGAGCGGCCGGACCCTTGGGCGATGCCGTTCTCCGGTGCCCCGGCGTTGATCATAATCGTCGGGCGGTAGAACTTGTCCACGAGGCGCGATGCGACGATGCCGATAACACCCGTATGCCAGCTTTCGCTCGAAAGGACAATGCTCTTGCGGTCGGGGTGGTTCAAGCCCCGCTCGACGATCATCTCGCAGGCCTGTTTGAAAATCTTCCGCTCGCATTGTTGGCGGAGCGTGTTCTGCTCTTTGAGATACTCGGCGATTTGCATCGAGCGCATCGAGCTTTCCGACGTGAGCAGCTCGACGGCCAGCCGCGCGTGGCCCATCCGGCCCGCCGCATTGAGCATCGGCGCCAGGCGAAAGCCGATATGAAAGCTATCGAGCTGGTGCCCGGTGAGACCCGCCGTTTCGATCAGGGCCTGGATGCCGGAGAGTTTGCATTCCGGTAGCGCTTTGAGGCCGTAGCTTGTCAGGATTCTGTTTTCGCCCCTCAGATCCACAACATCGGCGACGGTTCCCATCGCCGCCAGACTCGTCGCGCTGAGCATGAATTCCCTTAATCGCGGTTCGAGCCTTCGGCCCGGGCTGAACTCGTTCGCGAGCGCCCAGGCTAACTTAAAGGCAACCATCGCCCCCGCTGAATCCTGGTTGGGATACGATTCATCCAGCGCGGGATGCACGATAGCAAGGGCCTGGGGCAATCTGAAATCTGAGATTTGAGATTTGAAATTCCCTGCCGGAGGCAGGGCTGGCTGGTGGTGATCGGTGATGATCAGATCGAGACCCAACCGGCCGGCCAGTTCGGCGGTTTGAAAGGCCGTGATACCGCAATCGATAGTCACCACAAGTTGGCTGCCGGCCTGGGCCAGGCTTTCGACGGCCTGGAGGTTCAAACCATAGCCTTCATCCACACGATGGGGGATGTAATAATCCACGTCGGCGCCGAGCAATGTTAGGACCTGCCACAGGATGGCGATCCCGGTAATGCCGTCCACGTCGTAATCCCCGTACAGGGTGATTTTCTCTTCGTTCACGACGGCTTGTTTCAATCTCTGGACCGCCGGGGCGATTCCCGGCATTTCGCCGGGATCGATCAAGTCGGTTAGCTTGGGCCTGATGAAGCTCGATGCGGCTGAATGGTCCGTGATCCCGCGATTGAGGAGCACCTGGGCCAGAAGCGGGGAGACCTTGAGCGATTTAGCCAACTCCGGGCGCCGGTCGTCCAAAGGTCGGATGACCCAGTGTTTTTTTTGCCCGCTTTTGACGGATGCGGAAAGGGGCATCGTGAGTTTGTCCTAAAAAGGAATTTAGAAGTAAGAATTCAATTCTACATTCTCAATTCTTAATTCTGATTATTATCGCCAGGTCAGTTTTGTGGCTTGGCCGTCCATGTCTTTATTGCCCCCGGCGGCGTGGAGTACGAAATCGCCCCCCCGCTTTCTCAGGCGGGCCTCCACCCAGCCGACCGGCTGGGCATCGTTGAAGTTATATCCGACCGCGGGCAGATTGATCAGGTGGATGCCCTCGAATTTAGAGTATCCATACGCGTGAGAATGCCCGAACACGAGGGCCTTTACTTTTCGGATGGGTTCGATCATGTCGAACAGTCGCGGCACGTCCAGCAAATCGCCGTCACCGTCTCCCAGGGTATGATGAAAACAAAGTAGAGTGGGCCGATCGTCGCATTTTCTAAGATACGTTGCGAGCCACTGCCTCTGCGCCTTTCCCAACAGGCCCGCTACTTTGTTCGCATAAAGAAGCGAGTCCAGCATAATCAGGCGGGCGTGTGCTTTGTTAGCCACAACGACGTGCTTACCTCTCACGGCTTGTTTCTCGCCGGGCGCGTCCTCGAAGACCTTGACGAAGTTATTCCGATTGTCGTGATTGCCGAGCGCCATGAAGATCGGCGTTTGTTCGGCAAGCGGACGGACCAGTTTTTTGAGGTTGACATAATCGCCCGACTCACCCGTCAGCCGGGCCAGATCGCCTGTAATAGTGACGCCTTCCGGGCGGGCGGAAGTGATCTCCGGGACGATTGTCTGTAAGTTTTTGTAGGGATAGAAACCTCGATAATTGTTGCTCACATCCGCCGGGATATGCGTATCCGACACAAACGCCCAATGTGTCGATTCTTTTGTGTTGTTCTCTTCTGCGAAGCTGTTGCCCGCTCCCATGACGAAAACGCTTCCCGCCGCGGCTAAGCCGAATTTCATAAAACGTCTTCGATTAATGGATCTTTGCGAGTTCTCTTTCATGATTTTTCACCTTATTCCAATTTTGCATATGCCATGCGCTTATTTGTGTCATTTCGAGCGTAGCAAAGCGGAGTCGAGCAATCTGGTTTCTATTGAAACAGGCTTTACATCCTGCACCAGATTTCGCCACGTCGCCCGCCTTCGGCGGACTCTGGTCGAGATGACAAAGACGCAAATGTTAATAAGCTCCTCATTAATGTCATTACACCGTACTTATATACCAAATCGGAACTCCAGCTCGCAAGTGTTGTTTCTAAAACGCTTCTTTAAAATTATTCCGTAATAAGGTTTATCTCCGCGGCTGAGGCGAACGCTTGCCCGTCAAATCCTGACAGGGCGACAAATCGAAAGAACCGGCCTTTACGAGCTTTGCTGAAGCGTATCTTCTTTTCGGTCCGGCCTTTCTCGAATCTTCCCGTCGCCGCGGGGGCGCCCCAGCTTTGACCGTCGTCACTGACATAAACTTCGTATCGATCGATCCACCCGTTTGTCATATCCTGACGGGGCAGATAGGTGAATCCCTTGATTTCGCTCTCAGGTAGCTCGATCTGAATCTCGTGAGGATAGGGCGCTGGGGCCGGCTCCCAAGACGTATGCCAGAGGGTATTCGGATTGTCGTCGATTGCGTTACTTGCTTCGTAGCCGAGGGCTTCGCTATCCACCATGACTATTTTGGCATTGCTCAGCAGAGACGGTGTTTTCAACAAATTCCGAATACCTTCAGCTTCGAGAGTTATCTTCGGAGCGAACGCATGGCTTTTCATATAGCTCATAAGGCTGCGAAGCATTTGCCGCGCCGCGGGGCGATCTTTGAGGTTGTTCCGAAGGTCCATGCTGCATATGAGCAGTTTGCCTTTGCCGATCCGTGCCTCGAAGAGCAGGCCGAGTTTGCGATTGGTATTCCAATCGTCGATCACCTGAACGATGGGGCGCACCCCCGGTCCGAAATCGTCGAGCACCATGAACTTCGACTTCGTCACCAGGTCCCACCATTGCCAATTGCTGTGATATTCCGTGGGGAATCGCCTTAAGGCGGGATGTTCCGGATCGCATAGAATACCCAGCGTATGCGGCGGTTGTTGCCTCGTCCATTGGGTATTCCAAAAGATGCTCGTAAAGCCGGCGGGGATATCGCTATCAATGCCGTTCAGAGGCGGCATGAGCAGGACTTTCCGACCTTTTTCCAGGGCGGCTATCGTCTGCTCGTCGAAACGCTCGGTGACAAGTACGTTCTTGGGGGCTTCAATCTCGAATTCTTTCGGATAAACCCATATGTCCCAATTATTTTCATACGGCGTTCCTTTTAAGGCGACAGTGATGGTAAGTTTCGCCGGCGCCTTCACGTTTTCCAGCCGGGCCGTAATTTTCCCTAAAGGGAAACCGTTGCCTAACGGGATTGTCGTCTTCTCTAACCGTCCGGAGGAGAGTTCTTTACCGTCGGGATAATTAATAGACCAAACGGGTAGAGCGTTGCGGATAGGAGCGGGTCCGAAATGGGCGATCTCCGCGTCGGCGATGAACTTTTGACCGGTCGTCCAGACGCGTTTTTTTAACCGAACGAGCGGGACGGTCTCGCAACAGTAACGGCGATGCTCGTCCGGCTCGATGTAGCCTTTCGAGTCCCAGAAGGGATCGAGGATACCGACGAGGGCCGTTCCCTGGCCGGGGAAGTCATGGATATCGAGCAATTGGAAGCCGCCAAAGCCGGGAGTTCGCAGGGCGGATTCGATCTCCTCCTTGTACAGCATGGCCTGCAATTTACCGGAAGCCATGAGGAAATCCTCCGCCTGGTCGAGCATGTGATGGGCTTCGAGCGAATCGCGAAAGATTTCGAAATTCCGAGCCTGCAAAACGCCTGTGTATTTGGCCATCTCCCTGAAATTGGGATACACGCACCATTGTCCGATCTCATGACTGACGACGGGGACATCGTATTTTTGGATGATATCCCGGTAATCGGAGGATGTTTCCGGCGGGTTGGCATTAAAGCGACTCCGCAGACCGGCGCCCCATTGATGGCCGCGTGGGGCGGGCGTGCTGTGGTATTGATTCTCGGGAATGATCGGCCAGCCGGCTGCACTGGTGTAGAGCCTTCGAGGGTCTTTTTCTTTCCAGTCGTTGACCAGATCGCCGAGGAACGTCTTCTGGTTGGGACCGCCCGGTTCGTTGCCGTAAGCCAGCATGCAAAACGAGGGGTGGTTGCCGTAATACTTGAGAATACGGTCGCCCTCGGCGTAAATAAATGCGTCGATAGGCTTGCCGTCGCCGATCCGCGCCCAGGCGGCGCATTCGACCTGGAAGATAAATCCCATTCGGTCGGCAGCCTCGAACGCCGCTTCCGGCGGACACCACGAATGGAAACGTAGATGATTGAGGCCGTGAGCCCTGGCGATCCGGAGAATTCGCAGCCATGACTCGACGTCCATTGGCGGGTATCCCGTCAGTGGGAAAATGCAGCATTCCAACGTCCCGCGAAGGAAAATCGGTTTGCCGTTCATCGTGAACTGGGTCCCTTTCGTACCGAACTCACGCATCCCGAAAGTGACGGTCTTTTCGTTGAGGAATACGTTGTTGTCAGCGGAAGCGTTAAGAGAAACCGTTAGCTTGTACAAAGCAGGCGAGAACTCGTTCCACACCAACACGTCGTCACCCATCGAATAATCGACTTGAAGGGTCGTTTCGGGTGTCCCGGTGGCGAATTCGACGGTTTTGTGTTTAGGGGCATGATTTTGGTTTGTATTCCAACTCTCGGCCCGGATCTTCAGCGTGCCGCTGACGGGCCGGCTCAGATCGTTATGGATTGTGATATGTAATTTCGCGGATTTCTTGCGAATATCGGGATAGACCTGAACGTCACTGATCCACACTTTGTCGGTGGCTTGCAATTCGATGCGACCGATAAGACCGTTCCAGTTCGACTGGGTGTGGTCGCTGACGGAATGGGCGTTCACACCGACGTCATACTTCACCGAATTGTCCACACGAATGGTCAGCACATGCGGTCCGGGCGTCATCAGGTCTGTAAGATCGTGTTGTTGCGGCGTGCACAAGCTGTCTTGCATCCCGGCGGGCGTTCCATCTACCCAGACCTTCGTCTCCCAGTGGCAGCGCTCCAGGAACAACACGATCCGTTTGTCTCGCCAGTCTCGCGATATATCGACCTGCCGCTGATACCAGACGGGTCCGACGTAATGTTTCACAGGCGTCAGCCAGAACGGGATTTTTATAGAATCCGGCTGACGATACGTTTCATACCTGGCTTCCGTAAACCACGATTGGTCGATGATAGCGCCGGTCCAGTTCGTATCCACGGTGACGTCGTCGCCGTAGCCGTTCTGAGCCGTCGAGCCCGGCAGTGCCATCGGATCGTCCAACCGACTGTGCCACCACATGTTCTGCTCGCCGACGTTGTTCGGATCCAGGCGGAAAGACCATTGGCCGGACAATGAAACCGTCTTTTGTTCATAATGCATCGCTACCGTTTGACAACCGCCGCCCGTCAAAACGACGGCCCCGGCTGCCACTGCGACGATGGATTGGATCGTTTCTCGCTTCAATTTCGGATACCTCCCCAAAGGGTTGCGCAAACACCGCTGACGATACTGATATCAAGCGCTCATATCCAAGACGCCACTGACGATGATGTTTTCGACCAGGGATTGATGTTGAAGAAAAATTGTACCCGAATTAAAGTAATTCGTCGATGGCTGCAGCGAGATCCTTTTTGCTGGTTAATCCGACCCATTTTTTCTGTACCTGGCCGTCCTTGAAAAGAATGAGAGTGGGTATCGCACTAATACCGAATTCCATCGCGCTGTCGCGAGCATCGTCGGTATTGAGCTTGCAGATTTTGGCCTTATCCGCATATTCGTCGGCGATTTCCTCGACGATCGGAGCGATCATTTTGCAGGGGCCGCACCAGGGCGCCCAGAAATCAACGAGCACGGGAGTATCGGAATTGTGAACGTTTTTATCAAAAGTAGCGTCAGTTAATTCTATCACACTACCTGCCATAATGATGTCCTTTCAATAAAGCCCACAGGTTCTTACGATCCGGCCATCCTTGCCCGGTCGACCTGTTATAGTAATCCAATATTGGAAGCCCGTCAATGAAGAAGCTGAAAAACCGCCAAATCCGTCGGTTTTACCGTTTACCCGGCGGCAATTCGTCGCTGACCGACTCGTTCCACCAGTTCGGGTCTCTGAAGTATTGCTTGAGCATCATCGCGGCAACGACGCCGTCCCCGGCGGCGGTCGCTAATTGCATGGCCGCTCCGATCCGGCAGTCGCCCGCCACAAAGACACCCGGCACGTTTGTGCGCAGGTAGGCGCAGTCGCACTTGATAAAGTCTCTATCCGTTAACTCGACAAAACCTTTCAGAAAGCCGGTATTCGGCACCATACCCACAAAGACGAAGACACCGTCACAGGAATAATCCTCTTCCTTATTGTCTTTGACGTTCTTGAGCTTGACCGATTGGACTTTTCCTTCGCCCTGAATAGCGGTTGGGATGGTGCTATACTTGATCGTCAGGTTTGAATTCGGTTCTTTGGCCTTTTCCAGAAGCTCCTCGACCAAAACCTGCGAGGCACGAAATTCGTCTCTGCGATGGATCATCGTGACCTTTTCGGCGAATTTGGTCAGATGGAGCGTCTCTTCCACCGCTGTGTTGCCTCCGCCGACGGCGACCACGTGCTTGCCCCGGAAGAACGGCGCATCACAGGTCCCGCAGTAGCTCACGCCGGACCCGCGAAACTGATCCTCGCCGGGGATGCCGAGCTTACGGTAGTCGCTGCCGGGGGCCAAAATGACAGCCCTTGCGGTGAATGTGTCCTTGTCGCACGTCACG
Source organism: uncultured Pirellulales bacterium (assembly GCA_964476475.1). GTDB lineage: Bacteria > Planctomycetota > Phycisphaerae > Sedimentisphaerales > Anaerobacaceae > JAFGTG01. The sequence goes on from CAYZAT010000055.1 coordinate 12,486, forward strand.
GCGATGTTGCCATCCTTAAGCTTCTCCAGACCGGTCACTTCGCTACCCGTCTTAAGTTCCGCTCCGAAGCTCTCGACCTGTTTTTGCATGCTTAGGATCAATCCCGGTCCATCGGTCCGTTCGATGCCCGGAAAATTTTCAATCCGGTCGGTATTGATGATCTGCCCGCCCGGCATGAATTTCTCAAGTATCAAGGTTTTGAGCCGATCACGGGCTGTATAAAGCCCCGCCGCTAAACCCGCCGGCCCGGCGCCAATAATAATGCAGTCGTAATTCTCTGACATAAACAATATCCTTCATTCAGTTTTAAACAGTTCCAGGTTTCAGTAGTGCTTATATCTATCCGGTGTAACTCAGGATTTCAAGTTCGGTATTTGTGTTCATCTTGTTAAGGATCACATCGACCTTCTCCAGAATTTCATCTTCGATGACATATTCGTAACAATTCCGACATTGCAGAACGGGAAGCCTTTTGATGATAACGATACAGTCATCGTTTAGGTTAAAAGGTAAATTGGTAATAAGATTTTCCAGATTGGTTCCGCAATTATTGCAAATCATCGTTACCTCCTTTTTTGTTCATTATGATACTTTTCCGATTGCTTCATCTTCCTGTATCTGGTTGAGATGCATCCCAAAGCGATCCAATTTTTTATGCCCTTCGTCGTATTGGCTGTAGGCGTTTCGAAGGTGCTTGCCGAGAATGTCCCACGTTCCCCCGAAGTCGGCGAAGGTGGCGTTGAGCTTCTTCAAGTTCTGCCGGATTTCGGCGGCCTGCTTTTCGATCTGCAAGCCGTGCAGGCCCATCGTGACCGTCATCAAGTACGCATATAACAAGTTCGGCGATACGGGGATGACTTTTTTGTCGAAACAGTATTGCAGGATATCCTGTGTTTCGCCGGGATATTTGACGATTGTTTCGTAATAGACGTTCTCGGCGGGGATGTACATGATCGCAAAATCCAGCGTGCCCTCGGCGGGCCGGATATAGTCGCCGGAGATTTTGTTGATATGATTATTCACATCTCTGATGAACTGCTTGCGGAGTTTTGTTTTCTCTTGCTCGTTTTCGGCTTTGAGCACGTTTTCAAAGCCCGGCAGGGGAAACTTGGCATCGATAGGAACCGAGAAATCGACTAATTGCACGAGCGCATCGACCGTCTTACCGTCTTTAAACGTGTACTGGAGTTTGTAACTGTCTTTCGGGAGGATTTGAGCGAGGAGATTTTCGAGCGACCATTCGCCCATTTGCCCGCGAAGTTTGGGTGAGCTGAGAATATTCTGGAGCCTCCGGACTTCCGTCCCGACCAGCATCATCTGCTTGTTGGTGCCTTGCAATTCGCCGATCTGGGTGTGGAGCTCGTTGAGCGTTTTCCGGCTGGATTGCAGGTTCTGGCTGAGCGTTTCATTGCCGGACTTGAGGGATTCCTGAAGCTTCTCGGACGTCTTATCCTGAGCGGTTCGCAAGGCCTCTAATTGCTGTTGTAAAAGGCCGATGGAGGCCTGCTGCCCGGCCATCTTCTCGGCGTTCCCGGAATTCGAGACGATCAGCCAGACCAAAAGGCCCAGCATGACCAACACCAAAACGCCAATAACGACTGTTAAAATCAGCTCCATCTTTTCGTCCTCAGAGAATCATCCGGATTATAAACCGGAATAAGCCGTTCGTCAAAGGCCAATGGTAAACGGGATAGGTGCAGAAAAGTGTTGATATATTCCTCAAATCACTGTATTGTCCCGTGGCAAAATAGTCGGAACGTTATGTCTGCAGGTAGTTTAAGATGGAAAAGATAGACTCAATTATCTTCGATTGGGGCGGCGTCCTGATCGACGACCCGCGGCCGGGACTGTTGCGATATTGCGCCAAGGCGTTCGCCGTGGCAGAAGAGCAGTATACGCCGGTTCATGATTCATGCCTTGATGAATTTCATAAAGGTTTAACCAGCGAAGAGGTATTCTGGCAGGAAATTGCTGGGAAGCTCGGCAAGTCAATACCCAATGCGCAGTCGCTATGGTATGAAGCTTTCGAGTTCGCCTATGTGCCGAAATCGGAAATGTTTGCGTTGGCGTCATCTTTACGCGCCAAAGGTTATAAAACGGCGCTGCTGTCCAATACCGAGCTTCCGGCGGTAGAGTTTTTCCACGAAAAGAGCTATGATATGTTCGACGTTCTCGTTTTCTCGTGCGAAGAAGGAATGATGAAGCCGGATCGAAGGATTTATGATCTGACGCTCAAAAAACTTGGTTCGCTGGCGGAGCGAGCCGTATTCATTGACGACCGACCGGATTATATTCAGGGCGCCCAAGACGTGGGAATCCATACAATCCTTTTTGAGAGTATCGCTCAGGTTAAGGACAGACTCACCAAACTTGGAGTGGGATAGACGATTGATGAATTTATCATCCGCTTTAGAAACACGGGACGTCATTCTACTCGACGGCGCCATCGGTACGGAATTGGATAAACGCGGGGTGATGGGCCGGGCGAGCAATAATCTCGATGCGCCGGAAATCGTGCTTGAAATTTTGCAAGAGTACGCCGCGTGCGGATGCGATGCGCTGACAGCAAACACGCTGACGATGAATCGCATCTACATCGAGACGCACAATATCAGTGTTTCCGTGAGAGAGATCAACAAAGCGGGCGTCGAGTTGGCCAGGCAGGCGGCGGGCAAGGATCGATATGTGCTGGGAGATATCAGTTCGACGGGCCAATTGCTCGAGCCTTACGGCACGTATAAAGAATCGCAGTTTACCGATGCCTTCAAGGAGCAGGCGGAGGTTTTGGCGGAATCGGGAGTTGATGGCTTTATTATCGAGACGGTCTTTGACTTGCGGGAGGCGCTGTGCGCCCTTCGTGCGTGTAAGGAGAACTTTTCGCTGCCCGTGATGGTTTCAATCGCGTTCGATACGGAGCAAAAAGGCGGCAGAACGATGATGGGCGATTCCGCCCAACAATGTGCCCGGTCATTGACGGATGCCGGAGCGGACGCCGTCGGCGCCAATTGCGGCAGTCTCGATCCGGCCCAGATGGCCGTTGTGATCTCTGAGATTCGATCCGCGACGTCATTGCCGCTTCTGGCTCAGCCGAATGCCGGCAAACCCAGGCTGATCGGCGATAAGACCGTATTCGACATGGCCCCGGCGCCATTTTCGGAAGGTATCGTCGCATGTCGGTGCGCCGGTGCGAAGGTTGTGGGCGGCTGTTGCGGAACGACGCCCGAGCATATCCGGACCGTCGCCGATAGGTTTGAACGAAAGTAATTCGAAGAATCTCACTTTATTTTCATGCAGAAGTGAAAAAAATATCACTCGTTTGTTACTTTGTCCAAAATTCGGCCACTATCCTATCGGAATAAGTAATAATAGGGCTGGAAATATAACTAAATCGAACTCGGAAAATGAAATCAATGTTGAAAGGAGCGCAACATGTTGAAGAAGATGATATTTATCGTTCTATTAGCGGTATTGCTGATCGGGGCCGTCGGGAGCTTGATCGCTCAGCCGCCCGGTCGAGGTTTCGGCGGTCGGCGCGGCAGGGGGCCGGGCATGGGTGCCTCGTCTCTCATGGGGCAAGCGCCGCTACCGGCTAACGAAGAAGAGAAGAAGATTCTAAGCGTTCTGGAAGATTTGGACCGGAACCAGAGCAGGGGGATGATGAACGTGCCCCAGGGGGACGGCAGGATTCTCCGGATGCTCACGGAGAGTATCGGCGCCAAACACGTTGTTGAGATCGGCACGTCCAATGGATATTCCGGCATCTGGTTCTGCCTGGCCCTGCGGACGACGGGAGGAAAGCTGACGACCCATGATATTGATGAAGGTCGGGCGTCCCTGGCGCGCGAGAACTTCAAGCGGGCCGGCGTCGATCAACTCGTAACACAGGTTATGGGAGACGCCCACGAGACGGTCACGCGAATCAAGGAACCCATCGACATCCTCTTTATTGATGCGGATAAGGAAGGCTACACGGATTACCTGAACAAGCTGCTGCCTCGGGTGCGCCCGGGCGGACTGATCCTGTCACATAATATTGAGATGATCGGGCAGGATTATATCGATGCGATTACCAAAAATCCCAACCTGGAGACCGTTCAAGCCCAG
>CAYZAT010000056.1:0-16420 GCA_964476475.1 uncultured Pirellulales bacterium
CCAGGGATTCTTCCTTGGCGATCACGGCCTCTATGATAAGCGTTTCATGTACGAGCACGCTTTGCGAATGCCGCTTTTGATGCGCTATCCGAAGGAAATCAAGCCGGGCGCGACGCAGGATGAGATCGTCTTGAATCTGGATTTCGCGCCGACTTTGCTGGATTATGCGGGCGTGTCCGTTCCGGCCGATATCCAGGGACAAAGCTTCCGGGCGATAGCTCACGGCCGGATCCTCAAGGATTGGCGAAAGGCGCTGTACTACCGGTTTTATGAGTCCGCATTTGGCATCGGGCCGCATGAGGGCGTCCGGACGAGACGCTACAAGCTCATCCATTTCCTGTATGGCGATCACGGCTGGGAACTGTACGATCTCGAGAAAGACCCGGACGAAATGAAAAACCTCTACGGCCTGCCGGAATATCAGAAAATGACCCAGACGCTCGAAACGGAAATGGACGTCCTTAAGAGACGCTACGGCGTACCTTCATGAGGTGACGGTTATTCTTCAATAGTCTTTGAAGTTTCTCATCCAGTCGGGCCAGTCGCCGGACTGGACGCCGCCGGCCCGGGTAAAGATGCCGTGGGTGTTAAAGCGTCGATGCCACTTAAACGTCCATAATTCTTTGAGACCGATTTTCCGTACGGAAGCATCCAGGAAAGCACCGTTGATATGTCCATCGTGCCGATTCAGGCAAAATCGCTTCATTTGCAGGGAGCTGACGCCGTAGGTTGAAATGTCACCGTCGTAGTCCGGGGGCGTATCGAAATCGTAGGGTTTGCTCTCGACGTACGCGCAATCCAGGAGCATCGGGATATCGGCGGCCTGTTCCACGTAAGCGTTTCTCCAGTTATCTTTCGTGTCTTCCCGTCCGTGGATGAACTCGACGTCCGGGGCCGGGTTGCAAAGCCAGTTGTTCATCCCGTAGCTTCCGCGTTGCCGGCCCGTCTGCTGAACGGGTCCCCAGGCGGCAAACGGATCGAGCGCCCCTTCCTCCCTGAATTTCGTCGCCATCGGGCACAGGCGCACCTTCTCGTCGTTGCTGTAGAACGATCGGAGCGGTTCGGTCCAGCAGTATTGCTCCCAACCGTCCCGGCTATAATCGCCGCTCCAGAAAAAGCCGTCGTTCTGGCCGGCATACATCTCGAAGATCACGGCCCATTGGTGAAGCATCGACTGGCAGACCACGGTTTTCGCCTGCTTCTTGACCCGTTGGAGCGCCGGCATGAGGATCGCCATCAACAGCGCGATGATGGCGATAACCACCAGAAGCTCAATGAGCGTGAACGCTTTGGATCTGGGCATGATGGCGCTGCCTTTCTCAGAAGGTCCATCCGGGCCGATTCGGGTTATTGCTCGAAAAGTATAACCGAGCATTCGGATCATCCTGTATGATTATACCAAATGGCGTCCGACCGTACAATCCGTTAAGGGGCCCATCACTTTTCTTGACGATGACCGGCGAATCGTTTATCATTCGGTGTTTTTCGAGGATCGCTTGTGATGATTATATTTTTGGAGTTTGCTTAAATGGCAAGAAAGAATCAATGTGAAAAATGCACGGGTCTGTGTTGCCGGTATTTTGCGCTGCCGATTGAGACGCCGGAAGACAAGGAGGATTTCGAGGATATCCGATGGTATCTGTGTCATAAAGATGTTACCGTTTTCGTCGAGGACGGCGACTGGTACCTGAACGTCAAGAACAAATGCCGGCATCTGTCCGAGAAGGACTATCGCTGCAAGATCTACGACAAACGCCCCCGGATTTGCCGGGGCTACCGTCACTCGGATTGCGATTATGTCGAGGGGGAATACGACTACGAGCTGCACTTCACCAGCGACAAGGACATGGAAGAATATATCAAAATCAAGTTCAACAACAACGTGACGGAAAAGAAGAAACCGAAGCGTAAGCGCAAGGCGAAGCAGAAATGAAAATACCCCCGGTCAAAGGCACACGCGATTTCTATCCGGCGGACATGGCCGTCCGCAATTTCATCGTGGACGGCTGGAAAAAGGTCTCGCTGCGGAACGGCTTCGAGGAATACGACGGGCCGATGTTCGAGTACCTCAAGATGTTTCAGATCAAGAGCGGCGACGAAATCGTCGAGCAGCTTTTCTCGCTGACCGACCGCGGCGGCAGAGACCTGGCCTTGCGCCCCGAGATCACGCCGACCTTGGCCCGCATGGTCAATCAGCGCATCAACGCTTTGCCCCGGCCGATCAAATGGTTTTCCGTCCCGCGCTTGTTCCGCGCCGAACGCCCCCAAAAAGGCAGGCTCCGCGAATTTTTCCAGTGGAACATCGATATTATTGGTATTAATCAAACAACGGCTGATGCTGAAATCATATTCACGACAGTCGATTATCTCAGGCAAGTCGGTTTGACACCGAAGGATGTCAAAGTCAGAATTTCGAGCCGAAAGTTATTGGCCGCCGTTCTGAAAAGCTATGGCATTCCTTCGGACAGACTGGATGCTCTGTATGCGATTCTTGATAAGAAAGCCAAACTCCCCACCGAGACTTTCGAGCAAATGCTTGCCGAGCAGATCCCTGATAAACACACGCTTGATAAAATTTTAGCATTTATGAGCATCGATTCGATACCAGGGCTTGAGGAATTGATAAAAGCTGAATCAGATGAGTTCGTAGCTTACCAACAGGTGAAGACTACCCTCGCAACGCTGGAAGCAATGGGCGTGGGTGACTATTGTGTCTATGATCCGAGTATCGTGAGGGGATTAGCTTATTACACGGGTATTGTGTTCGAGGTGCACGAAGCCCAGGGAGAACTTCGGGCGATTTGCGGCGGGGGGCGGTACGATAACCTCCTGCGAGACTTCGGCGGCCCTCCGATCTCGGCCACCGGGATGGGGATGGGCGATTGTGTGCTGGAAATTCTGCTTAGAGAGAAACGCTTATTAGATGAATCCGTTGCTCAAAAAGAACTGGACTATTTCGTGACGTTCGCCGAGGGCTGTGGCGGATTGACGGTTTATAGGATTGTGGCGGAGTTGCGCTCCAGAGGATTATCCGCAGCCTTTAGCTATAAGACCAAGGCGGGCCTTTCAAAGCAGTTTAAGGAAGCGTCGGCTCAGAATGCCGGGAAGTGCATCATTGTTGGCCAAGAGTATGTGGATAACAAGCAGCTTGCCGTCAAGGATATGATGACGGGTGAGCAGACGCTTGTGGACTATGCCGAGTTTTTGTCCGGTTTAGCATCTAATAACAGGTAGATTGTAATAACAAGGTGGGTGGCAGCCTCAAGCGAAGCTTGGGGATGGCCCTTTTCCCACCATCCCCAAAGCCTGCGGCTTTGAGGCTGCCACCCGGTTACCAGGGGTGACATCGTTACATTTGAAAGGGAGAAAAATGAGATTGTGCCGATTCCGTTACGCGCTATTGTGTCTGTCGTTGTTGGTATGTCTAAATTCACGTCTCAAGGCTCAACGAAGGCAGGCTGCCGCATCGCCGGAGGTGCATTCGGACCGCCGGATCACGTTCCGGCTGGGGGCTCCTAAGGCGAAGAGCGTTGCCGTGAACCTTCAGGGGACTCACCCTATGACTAAGAACGACGAAGGGCTTTGGAGCGTGACGGTCGGGCCTCTGGAGCCGGAGATTTACGATTACGACTTCGTCGTGGACGGCCTGCGAATCGTCGATCCGTCCAATGCCTGGCTCAAGGTCTGGTTACGAACGTCCAGGAACATGGTCGAAGTGCCCGGCGACAAGCCGATGTTCTACGAAGAGCAGAAGGTTCCTCACGGCACGGTGCATATCCACAAGTACCCGTCGAAATCGCTCGGCGTCACGCGGGGGCTTTACGTCTATACGCCGCCGGGCTATGAAACGAGCAAGGCAAAATACCCCGTGCTTTATCTTTTCCATGGATATGGGGATTCGGAGGATGCGTGGACCGTGGTCGGCCGCGCTAACCTGATCGTGGATAATTTGCTCGCGGCGAATAAAGCCAAACCGCTGATTATCGTCATGCCCTACGGGCATACGCCGTCGGCGCCGCCCGTCATGCGGAGTATCGGCCGGTACGCAAGTTTCGAGCGGGACCTGGTCGAGGACGTGATCGGCTACGTGCAAACCCACTATCGCGTCAGTACCGACCAAAAGGACCGCGCGGTAGCGGGGTTGTCGATGGGGGGCGGCCAGTCGCTGACGATTGGATTGGGGAATCTTGAACTTTTCGGCTGGGTCGGGGCGTTTAGCTCGGCCGTCCCGGAAGGGGAGAGTCTCGAAAAACTCTTAGCAAAGCCGGACGCGATCAACGACAAGCTCAAGCTGCTGTGGATCGGCTGCGGCAGGAAGGATTTTCTTTTCGAGAGAAACCAGAAGTTCTTCGCACGGCTCCGGAAAGATAAGATCGGCCATGTCGCCCATATTACCGAAGGCGGGCACGAGTGGCGCCTGTGGCGGATTTATTTGAGTGAATTGGTGCCGCTTCTGTTCCGGCCGACCGTGTGATGTTTGATGCTATGTTTCGATATAAAATGGGTGGCAGCCTCAAAGCCGAAGGCTTTGGGGATGGTCAATGTCAGAGAAGCCATCCCCAAGCTGCGCTTGAGGTTGCCACCCTTGTTGATTATTGAGTTGAACAGCAGTAGAAAAACGATTTGAGTCAAGATGAAGGACTCTACTGCCAATCATTATGAGCGGGCTTTTGAGAATTGGCTGATAGACCATCGAATCGAGTATATCGCGGAATATCAGCACGAACGGGCCACGATTGGTGAGGACGAAATAAAGAGCTTCGATTTTCTGTTATATCCCCATCGCCGGCCCATCATTGTCGAAGTCAAGGGCAGAACCTTTAAAGGCACGAGTCTGGCGAAAATGGCGGGCTTTGAATGTTGGGTGACCGCCGAGGATGTCGATGGTCTTGTCAAATGGCAACACGTGCTGGGCCCGGATTGTCGAGCTCTCTTTGTCTTTTCTTACAAGATGGAGAACGTCGATGTGGATTTCAATGGCCGGAACGTCTTCGATTATGATGCAAATACCTATCTGTTCTTCTGCGTCACGTTAGAGGATTATCGGAAGTTCATGAAACGTCGCAGCCCGAAATGGCAGACGGTAACCTTGCCGGCGGACAAGTTCCGGCAATGTGCGGTGCAACTGTGTGAGTTTCTCCTTTAACGGTGCGTTAAGGAACCGGCCTTGTGATCAGTTCATCGTTCCGACGTCTCTGCCATTGCCGACCCTGGCGTCGTCGCTCTTGAGCACTCTGGACATCTGGCTATTTGGCTATGCGCTTTACATTTCGTATACTTTGTGCGGTTCAACGAAGTAATGACATATCTATCCAGCTAAACTGGACATGATCGTGGGGGGAAGAAAGATGTCCAGAAGAAAAGGTGCGTCGCGTAAACCGCGAGCCAGTGCGCTTGTTATCTCGATGATTTTTGTACTTATCTTCTCGGCCCTGGCCGTCAGCATGGCCGCTATGTCGGGCACCAATGTCCAACTTGCCTCGAATCAGCACCAAGTCGGCCATGCGTTGGGCAGCGCCTCGTCCGGCCTGGAAGTACAGCGGTACTGGCTGAGTCGTGTGGTATTTCCGAGTGCGATTTCACCGGCGAGCTATCTGAGCACCATCGTCAGTTTTGTACAAGATGATCTGACGAGTAACTGTATTTCGAATATCACGCTCAATGCCGACGGCTCAATGGATCCAGTCATTTTAGATTCCGGTGACGGTCAGACCTTCAGTGCACAATTTTGTATTGACGCTTATAATCCGAATGTTCTACAGGTGTGTACGACAGGTGGGAATGCACCGGTGACCCGGACGATACAGGTCAATTTCAATATTGATCCATATGAACATCCAATCTTCAATTACGGCCTGGCAAGGAAAGGCCCCCTGAATTACAGCGGCAATCCCACAACGGCCGGCGTCAATGACAATTGGGAAGCGGATATTTATATTGAGAGCACAGGGGAGCTGACCGCCCTGAGCGTTGCAGGTAACGCAAACTTCGACGGCAATATCCAAATAGGAAATCCGTCGGCGGCGGTTGACTTCCAGGGCGATGTTCAAATCGCCGGAGACAGCGGCCAGGCCGCAATCGACAATCATGTTTTTATCGGTGCTGCTCCGGTAGATTTCCCGACGCCCGATACCGCGCGTTTCCGACCGTACGCCACGGGCGACGTGATCGATTCTTCTACCGACTTAAGTGTCAATAACATTCTTGTGAATTGCAGAATCGAAGCCGGAACAAATCCTGTCTTCCCCAAAAGTGTCATTATACAAGGAATTCTCATCATCGAATCACCGAATGTTGTCACATTCGGTCGAAATGTGGCCCTTGAGGGCCTGATCGTTGCAGAAGGCGATCCAACGAGTCCGGGCACGGACAAGATTGATTTTCTCGGTAATTTTGCCAGTGGTCCATACCCGGCCGGCATGGAATTCGACGCCATCCGCCAGGAGGAAGGTTCCTCTATCCTTGCGCCGGGTTTTGCCACGACGTTTGCCGGCAACTTCTCCGCTCTGGAGGGCGTGATTGCCGTCAGTGGCGCGTATTTTACCGGTAACTGCGCAGCGCAGATCAAAGGCACTATTATCAATTACTCCGAAGATCCTATGGTCGTAGACGGGAACGCTTCGATGAGCTTTGACCGAGAATCCAGCACGAAGGTCCCCGCAGGTTTTGATACTCACCGTGTACTAATATGTAATCCTTCGACTTATTCGGAAATGAACCTGTGATGCGTGAGTATCTAACTGACGTCCGCTCCGGGCATCATCAGGAAATGGGGGGGGGAATGTAATATGAGTACCAAAACAACCAAAAGGGAAATAGAACATTTAAAAGGCAAATTGAAATCCACGTACAAGAAACAGGATTTTCGCCTTCTCAAGATGGCTGTGTTTATGGTTATCCTTGCCGTGATCGCGGCTGTCATGTACGGCAAGATTCAACTTTGGTAAGGATATCCGCGAGAGAAAGACGTACTTCGCCATCGAGCGCGAAGCGATATCCGGGGATTGACCTTATCTTTCACTTGGATCAATCCTTCGTTTCGCGCTCTTTGCCGTTATCGGAGTAGTCTTCGAGGACGGTGATCTCGCCGGTGGTGTCATCGATCTGGATCCGCGACTTGGAGCTTGAACCGTCGGGATTGTCGCTGACGTACCACTGCTCGCCCGATTCGGTGATATAAAGGTTGTCATAGTCGCCCAGAGATACTTTTTCGAGGTTTTGCGAGCCTCCCGACTTGGCGTCGATAACGGTGATTTCACCCGTAGCGTCATCGAGGTGCACCTGCATCTTGACGGTTTTGCCGTCCGGCTGTTTGCTGACATGCCAAAGCTCGCCCGTTTTCGTGCGGTAGAGGTTCTCGTTTTCGCCCAGAGGTATTTGTTCAAGACCTCTCGATTTGAACTTGGCAAGGTCTTTCTTATACGAGGTGGCCTTGGCGTAGTCGCCCTTGGACGGTTTGACTTCGGAGTCCTCTTCGAGGGGCGCTTCCTCATCCGGTTCCGTCACCTCGACGTACTCCGGCTCAGCCTCGATAACGACGGTGTCCGGTTCGGCCGGGATAGAATCCGGTCCGGCCTCGGCAATGACGGGGCTTTCGATGACGTCGGTCCGGTGGATGCTGAAGCGAATCCGGCGGATGCCAAGAGATGCGACGGTCACTAAGGCCAGAATAAACGCCCCGATGATCAGTTGTTTGGCCAATGCTCTCATATCCGACTCAATAAACAGCATTTCTGCACTTCGATTATACCCGTTTTTGCGATCTTTTTCAATGCCTTTAACCATTTGACCCTTTGTACTATCTCCCGGTTCTCTACCTGTGATAAATATCGTGACCCAACACACTGTCAAAGAGTATGCGGCGCACATGAGACGGTTACTCCGCTGTGATTTGGACATTATAGTCTTTTTGCGGTTCTACGCAAAGGCGTTTTGCTTTTTTATTTGATACGGTGTGCGATGCACACCTTACCGATGAAGCGTTAAATGTTTAGTCTCGCTCGTTTTCATGTGGACGAGGATTTTACTGCCTGATACAATTTGCGGACTATGTAAGCGTGTAAAATATTAATGGCATTGTGTATGGAGACATTATGATGAAAAACGTGTTATATTTGGCTGTCGGGATGGTTTTGTTGGCGGGGTGTGTCAGCGTTCACGAGACCCGGCATGTCACGGAAAAGAAGGCTGTTGAGGGGCCGGACCGGGTGTTGCGTCACGTCGTGTTGTTCAAGTTTAAGGACACGACAACCGATCAACAGGTCAGGCAAATCGAAGAGGCCTTTTACGCTTTGCCGGAAAAGGTCGATGCCATATACGATCTGGAGTGGGGCACCGATGTAAGTGTCGAAGGCCGCAGCGAGGGTTTCACGCATTGCTTTTTGGTGTCGTTTCTCAGCGAAGAGGACCGGGCCGCGTATTTACCGCATCCGGACCATAAAGCCTTCGGTTCGATCGTAGGCCCGCACCTGGATAAGGTTCTCGTCGTCGATTACTGGACGCGATAACCTCTGTCGGATTGCGTACGTGTTCGAGTGGGGGGATGAGGGGATTCAAAGATGTGCTCGTCGCATAGAGGGGATATTATGTTCAAAAAAACCGTAGCAGGATTGTTTTTCGTTTTCCACGTGCTCGCGTTGCATCCGGTTATTGCTGCGGAGCCCTATCCGTTGCGAGAGGCTGTCGAATGTCGCGTACGGGATGGACTGCCCAACTTTTTCGACAAGGCCGGCAAAGGCCGCGCGGTTCGCATTGCCTATCTGGGCGGCAGCATCACGGCCCAGGAGGGATGGCGGCCGAAAACGCTCAATTGGTTTCGGGAACAATTTCCACAGGCGCAGATTTCGCAGATCAATGCGGCGATCGGCGGCACCGGTTCGGACCTCGGCGTTTTTCGATTGAAGCCAGACGTATTGGATCATCGGCCGGATCTGTTGTTCGTGGAATTCGCGGTCAATGACGGCGGGGCGCCGCCCCATCGCATTCATCAGGCGATAGAGGGCATCGTCCGGCAGACGATTCGAGCGAATCCCGCGACGGATATCTGTTTTGTCTATACGCTGGTCGGTAACTGGGCGCAAACGCTGCGTGAGGGCAAGTTCCCGCGGGCGGCCTCGGCGATGGAGGCGATTGCCGACCATTATGGGATACCGTCGATCCATATGGGCCTGAGGGTGGCGATCATGGAGGGGGAAGGCAAGCTTCTCTTTAAAGGCGCCTTGCCGAAAACAGACGAAGAGAAAGCGGCTATGGAGGGCAAGATCGTTTTTTCGCCGGATAACGTGCATCCCTATCCGGATACGGGACACGAGCTTTATTTGCAGGCGGTCGTACGGGCCATGAAGCAGATACGCAAGGTCGGCGAGGTCGGGTCACACCCCTTGCCCCGTCCCTTTGTAAAAGATCATTGGGAGGCGGCGAAAATGCTGCCGCTGACCCAAGCGAAACTCAGCTCCAACTGGCAGAAACTCGATCCGGAAAAGCACAAACTGGCCGGGCGTTTTCGCCATCGGATGCCGGAAATGTTCCATACGAATCGGCCGGGAGAGACGATCACGATTCGTTTCAAGGGGACCGGGCTGCGGATTTACGACCTTTTGGGCCCGGATTGCGGGCAGGTGAAGGTTGCGTTCGACGACAGGCCGGTGAAAGTCGTGCCGCGATTCGACGCCTATTGCACCTATCATCGGCTGGCGATGTTGACGATTGCCGAAAATGTGGGGGATACCGGGCATACGGTTGTCCTGGAAGTCCATCCGGATCAGCCGGATAAGGCGGCCATTCTGGCCAAACGAAATAAAACAATCGACGATCCCAGACGTTATGACGACACCGCCTGGTATCCCGGGGCGATATTGATGATCGGGGATATCCGCTAATTCCCGCGAGGACTCCGGTGTTTCAGTAAATTGGGGAAACCTTCATCTTTTTGGATATTTTTTTCCAGAAAGTCGCGCAATAAAGCGTGCCATCGGGCGTCTATAGATGTATGATTGAAGGTGGAAGTCAGTGTTGCGTCGGACCTATCGGTGAATATCCTCTCGACGCCCTCATTCAGTACGATACGATGTCATCAAAAATCATGAAAATTGGACGAAACCGTAACAGAATGGTAACAATGAGGTGGCATAATCACCCGGATGATCGGGTGAAAAGTTGACAGGAACAGATATTTCTTTGCAAAAAACCGTATAACAAACGTCTCTGTGGCGCGTTCTATCTCATAGGTTGGCCCATGAAGCCTGATATGGCTCGGTAGTGGTTTTTCAAGAAAGGTTTTAGCGTGAAGAAGTCTCGCATCATAATTATCGTGATTATCGTGGCCGTCGTGGCTGTCGTTGGGGTGGGCATGGCGCTCAAGAAGAAAATGAAGGGCGGCAGCAAGACCACGACCGTCCGCGTCGAAAATGCTCAGTTGGGGGAATTAATCGAATTTGTCAGCGCCCCCGGCGAGATCGAGCCGAAAACCAACGTCGAGATCAGCGCCAAGGTGTCGGCGCGGATTATCGCGTTGCCCTATGATGAAGGCGATGTCGTCACCTGCGGCGATCCAAACGCCAATCCCCCGATCCCGCCTTCGGTGCTGGTCCGCCTCGACGCCAAGGATATGGAAACGCGGCTGACGTCGGCGGAGGCCGGACGGGCCGCCCAGGTGGCCCAGCTCGACGTCGAGAAGGCCCGGATCGACAGCCAGAAGGCGACTCTCGACGGTCTGGCCGCGTCGTTGGAGCAGGCCGAGCGTGATTATGAACGCCAGAAGGGACTGCTCCAGTCGAAGGATATCGCTCAGGCCACCTTCGACCAGGCCAAAGCCAGATATGACGAGCTTGCGGCGCAGTACCAGGCCGCCAAGCATACGTTAACCTCGGCGCAGTTGAATTTGGATGTACTCAAGCACAATCTTGAAGTGGCGGACGCCGGGATCGAGCAGGCCCGCGAGGCGAAGAGTCATACGGTTATCACCTCTCCCATCGATGGTGTCATTACCCGGCTGGAAGCGGAAGTGGGCGAGATGGTCATCATGGGGACCATGAATAATCCGGGGACCGTGATCCTGGAGGTGGCGGATTTATCGACCATGCTGCTCGTGGCGCAGGTGGATGAGGCTGACGTTGGGAAAATGGCGGTCGGCCAGAAGGCGACGGTTCACGTCCAGGCCTTTCCCGATGAGGAATTCAAAGGCGTCGTCGATTCGATTGCACTCAAACACCGGTTATCGACGACCGGAACGAAATATTTCAGGACGGAAATCCTGCTCCAGGGGGATGTTAAGAAACTCTATTCGGGTCTGACCGCCCACGTGGACATTGAGACGCTCAAGCATCCCGACGTGCTGAATCTACCCAGCCAGGCCGTTCTGGGCCGCGCCGTCGATAGTCTGCCCCTGGAGATCCGCGACAATTCTCCTGAGGTGGATAAGACCAAGACGTACGCCACGGTGGTGTACCGTTATATTGACGGCAAAGCGGTGGTCACTCCCGTCAAGATCGGCCAAAGCAACCTGACCCATACGATCATCGAATCGGGGATCAGCCCGGAGGACAAAATTGTCGTCGGTCCGTACAAGGTGCTCGAAAGTATCAAACACGACCAGGTCGTTCAGGACGAACGCGAAGCGAAAGAGAAAAAAGAAGGCGAAAAATCTGAAGCCGAAAAAGAAACAACAGACGATGCCAACGATGTCAACGATGTCAAATAAAACTGGCAAATCGGATACCCCATCCAAGGCTGGTAAACCCGTCATTCGACTGAAGAATATCAGGCGTGTTTACAAAGTCGGCGTGGAACGTATCCACGCCCTCGACGGGCTGAGTCTCGATCTTTATGAAAATGAGTATGTGGCGGTGATGGGCACGTCCGGCTCCGGCAAAAGCACCCTCATGAATGTACTCGGTTGCCTGGACCGGGCGACGGCCGGATCGTACGAACTGGATGGGCAGGATACGACGAAAATGGGCGATGCCGCTTTGGCGGCCGTTCGCAATGAGCGGATCGGATTTGTGTTTCAATCCTTCGAGCTGATGGGCCGGCTCAACGCGATCAAGAACGTCGAGATGCCGTTGATTTATTCGAAAGACGGCTGGTGGTCACGTCACAAACGCGCCAAAAACGTGCTGAAGCGAGTCGGTCTGGAGGGACGGATGAAACACCGGCCGAATCAACTCTCCGGAGGCGAGAAACAACGCGTGGCGATTGCCCGCGCGCTCATTTGCGGGCCGAGTATCTTGTTGGCCGACGAGCCCACCGGTAACCTCGACAGCAAAACGAGCGAGGATATCCTGAAGCTGTTCGACCAGCTTCATGAGGAAGGACAGACGATCATCTTAGTCACACACGAAGAACATGTCGCCCGTCACGCCAATCGCATTATTCGCATGCGCGACGGACGGATTTATAGCGACTTAACCACGGAACAGGATCCGGTTCATAAGGAAACCTTACAAGACGATGTACTGGGGCAGAAATGACACGAATAGCTAAAGCGCCCTTCCGGCTTATCTATGGAGTTTTGATCGCCGTGCTGCGGATGTGCGCGATCTTCTTCCGGCTCTTCTATCAGAGTGTTTATCTGGCCCTGGGGCAAATCTGGGCGAACAAAACCCGGTCGGTCCTCACCACCATCGGCATTGTGATCGGCGTGGCGTCCGTCACCGCGGTGATTGCGGCTTTGAGCGGCTTAAAAGCCAAGATTCTCACCCAGGTGCAAACCTTGGGCAGCAATACGATTTTCATTCAACCCAGACGTCCCGACCGAGGGCCTCAGCAACATGCTAATTATTGGACGCTTCGTTTTTTGCCTGAGCAATGTGACGGCATGCTCGAACATTGCCCATCTGTAAAACGGTTTGGCCGCCAGACCTCGCCCGGAAGCTATACGGTTAGCTACCGTGAAAAGTCGGTCGAGAATGTAAGGATTAATGGTATTGAACCCGCCTGTCATCAAATCGAGAGTCGTCCGGTGATGCTCGGACGGCCGCTTTCGGTCATTGATGAAATGCAGGTGCGTCAGGTCTGCCTGATCGATCCGAAGTTGCGCAACGACCTTCGCCTTGACCGCGACTGCATCGGCGAGCCCATTCTCATCGGTCACAACACGTTTTATATCGTCGGCGTGGTGGAGCCGCGTCCGGAAGGATTGTTCGGCGGAGGGGACCAGGAGCGTTCTGAAATCTTTATTCCCTTCAAGACCAGTTATAAGCTCAGGCAGTATCTATGGGTCGGAGTTATAGCCGAGAGTAAATCCGCTGAAGTCTCGGAGGATGCGCGGGCGGAGATCACCTTCTTCCTCCGGCGCACGCGCAATATCAAGCCGGGAGAACCCGATAATTTCGAGGTTCAATCGCTCCAGAACATCCTGGAAGTCTTCAATAAAATCACGTTTTACGTCACAATGGTAGCCGGCGGCATCGTGGGGATATCCCTTCTCGTCGGCGGCGTCGGGATCATGAACATTATGCTCGTTTCCGTTTCGGAGCGGACCCGCGAGATCGGTCTGCGCAAAGCCGTCGGCGCTAAAAAGACCGCCGTGCTCACACAGTTCCTGATCGAATCGGTGGTCCTCTGTTTCGTCGGCGGTCTGGTCGGCGTGGGCGTGGGTCAGCTCCTGACGATGGCCATCGCCAATATTCCGAACGTCGAG
Organism: uncultured Pirellulales bacterium; assembly: GCA_964476475.1. Lineage (GTDB taxonomy): Bacteria > Planctomycetota > Phycisphaerae > Sedimentisphaerales > Anaerobacaceae > JAFGTG01. The sequence goes on from CAYZAT010000056.1 coordinate 13,640, forward strand.
CTGGATATGGCCTATATTCCCTTATGGGCCATCGGGCTCTCGTTCGGTTTTGCCGGTTCCGTCGGCATCTTTTTTGGTATGTTCCCGGCGATCAAAGCCTCCCGTCTTGATCCTATTGAGGCCCTCAGACATGAGTAAAAAGAAATCAGAACACAGAAGACAGAAGACAGAAGGCAGAACATGGAAGATGGAAGGAAAATCATCGATTTTCGATCGCCGATTGTTGATTTCTGACGCTGCGCGGATCAAATCACAAATCGAAAATCGTAAATCAGAAATCTGCCCCTCGTCCATCAGGATTTCCGTTTTGTGTCTTCTGGCTTCCATTCTCTGTCTTGCCGGCGGGTGCGATCTCTTTAGTAAGGAGGATCCCTACGCCCTCCGGATTCCCCCTGAAAAGTTTCGGAAAGTCAAAACGCTTCAATTGAACGAGGCGAAAGTCCAGGAGCCGGTTCGACCCGATACCAACGACGTGAACGATGTCCCGGCGAAAGAGCTTGAGCTGAGTCTGGAGCAGTGCCGGGCGCTGACGCTGGAGAACAATCTCGATCTGAAGGTGCAGCTTATTAGTCCGGCTATCGCCGCCGAGAGGGTCAGCGCCGAGGAAGCCCGGTTCGAGTCGGCCATTAATTCCTATATGAATTTTGTCAAGGTGGATACGCCGACCGCTTCGTTTCTCGATGAAATTTCGGGCTCGCAGACCGATTTCTTGGGCATGGGTCTGGGCGTTCAGGTTCCCTTGCGAACCGGCGGGACGGTCCGATTTGACGTGGCGGACAATCGCCTGAAGACGGGCTCTCCCTTTTCGGTGTTCGATCCGTCTTACAGTTCGGATATGTCCCTTTCGATCAGTCAGCCCCTTCTTCGAAACGCCGGAAAGCGCGCGAACACCTATTCGATTCGCATCGCCGAATATGAACGGCAGATCACCGACGCCCGAACGAAGCTTGAGGTGATACGGGTGATTGCCGCGGTGGATCGCGTGTACTGGCGGCTGTATGCGGCCCGTCGGGAATTGGAGGTTCGCAAGCAGCAATACGATCTGGCCGATGCGCTCTATCAACAGGCGCTTCGTTTTGTCAAGGCCGGAGATAAGCCGCAGGTGGAAGTGATTCGGACCGAGGCCGGCGTGGCGCAGCAGTTGGAGTCGATCATTACCGCAGAGAACGAAGTCCGCGATCGGGAACGCGATCTCAAGCGGACGCTCAATAAAGTGGGTTTGGGGATGCAGACGCCGACCGTGCTCGTGCCGGGGACCGAGCCGGACCCGGTGCGTTACGCGCTGGAGAGGGGGCGGTTGGTGGCCGCGGCGGTTGATAATCGAATGGAAATGCTCGAGCTGGAATTGCAGATCGCCGAAGATGTCGCCGGGGTGGCTTACGCGAAAAACCAGGCCCTTCCTCTGGTGACGATGGATTATACGTACAATGTTAACGGCCTCGGAGCGAGCCGGGATGATTCGTATGATTTGCTGTTCAACAAAAGATTCGAGGACCATCGGGTCGGTTTGCAGTTGCTTGTGCCGCTTGGAAATGAGGCGGCCAAGAGCCGGCTCCGACAGGCATTGTATCAACGCCGGCAGCGATTGGCCACCCGGGATAATCGCCAGGCGATGATTGAGCTGGAGGTTCTCAACGCCATCGATCAGCTCGAAGCGAACTGGCAGCGCGTCCTGGCCAGCCGGCAAAGCTCCATTTTGGATGGACGGCTGTTCAAAGCCGAGAAACGCCAGTTCGAGCTCGGTTTGAATACGTCGACCGACGTGCTCCAGGCCCAGGCGAATTTCGCCAACTCCCAAAGCGCCGAGATCCGGGCCCTGGCCGAATATCAAATCGCTCTCGTCGATCTGGCTTATGCGAGCGGCACGCTTCTCGGTGCGGCGAAAGTTGGATGGGAACCGATTGTGCCGACGGAGGATATCCCGTAAGATTGAGGGGATCGGAGGATCCGGCGATCCGTTGGCGGATATCCGGTTCTCAGGAGATCAGGCACGTGCCGGTGATGAAATTTTCCTTCCTGAGACCCTGATTTCCTGGTATCCTTCTTTCTCGTAAGCTGATATTCTGATACACGTATTCGTATCGTCTTAGAAAGGACATATCATGGAAGGCCCAAACGTCGAAGAGCCTCAGAACCTTGAAGATAATCAAAGTGTCGATCCGATTCAAAAGCTTGAAGAGCAAGGCAAGCCCAAGCCGAAACGCCGGAATATGATCATCGTTATCCTGTGTATCGCGCTGCTCGGTGCAGTTGTGGGGATATGGGCTATCATTCGTTACGCGGTGCCGAAGGTGAAGGAAATGAGCTGGACCTCGAACCAGATGATCGCCGTTTATATTGCTGCGGGTTTTCTTGTCGCCGCAGTCATCGCCTGGTTTATCCTGCATCGAACGCTCCGGACGAGATTGAGAATGGAGAAAGCCATGAAGCTCGATCCGGATATTAATGACTGGCTCGTGATCTTCAATTGGACACCGAAAGTCCTCTACGTGCCCACGATTATCGCGGCGCTGGCGGCCGCCGTGCTGATGTATTTGATTGGGGGAAATTCTTCCAATTACGATGTTATGATCGGGGGGGGCTGGATGGGCATATTCGTCCTTAACTTTCTTGTGGAGGAATACAACATCAGTATCAAGATCCTGCTCATTACGTTGGTCAGTCTGGGGTGTTTCCTTTTATGGCTGCATCTGCTCGGCTGGGTGGGGGGATTCTTCAGTCTCTTCAGGCATCTGGCGTTGAGTCTCAATGCGACCGGTTTCCTTCTTGTCGGGATCATTG
>CAYZAT010000057.1:0-16391 GCA_964476475.1 uncultured Pirellulales bacterium
GTGAACGTGCTGGCCGTTTTTGTCTGGTTCGGATTGCCGCATTTGAGGAAGATGATGAATGAAGCCGTCAAAGGCAGAAAACAAATACGCACGCAGCGGGATTATCAGCTACCGAAAATTGATTTGGCGATTATCGCAATTGCCGGATTGGCGATCTACATGGCGGTTCGGTCTCGCCGGTTCATCCCGATTGCGGGGATCGCCGCCTGCCCGATCATTGCGATGTTCATCGAGCAGATTGTCCATGCGGTTTCGGCGGCGCGAAATTTCCATGCTCGAAAACAACTCACCGTTCCGGCCATGCCGGCCGGCTTACAACTGTTTGTATCCGTGATCGGCGCCGTCGTCGTCTTGTTCCTCGGCGCCGGCTGGGGGCTCAAGTTCAAGCGTGTGTATCTGGATCCCTGGCACGCCGATCCGAAGTTCAGCTCGGTCTTTATGCGAATGACCGCCTCCGACGCCAAACCGTTCTACGCCATGAAGTTTATCAAGGACAACCATTTGGACGGGAAGATGTTCAACTACTGGACCGAGGGCGGTTTTATCGCCTGGGGCCAGGAACCCGATCCTGAAACGGGTAAAACCCCCCTCCAGCTCTTTATGGACGGCAGGGCGCAGGCGGCGTATAACCGTGACGCGTTCGATCGCTGGTCGCACATTATGGCCGGCGGCCCGGAAACAGGTCGGATTATGGAGCTCAGCAGAGTAAGAAATCAACAAATCACGGTTGACGATTTTAACCGGATCGGCCAGTGGATGGATGAACAGCTTCGAGCTCAAAATGTCTGGGTCGTGCTTATGCCCTCAGCGGTCTTCGATGATCCGGACAAACAACCGAAATATTACGCCATAAAGGGACTCGAACATCATCCTTCGTGGCGCGTCATTTTCCATAATAGAAGGCAGCGGGTATATGTTGACATAAGAACGCAACGTGGCAAAGAACTCTACGACGGCATATTTGACGGGAGTACGATCTATCCCGATGAATATCACGCCAACCTGATTCGCGCTCGTATCTGCCTGCTCTATCACCCCGAAAAGGCCGAGAAAAAGAGAGGGCTGGATTTTGCCATGAAAGCCTTCGAAATGAATCCGTCCTCGACGCCCATGATGGAAATATTGACATTCGGAATGCACTTTTCGGAGCTCGGCGCCGAAGTCGATACGTTCTGCCAGGCGTACTTCGACGAATACATAGAAAACCGGGAACAATGGTCCCGACAGGACGGTCACCGGCTCAGGGTGGATGCGGCGCGTCTGGCTTGCTTACATTTGCGGAGCCTCGCCCGAAGGCAGAAAAACGCGGACCTCGAAGGATTCTATACCGTTGAGGAGAAAAAATGCATTGATGAAATGATCCGAATGGTCCAGGATCGGAGGTGGTGATGGTCGCAATCAGCGTCTTTTTCCCCTGTTGCAACGAACAGCAGAACGTCGCCCGCACCGTTGAAAACGCGCGGACCGTTCTGGAAAAACTTGGCGTTGATTTTGAAATCATCATCATCGACGACGGCAGTACGGATGAGACGGGGCACATCGCCGATGAAATCGCCGGTCGAGAAAGCAGAGTGAAGGTTGTGCATCATCCGCGGAATCTCGGCTACGGAGCGGCGCTCCAATCCGGCTTCAAAACGGCGAGCAAAGAACTTGTTTTCTACACCGACGGGGACGGCCAGTTTGATATGAATGAACTGCCGTCCTTGCTGCCGCTCATGGAACGGTATGATGTCGTAAGCTGTTATCGCTTGAATCGCCGGGACTCGATCATCCGTAAAATCAACGCATGGTGCTGGACAAAGCTGGTCTGTCTGCTGTTCGGTCTGAAACTTCGGGACATTGATTGTGCCTTCAAGCTGTACAAGAGGGAAATTTTCGATCAGATTGAAATGTCCAGTACCGGGGCGCTCATTGATGCGGAAATTTTGGCGCGGGCCGCCCACAGGGGGTACCGGATCACACAAAAAGGCGTTCATCATTATCCTCGAACGGCCGGGGCGCAGACGGGGGCGAAATTCCGAGTCATTTTCCGTGCGTTCAGAGAATTGTTCGAGCTAAGACGACGCATTCGCAAGACACACTAAAATCCTCAAAAACTAAGGAACTCGAGGGGAAAGAGACACAATATGGATAAGAGGAAAACCAATCTCTTTGTTTATGGTTCGTTGCGGGACAGAAGAATTCTCCAATCGGTGTGCGGCCTGAGTTTTTCTAAAAGGCCCTCGAAAATCAATAGAGACACGCTCTTTGTCGAACCGGCCCTGCTGCCCCAATATCGGCGGGTCAGCCCCGATGACGTCTATTTCTACGCCATTGCATCACCGTCCTCAAAGATCGAAGGATTGGTCATCTATGATATTCCCGCCGCCGCGATGACGGAAATCGACCGATACGAAGGCAAACGTTACGAAAGAGAGACCGTGCGAGTCAATACGGCCAATGGTCCCGTTGAAGCCCATGCCTATCTCGTCTCTCACGATTCCATGGAAAAGCACTTTGGGGACCGATTCCATGTGAATCTCATCCATGAATTGTGGCTGCGAAAGCGCATCGAGAAGTTCATCAAGAAGCGTACACGCCCTGGCGAACGAACGGTGGATGCGGATCTGGAACGTCGAGCCGAAAGGGAACTGATCGCGACCACTGAACGCGATCTGGTCATGAGCCATTATCATTCCGACGCCGTGAGCGATTATTACCTGGAACACGAACTCGATCGTCCCCGGCCAAGCATCAAACACTTGCGCGATGTCCCGGAAGCCCAGCCTTTCATCAAGAATTATCTCAAGTTGGTTGTCAAGCAGATTTTACTCAATCAGCTCGATGAGCGCATCCAGTCCCGATACCGCTTCGAGCTGGAGCGGATGCGCACATCGGAACGATATTTCAAGCGGTCAGTCAGTCTGCTTATTGCCCTGCACATGATTAATACAAATCCTCAGACGGTTGGATTGATCGTGAATGAATGCCTCCAGACGATGCCCTATCAACAAAACGATCTGATTAATTATGTGAAGTACGCCGTGCGTGCGGCGAAGAGCATGTTCGAGACCCGCGTCGCGCATGCCAACCTGGAACGGATTCGTTCGAATTTCCATCCCGGACTGACTCCGCTCGGAATCGAGGTCGAGTTGAGCAATCTCGGTGCGGCCGCGGTGGAGCCCCAGAGAAGTATGCGAAAAGCAGTTGATCCGGTGTATGATGGTTTTGTGTACTTTTACGATTTTCACTTGGACGTCTTGTCGTGGAAGCTCGGTGGATACATCGACGATCACACCGGATCCACCGACCAGGGACGACGACGGGGCTTTTTGGAGCTTGCACCGGGACGATTGAACATCGAGGGGGAATTATCGCGCCCCGCCACGGCCGATCCCTGGCTGCTTAGCCAACTTATTCACGAGATTGCCAATTTCTATGATGTACAACCGCACAGTTTGCACCTTTCTCTCCAGCTTCGAAAAAATCAGCTAAACAGCCAGCAAATTCTGCCGCTGAGTTTTGTCAAATGTCTGCTTGTCCTCGGCGGCGGTCCCGAGCGAAGGCATACCGGAAGAATGTGGGTATCGAGAATGGGCTATGATGAGATTAAGCAATATCAACTGGGCGAGGAATTGGTCTTTGCCAGAACCAGCAAACGCCGGTGGTATCTGGGCGGCGACGATATTGCCAACAAGCCCCCGGCGCAAGCGACGACGTACGTGCAGCAATACAAGTTTATCCGTCTGGATCGAAGGGCCAATTTCGAGCCGCTGATCATGTGCCTGAAGGGATTGCAACTGGCCTACAATCCCGGCGATTACCTAACCTCGGAGCAGTTGCGAGACAATCCTAAATTACAGGAACAATACGAGGAATTAAAGCGATGGGCCGCCGAACCGACGCAAATTAGTCCTCAGACGATTGGCAAATTTGTGAAAGCCGTCAAGGAAGGGCTTATGAATGAAGGCCACCATCGCCCCGCGCACCAGTTGCATTACATCGACTGGGCCCTCAGCGCCATTGATGTCCAGTTGCGGATGTTCAATAAGCAAATCAGTGACATGTCCTAAGAGCGGATTGTGAGCCGGATTTTACTTTTCCTCGCGCATCTCTTTAATTTTCTTTTTGAGAGATTCCGCCGTCCGGCGGGCGGCCTCTTTGCCGAAATCGACGCACTTGTGCATCCCGGCGTTAAACGATTCGACAAATTCCCCTCTCGTGATCCGCGAGCCCTTTTCCGAAGGACTGACGAATCCGCCCAGGCTGGTGTGTCCGCTGCTTCCGGGGGCGGGCGCCAGGGTATAGATGGCCGTGGCGAAGCCGGCGCAATAGACAATCAGCATGCAAATGAGTTTACTTCTCCAGCCGCTCCCCATAATTCTCCCTTCCCAATGAAACATTGTCGTATCGGCTGTTCCCCCCCAGCCGGTCTCACACATATGCCTCTATTCAATATGTAAGAAATGGAGTATCAGATGCCAAATGCGAAATTCAGAAATACGTCATTCACACTGATCGATACTGTTTTTTAACGTGCTGCAAACCGTATCGATGTGCTCCTTCGTCAGATGGTTGTGGAAGGGCAGGGCGATGGTTCTTTGGCTGACGGATTCGGCGATTGGAAAATCTCCCGGCCGATAGCCGAATGGTTCGGCGATGAACGGCATTAAATGCACGGGGGGGAAGTAATTGCCGACCTGGATATGTCGGCTCGTCATTTGTTGTAGAATTCGGTTGCGATGCTCGATAGTGAATTCATCTGTGAGACGGACGACAAAGACAAACCAGCTCATATCACAATCCGCCGGTTCAGCCGGGACCACCAGCCGCTCATCACCGGCTAACATTTCCCGGTACCACTTTGCCACTCGTTGGCGTTTGGCTTTGATGTCATCGATTCTCGATAATTGCACGATACCCAGGGCACAATTGATATCACTGAGCCGAAAATTATAACCGAGTCTTTCATGCGCCAGCCAACCGGTGTCTTTACCCCTTCCCTGATTCCGGAGGGATAAGCAGATCTCCGCCAAATCATCCGCATCGGTCAGGATCATACCGCCCTCGCCCGTGGTGATCTGCTTGTTGGGATAGAAGGCAAAAACGCTCATCGTGCCGAACGCCCCGGCTTTCTTTGCATTCAACGCCGAGCCCAGGGCTTCACAACTATCTTCTACCACGGCGAGATTATGTCTGGATGCGATTTCGCAGACGTCATCGAGGCCGGTCGGATTGCCGAAAACCTCAACCGGTAAAACCGCCTTTGTGCTCTCCGTTATTTTGGATTCGATTTGGGCCGGATCGATATTCAAGCTGACGGGATCGATATCCACAAAAATCGGTTTGGCGCCGACCATCATAATTGACGTGGCCGAGGAAACGAAAGTGAACGGCGTCGTGATGACCTCATCCCCCGGCCCGATCCCCAACGCCGACAGACACATAAACAACCCGCTGGTTCCATTCGAGACCGCGATGGCCCGTTTTCGACCGATATACTTGCTGAAGGCTTTCTCAAAAGCGCTCAATTGAGGCCCCAAGGAAAGATCAGGGCTTCGCAACACGGCACAGACCGCCTCAATTTCTCTGTCGGTAACATCCGGCCGGGACAAATATATCTGCATATCGAAATCTCCTCATAGGATTACCAGACAACCTTCAATAGGATTCTACCGGCTCAAGGATCCAAATCAAAAACAATTCCGAGTCCCAGTGCAACGCTTTGAGATATCCCTTCTTAGGGTCGCTTATGGGACCTCCCTTGTCGGAAATCACTGTTTATTCATAGTTAAGGCCCAAAATCCAGGGGTTCTATTAAATCGTCCTCGCTCAACAACCGAAGATAAAGATGCTTTAAAGACGCACTTGTGGGAATCGAGATATGGCGAAAGGCAAGAATGTACTAACGACGGGCGATGTGGCGAAAATTTGTCACGTGGCGCCGCGAACCGTTTCAAAGTGGTTTGACAAGGGCCAACTCAAGGGCTATCGCATCCCCGGCAGTAAGGATCGACGCATACCCGTCAGCGAATTGGTTCGTTTCATGAAAGTCCATAATATGCCGACCGAGGAATTGGCGGTTGGGAAGATCCGCGTGCTCATTGCAGACAGTAACGACAAGACGGCCTCCGCTTTGGCGGATATTCTCCGAACCAAGGCCGACTATGACGTGCAAATCGTCGGGAGCACCTTTGAGACCGGCGCTGTCGTTCAGGCGTTTTCTCCCCATGTCATACTCGTCAGCTTCTTGGCCGAGGACATCAATGCCGTCGGCATTTGCAGAGGGATTCGTGAGGATGAAGATTTGCGAACGATCAAGGTGATCGCACTGGCCAATCAGCTTAGTGATTTGGAATCGGCGGCTTTACTCCAAAAAGGCTTCGATGGTTTCGTGCCGTACTCCGCCGATCCTCAGGATGTGATTGCGAAAATTAAAGAGGCCACAGCGATTATCTATTGACCTGAAAGCCCTCGCCATCGCCGGTAAGCAGCTCAGAGCTGTTCTTAATAATCCCTGTAATGTCTCATCCATTCCGGCCAGTCTTCGGGCATGGCCGCTCCGGCCATCGTCCACGGTCCGGCGGTATCGAAACCGGCATGCCACTTCAAGCTCCATAACTCCTTGAGACCGACCTTCCGTGTCGTCCAATCCATGAACAAAACGTTGATGGCGCCCTCGTGCCGGTCGATGCAGAAAATGCGCATTTCATCTCCCGATGTCCCTACCCCCGAGCGCGGCTCGCCATCATAGGACGGAGGGCTATCCGTGGGGAAGGGCTGTCCATCCGCCCGCCAGGCCCCGTCCGCCATCACCGGTGTGTTATTGAGACCTTTATGGTTAATGTTCCTATAGTAAAAATCGAGGTCTCGGCCGCCGCTGGTATCATCGCTATCGTAAATCCACTCATTCAGGGAGTAGCTTCCGCCTCCGCCCTCGAGCGCCGAAAAGCGTACTTCCGCCCCCTCCGACTGAGTTTTTGTCGCCATCGGGCAAAAGAGCAGCTTCTCCGTGTTTGAATAATAATCCAGCAATTTCGACATCCAGTTGCCGCCGAGATAATCCGGGAATTGCCCGTCATTTTCATCGGTGTACATCGCCCAGACCAGCCCCCATTCCTTAAGATTGGCCTGACAGAGAATCGATTTCGCCTGTTTTTTGACCCGCTGGAGGGCTGGCATGAGAATCGCCATCAATAATGCAATAATCGCGATCACGACCAGAAGCTCAATCAATGTGAAACCTTTAGATTTGCTCATGGTGTCACTCCCTCTGTTTCTAAGATCGAAGACGAAGTAAAAAAGGCCGGCTTTTTCAGGGCCGGCCTTTGCGAGTGCTTCATTTTTTCTTAGTAGTCTTTGTAGTTTCTCAGCCACACGGGCCAATCTTCGGGCATGGCGCCGCCGGCTTTCGTCCAGGCGCCGGTTGTGACGTATGATCGGTGCCATTTCAACGTCCAAAGTTCTTTGAGACCAACCCGCCGTGTGGACCAGTCCATAAAGAGCATCCCCACATTTCCGCTATGACGGTCAATACAAAAATGGTTCATCTCGCCGCTCGTACCCCGGTCGCCGATTCCAAAGGCATCCATCGTCTGCGCCGGCGCGTCGGTATCCCGCGGCCAGGCATCGTGCCATGTCCCATCTCCGATAACCGGTATCGTATTGAGACTCACGGACTTGCCGGTGGGGGTTCGGGTTCCCGGCGCGATAGCCGTTGTGTTATTGACATTTTTCCAGAACCATTCTTCCCAACGATCACCTCGATCCCCGTGCATATAGTTCGTCCAGGAATTGATATTGTAGCTGAAGACATAACGAGTTCCAGCCATCTCGCGCCAAGCGGCTTTAAACGTACCCCAGTCATTGCTGTTTTCCATTTCTCTCGTGGCCGTCGGGCATAAAAGCATTTCATAATTATTCTTATAATAGGATCTCAACGCATTTGGATACAATGTACTGGCCCCACTGCCCCAGCCTTCGTTGAAATAGCCGTCATAATCGTCCGTGTACAACTTGAAGATTAGACCCCATTCTCTCAATCTTGCCTGGCACGAAATCGCCTGCGCCTGGCCTTTCACGCGTTGCAGGGCCGGCATTAAAATCGCCATTAACAACGCGATAATCGCGATGACGACCAAAAGCTCGATCAAAGTAAACCCTCTTTTCTTGCTCATATTCAATTCTCCTTCAGATATCAGAAAAATGTCTGTTTAGACTGTCACCTATACATTTCACCATTTTAACACATGCTTGGCGCGAACTCAAGCGATAATTTCCTGATTTTCCCCCGCTAAGTCGTGGTCAATTCGGTTTTCGTCGCAACATGCGGGCCATAAACCGGATCAATTCCTCCGAATCGACTTCTTTTTCATGCCCATCGGCGAATGTGACGATGTAGGTGCCGTCGGTGAGCTTCTGGTGCATTAGCACGGCATGGCTATCTTTCGGATCGACGAAATCCCCGTACCAAACGACTTCTTCTCCGCGTTCGAGCAGGTGCTCGTATTTCGTTTTTACCGCTGAAAGGTCGATTTTTCCGGCTTTTCCCCAGTATTTGACCAGAAGAACGCCATCCTGGACGATGCCGCCCATCGGTGAATTTCGATCTCCAAAGAGGTTCAGCAACAAAACCAGGGCAATGACGATCACCGCGGCGGCAACGGATTTGCTCAATCTCAAGTCGATGATGATATTGACGGTATCCCAACTGATTTTATGCCGGGCCAGACGGTGTGGGATGCGCTGCTTGATATGCTCGCCGAGATCGGGTGGGACCGGTTCGGTCAGCCGGGGACCCAATTCCATCAGGAGGTGTTGGATTTGCTCTTCGTCCATAGCCATTCTCTTTTTCATAGGGCCCGCAGGTAACGGCGTCCGTGGGAGCCTGTATCATGTAACCCTTTTTCTGAGAGCCTTGAGGGCCCTGTTGAGCCTGCTTTTGAAGGTTCCTTGCCTGATGCCCGCGACCTGGGCCGCTTCGGCAATCGTCAATTGCTGCATATAATGAAGAACGACCGTCTGTTTTAGTTTTACCGGCAGCCGGGCTACAGCGTAATTTAATTGTTCCAACTGCTCATAATGCCCAAATTCATCGTTCCGGCCCGTGCTGACCTCCGGGGCATTAATATTTTCAATCCCGATCACTTCTTTATGTTTATGTCGTCGCCAGTACAAGTTCGAGACGTTGCTCGCAATGCGATAGAGCCAGCTATTCAATGCTCTTTCGTCCTTCAACTGTCCAATATGATGCCAGGCGTTGAAAAACACTTCCTGTGTCAGATCTTCGCTGCTCTGACGATCGTGGCCGAGTCTCCGCATGAACAGATATATTTGCTGGTAGTACTCATCGACCAGATCGGACGCCGCTGCACGATCTCCGGCCTTAAGCCGCGCGACGAGCGCATGCCGCTTTTGTTCCAACGGCTCCTTGCTGTCGCCGGAAGGACGCGGCTTGTTTTTAGGATACGTCCCATCCGCGTTCTGTTCCGCTAATTTTGCCTTTTCTTTCATTATTTTTTATCCCTATCAGGCTGACAAAGCAGTTTACTTTGAATCTCGACGTCCTGCAACCTCAAATCCTTTCAATGGATAGGTCGGATAGGCGTTGCGACGGCGGATCAGGCTGCAGTCTGGAAGGGACATGTTAAAAAAAAGCATCTAATGTAGAAAAAATATTGATGCACCCCCGTGTTTGCGGAATAATACATGTCCCTATGAGAACGCAAATAAAGAATTTATTGATTGGGCTTGGATTGGCGCTTTACAGCAGCCATCTTGCGCCAATCATCCCCCGAGTATGGTGCGCGACGCCGGTCGAGGCCACATCGGTTTCACTGGGCGAAAATCAGCCTGAAGTCAGGGTCGATCTAACCGGCAAGATCGATCGTATCATTCGTGAATCTTTGGAGCAGAGAGTCCGATTTTCCATTCACATCATTGAAGCGGATTCCGGTAAGACGATTTACGATCACGATGCACGAGAATTAATGATCCCGGCCTCGAATATGAAGATCATCACCGGTGCGGCGGCACTCAAGTACCTGGGAGCGGATTTTGTGTACAGAACAAAGGTCGGACTCTGCGGCAGCACGCTGGTCGTCATCGGCAGCGGCGATCCGCTCCTGGGCGACGAAAGGAAGGATAGCTGGTATGGCCGGGAGCCGGGCTGGATATTCAAGGATATTTCGCACGCCCTGAAGTCCGAAGGCATCGAAAAGATCGATAGCATTATTGTTGACAGCACGGTCTTTGATAATGAGCGCGTCCACCCGAGCTGGCCGGCCAGGGACCTAAACAGGTGGTACGCCTGCGAGGTGAGCGGCCTGAACTACAACGACAATTGCGTGAAAATCAGCGCCAAGAAGGTGGAGGGCAAGGTTGCGATTTTTGTCGATCCGCAAACGATGTTCGTATCCCTTGTGAATAACGTCGCATCGATATCGAAAGGCGACGGCGCCGTGGGCACGTACCGCAACCGTCACCCGAATACGTTGATCGTCTTCGGTAAATGCAAAGACGCCGTCGGACCGTTCGACGTGGCGATAGAACGGCCCGCCGCATTCTTCGGCTTTTTGCTGTTCGAGCACCTCGTGGCCACGGGAATCAATGCCCAGGGTCAGCTTGTGGAAAAAACGTTCGATGACGGGAACGATTTCAGCCCACTGATCGAATTCACAACGTCGATGGCCGATTGCCTCAAGCGGTGCAACAAGAACAGCCTGGGCCTCGTGGCCGAGGCGATGCTCAAAACGATTGCCGCTCACACCAATCCGGATGGCAAAAACGGCAGTTGGGAGACAGGACGAGAACGGGTCGCGGATTACCTTATGGAACTGGGTATCGATAAGAGCCAGTTCTATCTCGACGACGGCAGCGGCTTGAGCCGGCAGAACGAGCTGACGGCTTATACGATCACCACGGTTCTATCCAGCCTTTACGAGAGCGAGGACTGGCCGATCTATCGAGATTCGCTGGCCATAGGGGGAGTCGATGGGACCATTAGCGGCTACTTTAAAGAAGAACAATACAAAGGCAAAATTCGGGGTAAAACCGGTTATATCAACGGCGTCCGGTCATTGTCGGGTGTATGCAGCACGGGCCAGGGCGACTATATCTTCTCCATCCTCGTCAATAGCGCCAACGGTCAAACCCGAACGGTAATAAACAGCATCGCGAAAGAATTAATCGATTATTTCGATAACAATTCCGATGTAAATGATCCATCATAGTGTACTGCCCATCATAGGCTCTATTTCAACGTGATGACAGCGATTTCGTATGTTTTCACCTGTGGTACGTTAAAAGTCGCCATGCCGGCTTGTTCCCGAAAGTCCAATTTAAGATCGTTCTCTCGTTCCGGACTCACCAGTGTTACCGCTTGAATACGGTGCTTATCAGGCAGGCGGAGCTTGATTGAGATATCTTTGACAGGGCCGTCGTCCCGGTAATTCACCAAATGAATGAGGCGTCTGCCGGGCTGCTCGGTCAGTTCTGAACACAATCCGTGTGGCCCCTGGACCGATACGGAAAGCCTCTCGCCGCAGGCATGGCGGACCCCGCTGATGACGTCGTCGTTTTCCCCGATGCGTATGACTCTATCATTCGGCAGGTTGTTCAGCACCGGTTTTCCTCGCGGCAACATCCACTCATCGTGCGTTGCAACGGGACCCACAATACAAAGCCGCCCGCCGGATTCGACGTATTGCTTGATTTGCCTGATCTGCGGGTCGGACAGCGCCACGCACCCTGCCAGAACCAGTACGGGGTAGCGGGCCGGATCGTTAAGGTGATGATCGTATATGATCTGAAAGCAAACCCGGTTTTCGATCAGGGCTTGTTCGACACGATAGGTCAGTTGAGCATATTTGGAATCCGCGAACACCTGGGATGGGAAGCTGCGAAGAACGGCCACGTCGGCAACAACGCTCGCCCGACGCAGCAGGTCGCGGCGTTTGTGAAAGAAACGAATGAATGGAGCGAGGGTTTTCGTAATCGGCTCATTCGAGCCGGGCTTGACGACGATCCTGCCATACTCGAACCAGCAGATGCACCCGAGGCAATCGCGGTTGAAGGCCATGGATTCAGCCATCTCAAGGGGATTGGTGCTATAGGCAAAGGCGATATTGTCCATCCGCCGGGCGACTTTATACGTGCGGATGCGTGAGCGCAGTTGCCCGTTCGTATAGCCGGGCGCTCTGCCTTCGTCCCAGAAAGCCTCGCCTCCCTGAAGGAGCCGGCCGTGATCGACAGGCGGGCGAATCCGATGACCCGGACCGCCGGGATTGCACTCGATCAGGATATCTTCGCGGAGCGAGCGGGCGTACCGGCTCATGTCGTGATACGAAGCGGCGAGCGACCGGCAGCAAAACTCCAGCCACGCCCTTTGCAGCAGATCCTTCGTTCCCGCTATCGGAGGCTGGACCGTCCTCAAGCTATCAATTCCCATTTTCTTCAACTGATCGAGGGTGAACGTATCGCTCAGATAGTCCCGAAACCGTTGTACGGAGTTCGCATCCCAACCGGGACCGTGCCCGTAGTTGTCGAAGTGCAGAAGGTCGGCTCGAATATCCCGGACCGCAAATCGGACGAGTTGCCGGTAGAATGCCTGAGCGTCCGGGTGGTTCCGGTTCCAGCGGTAGCGATAGGTCGCCGATCCGTACGTGACCGGATTGCCGTCCGTACCGATCAAGACCCAATCCCGGGCTTGCGGCGTCTCCTTAAACAGTGGCTCCCACAAGAAAGCCCCGCTATAGTTGTACACCCCTGTACGCAAGCCGGCGCCCCGGCAGAGCGAAGCAAAGTGAACCGCATCGGCCATACTCTGACGTTCCGCGTCAAGACCGGCGCCCTTATAGCAGTGCATCATGATGAAATTGACGCCGAGGGCCTTGAGTTCGGCGATCATCTCAGGGCTGTGTTCCCTCACATAGGCGGCTTGCTGCTCCGCCGTAGGCGTGTAACCCTCGCTACCATCGCGCCGAACGCGGAACAGTAACGGCTCCCAACTGCCCGCCATGACAATGCCGTCTCGTTGCAGCCAATCGGGACGCTGATTCACGGGTAATGTCAATGACTCGGCACAAGTTAAGCCGGCAAGATAGAACAAAAGAACGAAGATTGTTCGGGTCAACCGGACTGAGTTCTTCTTGCACGATCCCTTCATGATCTTTCACTCCTTTTATTTCTCGATTCCGATGCGGGCCATAATGCCTTTGCGGTAATAATGTTTGATCTCCCTCATCTCTGTAACCACGTCGGCATAGTCCAGCAGACAAGAAGGTGCATTTCTACCTGTAATGACCATCTCTATGTCCGGCGGTTTCGATGCGATCAGTTCGACCAGCTTGTCAACGGAGAACAAATTGCATTGAACGGCCACATTGGCCTCATCGAGGACGATCATGTCGTAATCGCCTTCGACAAGTGCCCGTTCGATCTCAACCAGCCCCCGCTCGGCGGCGCCGATGTCCTCCCGGCAAGGCCCGCCGCGGATGAATCGGCCTCGGCCGTATTGCCGGACGGTGATCTGATCGGAGAACGTTTGCAGGGCGGCGATTTCGCTGCTGGTCATTCCTTTGATAAATTGCGTAAAAAGTACATGCAGACCCGCCCCGGCGGCCCGTATAGCGAGCCCAATGGCCGCGGTGGTCTTGCCCTTGCCGTCGCCCGTATAGACATGGACGTATCCGGCACTTAATCTTTGACGTGCACACTTTGGTGATGGGCTTTGCATGGTAGATCGACGAATTGCTGTTCCATTTCGCGTTTATATTCGGCGTCGTATTTCCTTCTGATCCCGTCATAATTTCCGCAGGATCGCGTCCCTTCCGGACACCCTCCGAGCCGGATGCACTTGGGCCCGGCTTTGGCGAAAAGGGAAGGGCACACCCCCTTGGCGAGCTGCAGCATTTGCTCGGCCGCACGGCGTATTTCCCATTGGGCGCGGACGCACAACCGCTCCTCGAAAAAATGCAAAAGCTCCCGGGCATTCATCGTCATCAGGATTTTCGTTTCGCAGGCATTCGGCAAGATGTATCGGGCGTCCTCGTTGCTTGTTTCTCCCTTCGGGCCGAGTGCCTCCTGGAGTTTGGCATAGCGTTCGGCAATCAGGGCCATCGTCTGCTCGAAATAAGCGACGGCGTCGATACGCTCGCCGTCCATCTCAACCGTCTTGCCCTGTAAACGCGGCGGAACCACATAATCAAACGCATCATGGTCCACGTATCGCTGGCTGCGTTGGGAGTAGCTTGCCAGACGATGCCTCACCAATTGATGGGTCATAGCACGGGAGATGCCTTCGATATAGAAGGTAAAAACGACGTGTTCGATCGGGCTTTCATGGCCCATTTGCATCAGTTTTTGCACGAATTGGCCGGAATCGTTCGAGTCGGTTCGGAAAACTTTTTGACTGTCGTGCGCGTAACATAGTTTTCCGGCAGAGGCAATTAATCCCTCCGCCTCGTCCGTGGCCCGAATCAATACGACCTTGGTTTTAACCGATCCCATAGTGCATATCCTTATGCAAGCCTAGGCAAACAGCCCGTAACGACATCCTTTTCAAAAATTATGACAACATGATTCCACGCGGAAAAGCATTCAGAGGATTGACGCCGGAGTCTGCCATGTAACCCATCGCTATTAGCACTTTTGGCGAACAACGGCTTTACCCTCGAAAGCCAGGTTGTCATTCCGTATCGCATCGGTACGGGTCGTCGGCAGGTCTTCGGGCTTATAGGCGTTCCGATTATTCCAAATCGGCGTCCTACCGGCCATCGCTTCCCGCTCTCAAATCGCAGTGCTTATGATGGCTGTCGTTCCTACATACCGCTACGGGTTAGCCCCGGATTCCAACCGGGTTCCCTCTTGCGATGCCCCACAAGGGAGCAAACCGACGACTTTCCACAACATATCGTGGCTTTAACAAAGGGTCAATACAAAATATTGGGATTTGATTTTCTTTTTCAGAAATTCTCAATATAGCCGGAAGAAAGAGAAGAGAGGTTCGGTGCTTATCGTATCAGGATTATGGACTGAAATAGACGATGGGACCGTTTTCGTATTCTTCTTTTTCCCAGTCGGGCTGGACGATAATTTCGCTGATGAGTTGCTCAAGACGGGGCATTTCGACTCTGAGGATCACGGCCGAAGGAGACGTGGTTTCTATGAGGGCGGGAAGATTCTTCGGCCCGGCGGTGTGCGTGATTTGTCGTTCATGAGGAGTGAGATAATCGGCGATTCGATAAATAATGGCGCCTGCGGACAATTCCGTATAAATCTTGCCGCCGCCTTCGAGCGCCAGCAGGGGGGCTAAGGTGAGAATTTGCTTGGGCTCTTTCGCCCTGCCGACGATATCTTCTGAAACCCTGTGCAGGTCGATCGGAACCCATTTTTCCGGCACAAGGGCTATGGGTGTCCGAAATAAAACAAACGGATATGCGAGGATGGCGAGCAGCGCACCGACGCCCATGGAGACCGATGCTATTTTGAACTGCCGGCTGATATTGCCTTTATCGCTCAGCCGTCTCAAATAGGAAAGAGGAAAAGCCAGGGCGATCACCAGAAACGGGACCGGAATCGCCAGATATTGCCGCCATATCGTCGGTGGAATCAGGGCGACCACAAAAAAGACGACCGGTAGCAGAACGACAAGCCGCAAGCTGTTCCTGTCCGCAATCTTCAATTTACGGCGAAGAATGAACCCGGCGAGAAACAGGTAAACCAGCAGGGCGATTAAAACAAAGTAACCCGGCGTCATTAAGCACGCTAATGTCAGGCCGACTTTGTTATGGACCATTCCGATCTCGTGCAGCCATCGGCCGTAGAATGCCGGGATTTTGACGAGATTGAGAAAGAACGCTTTCGGGGCCTGGGCGATGACCCACAAAGGCCACATCACCACCGCCGCCGACGCGGCTAAAAAGGGCAGGGCGTTTTTAGCTCTCTGTTTGATGGATTTAGCCGGGGAAGCCAGGATAACGACGAAAAACAGCAGTTCGGCTAAAACCGTCGTGATGCGCATGAATGTGGCGAATGTCAGCAAGGCGCCGATGGCGGCTATGCGCCAATATCCGGATTTCTTCTGAAAATCCGCTGAGATAAATAACCACAAAGACAATACGATGCACAAGACGACCACATCATGGTTCCAGGCGTAACCGTTGGCGTAATCGACCAGCGGATTGAAGAGATACAAAACAACCCCCGCCAGGCCCAGTAACGTGCCGGTTATGGCAAAAGGCTTGAAGACATGCCGGTAAATCGCGATGATCAGAATCATCACCAGGATATCACAACCACTTGAGAGCAATCTGCCCACAAGCAGATAGTGCGTCGTATCGAGCATCTTGTACAGGGCGGCGCAGAGCAATGGATGGTAGGGCATCTGGGCGGCGTAGGAGAAATCCCTGTAT
>CAYZAT010000058.1:0-16277 GCA_964476475.1 uncultured Pirellulales bacterium
GCCATGAACCAGGGCAAGGACATCGAACCGGTCTCGACGGGCACGCTCAAGGATTTCCTGCCCGCCACGCTGGCCGGGATGAAACGGGGCGAAACCGATGTAAGGCAAATGGGCATGATGGGGATCAAGGCGGCTGCGGCCCAGGCCGATTACGAGGCTGGCGACGCCACGCTGGAACTGATGATCATGGATCTCGGTAATGTCAGCGGTCCCATGCGCATGGGCATCGCAGGCTGGACCATGGCCCAGATCGACCGGCAAACCGATACCGGCTACGAGAAAACAGTGACCTATCAAGGCTACAAGGGTATGGAGGAATACGACCGCCAGACCAAGCATGGAGAGTTCCGGATCTTCGTAGGGGACCGCTTCGTCGTCGAGATCACCGGCGATAACGCCACGATGGAAACGATTAAGAAGGCCATGGGCGAGATCGATCTGAAGAAACTCATTGAAGCCGCCAAATGACACATCGCGTTCAGCACGATGTGTCATCCTGAGTGAGGCGAAGCCGACCGAAGGATCTGGGAGAAGAAAATTTGTCAACGTGAAATAACAACCCATCATAAGGAGGAAAAGACTATGAATCGTCAGACCAGAGGTTTTGTTATCATTCTTGGCGTCATCGTGCTTCACGCACAGAACGTGTTCGGGCAATATCTCCCGCCTTCTCAGGTCGATTTCTTCAGTACACCACCAGCAAGCGTGAGTGACGTCGCTTCGGCCCTGGATTTGCAGGTGGACGGTAAGGTGTCGGGGTTGTTTGCGGGCGAGAGCCTCATGGCGACCCTGGGACCGACCGGAGCGGGCAAGACGACCTTGCTGGGAAGTCGCGGTTTTGACTCGGGGAACAAGGTCCGAATCACCAACGTTGGGGAAGGCAAGCTCAAGATCGAACGACTGGGCGGCTCATCATTGAAGATTATTGTCGATGTGATGGATTTCATGCGTCCTGAAGGTGTCGAGGAAATGGCTATGGCGCTGGGCATGCAGATTGTCGGCAAGTCAACGGGTCTGTTCGCCAGGCAGCATTTAAGTGCGATCGTCGGTCCGAGCGGTTCGGGCAAATCAACGCTCATCAGCACACGGGGATTTTCAGCGGGCCAGAAGGTGAAGGTCACCAACACCGGCGGGGGCAAGCTCATAATCGAGCGTCTGGGCGGCTCGGCGCTGACGATTCATATCCAAATGGACGAATACTATCGCCCGCAGGTTGTGGAGGAGATCGCTTCGGCGCTGGGCCTGCAAGTGGACGGCAAAGCCGCCGGTCTGTTTACCAGGCAAAGCCTGAACGCCGGGGTCGGAACCGGCTCGAAGATACTGTTCGACAAAGGCTATCTCAAGGGCAACCGCGCGAAAATAACCAACACCGGCGGGGGCAAGCTCGCCATCGAACGTCTGGGCGGCGCACCGTTGACGCTTCACGTCAACATGGACGACTTCTATCGCCCACAAGCGATGAAAGAAATAGCCTCCGCACTGGGATTGCGGGTGGATGGCAAAGCAACCGGTCTCTTCAAAGGCCAGAGCTTAGAGGCCACGCTGGCTGGAGGCGGCTCGAAGATGCTGTTCGACCGAGGCTATCTCAAGGGCAACCGCGTCAAGATCACCAACACGGGAGGCGGCAAGCTCAAAATCGAACGCCTAGGCGGCGCACCGCTGACGATTCATGTCCACATGGAGGATTTCATGTGAGCCGGACCGACCCAACGGAAGACGAACGTTGATAACGAATATCGTAAGCGGAGCCGAACGGACTCCTAAACAAATGACTCGTAAGCCCTGTCATTTCGACTGGAGGTCCACGAAATGTGGACCGGAACGGAGAAATCTGGTTACGGACGAAAAGCATATCACGTTCGTCACCAGATGTCTCGACTGCGCTGCGCTGCGCTCGACATGACAGATGCGTGTTGAGTGTCGAAAGACTTGTGGCGCACGTTGGGTTCACCCGCGTGTGCAAATAACGGAATTTGCACACCCTACGGATGACTTAATGTCATCCCTGCAA
Source organism: uncultured Pirellulales bacterium (assembly GCA_964476475.1). Classification (GTDB taxonomy): domain Bacteria; phylum Planctomycetota; class Phycisphaerae; order Sedimentisphaerales; family Anaerobacaceae; genus JAFGTG01. Next base: position 2,012 of record CAYZAT010000058.1, read on the forward strand.
AAGCAGGGATCCAGGAACGTAACGTATGAAGTGGATTCCCGCTTTTGGGTTTGTTGAAAACATCTTACCATAACGTTTGAGATTGCCGCGCGATTCTTCGAATCGCTCGCAATGACACGTAAATGTAGTGAAATCGTTAAAAAGGATTTTAACCAACCGGAGTAAAGGAGACACCGAACATGGAGAAACACCCATTACGAATTTCTATTGTGCTGCTCGTGCTGTGCTGCGTGGCGATTGTCGGATGCGGCAAGAAAGAGGACGAAACCAAAGAGCCAACGCCAACCGTCGCCCAAACTCCACCGCCTCCAGCGCCGAGCCCGGCGGGTCCGCCTGCGCCGCCGGACATGAGCGATCCGGCGAAGGCGAGGGAATATATCCAACAACAAATGGCGCAGATGGAGGCGAGGGTCCAGGTGATGGACGCGACGGCCGCTTATGCCCTGGCGCTGGTGGAAGCCAAAAAATGGGACGGCCAGGCGAAACTCTACCAGCTCAAAGGCGATAAAAAACTCACGCCCGACGGGACCGCGTCGATGTGGACGGCGTACTTTGCCACGCAGATCGATGATCGCAATACGCCGCGACAGGAACAGGGCAAGAAGCTCACGGTTCTGATGTCGGACGGGCGGGTAATGAAGGTCAGTGCGAAAGAGACGCCGGACGATATTAAGTTCTCCGCCCCGTGTCGCGCCTTTTTGCCCGGCGAGAAGTTGAACAGCAAGGAGACCCTGGCGAAGTGCCTGGCCGGGCTGAAGGCCAAGCACGGTGCGGCCGCCGACAGCGCCGAACTCAAGCGGATCATTTATACCAGCAGAGACAACGACGCCGGGTACCAACCGGTGTGGGAACTAAATGCTTCGGTCAACGGCTCTTCCGCTACAGTTGTTATTGACGCCGTGTCCGGTGACGTGATATAATCTTAATAGTGAGATTCTCGAGAAAGCTGAGCTTGCTTCGTCGCGGTGCTCCTCGCAACGACAAAAGGCACATTCGTGTCATTGCGAGCGATTCGCAGAATCGCGCGGCAATCTCAAATATTATAATAGAACATAAAATGACATGCTAATGAACTCAAGGAGATATATGACAATGAATCGCACAATCATTTGCTCAGGAATCGTTCTTTTGATTCTCGCTTCGTTCCTCACGCCGGTGATCGCCGGGGAGAAAATCGACCCGTCGCTGGCGCGGGTGGAGTCGATCCCGTGGTATGACATTCGTCATCTCGGCGTGGAGGGCAAGGGCTGGACGGAGACGAAGAGCTTTTACGACCGTTTGCCCGCCAAAGCGGAAGGCGTCGTGCGCGGGCCCGTCTGGAATTTGAGTCTGGATTCAGCGGGAATGTGCGTGCGCTTCGTCACGGACGCCAATGAAATCCAGGCGCGCTGGGAGCTGCGCTCGAATAGCCTTGCGATGCCGCACATGCCGGCAACCGGCGTGAGCGGCCTGGACCTTTACGTTAAGGATGCAAGCGGAACGTGGAGATGGCTCGCCACGGGACGACCCACGAAATTTCCCGTCAACTCAGCAACACTCGCGAAGAATCTCCCGGAGGGAACGCGAGAATATCTCCTCTATCTTCCACTGTATAACGGCGTCAAAATGGTCGAGATTGGCATCCCCAAAAACTCGACATTATGGAAGGCGCCGCCTTATCCCGACCACCGCAAGCCGATTGTCTTTTACGGCACGTCCATCACCCAGGGCGGCTGCGCCTCGCGCACCGGTATGGTCCACACCGCGATTGTCGGACGACGGTTGAATTATCCCGTCATCAATCTCGGCTTCTCCGGAAACGGGCGAATGGAATCGGAAATGGGGGACCTCTTTATGCAACTCGATCCGTCCGTGTACGTTCTCGATTGTCTGCCGAATATGAACGGCGAGGCGGTCGCCGAGCGCGTGGAGCCGTTCGTCAGGAAACTCAGGAAAGCGCATCCCGAAACGCCCATTCTTTTCGTCGAGGATCGAACCTACTCCGACGCCTTCATGAACGAGTCGCGGAAACAGCGAAATACAGAGAACCGACGGGAGTTGCGCAAGGTCTATCGCCGCCTCGAATCCGAGGGCGTGAAATACCTCTACTACCTGCCCGGCGAACGGCTTTTACAAGACGACCTGGACAACCTGGGGACAGTGGACGGCTCGCACCCGACGGACCTCGGCTTCATGCGCCAGGCCGATGCGTTCTGCGACGTGCTGGAGACCATCCTGCTCGAACGAAAATAGGTGCAAGTTGCACACTCTACTTGATAAGTCCATTCCAAAATGAAACGGGGCAGGCTTGCGGGCCTGCCCCGTACTACGTCGTGTTATGGATTCATGTTAATACAGCCGAATGTCGTCAATGAACATCGTCCCTGTTCCACCGGCTGAGGCACCGCCTTTGCTTCCCAAGCCAATCGCCAACTTATCTACATTCGTCAGATTGATGCCCTGATCGACAAAGGATTGTAGCGGGATCTTCCATTCCTTCCAAACACCGGATGTTGCCGCGGCCGGATCATCGTAGGCCACGACCGCAGGGACACCGCCGCTATTGGCTATCGAAAGATACAACGGCTCAGGTGCATTGTCGGAAGCACCGCTGAACCAGACGGATAATTCCTCAACAGCCCCCAGCGTCCAGTCCCTCGGCGCCGTTAGCGTCATCGACGCCTCCGAGTTCGACACCCCCGCTTCATTGGTGTACAACAGCGGCATGGATTGACGACCGCCATGAACATTCGTCTGCTCGGCATACGGCGGGAACAAATAGCCGACTTGGGCGCCGTTATCGGGGATGCCGAAGCCGTCGATCCACGTTTGCCAGATCGCTTCGCCGTCCGCGTCATTGTCGGTATAGCTCTCGAAATCTTCTACCCCAAGGAAATCGCCGACGGTGAAGCTCCAGACGGGGCCTCTGACCGGACTTCCGTTATAGACTTCATCCACTCGCCAATAATACGTGGTGTCCAGATCGAGCAACCCGGCATCGTATGTTTCAGCACCCAGCGATTTGGGGCCTTTGTACTCCGGCGAGCTGGTATCGGCGGTTTTCACCGCGTCTTTGTCCAGTCCGAAGTACACCTGGTGGGATGCAGCGTTATCCGCCGCGGTCCAGCTCAGGGTTGCGGCCATTCCCACGTCGATCGCCCCGTTGGCCGGTTGCGGATTGCCCACGGCGCCCGGCGTCGTGAAAATCCAAATATCGCCCTTATGCGTCTCGAAACCGTCAAACTGATCGATCCGCCAGAAATAGACCTTTTCCGCTTCAAGATCGCCGGGATTGTGGAACGGCGCCCCGGTCGGAACACCCATTGCGGCATTGTCCACCTCGTCATAATCATCGCCGAAGTACACCGTGTGCATTTTGGCGCCGTATCCCGGTGTCCATCTCAGGGTGACCGACGTGCTTGTCAGCCCGGCTCCATCGACCGGATCGGGTTGATACGCTTTCTTGGGGGGAACCGTAAAGCTCCAAATATCGCCTTTCCACGGACTGGCCGGATCGGCGTCGTTGACTTCATCAATCCGCCAGTAATAGGTCGTCCCGGGTATGAGCCCTTCCGGATAGGCATATCCGGGGAAACCGGCGATATAGAAGTCAGCCCCCTGATTGCCACGGAATTCCTCTGAGTCGTGCGTCGCATCGTCCACCGCGTCGAAATCGTCGCCTAAATAGACATCGTGAGAAACCGCATACCTTCCCGCCTTCCAGGAAAGGGTCACCCAGGTATCCTCGTGGTACGCACCGTCTTCTGGAACCGGTTCCTTGGCTTTTTCAGGAGAGACTTCCCCTATCATGACATTGTCAATGCGAAGACTTCCCGTCGTGCCCGCCGCCGCATCGCTGGCGATCTGTACGCTCCCGATACGGGTGAAGCCGGCATTCGTGAGAGTACCGACCAACTCACCGTTGCGGATGATCTTAAAATCTGACCCGACTTGCTCCAACATCACGTTGTTGTACTCTCCCGCGACTACATTTGAGCCGGCGATGTCGGTCCAGCCAGGCCAACTGCCATCTTCGGAATTGGCATGAATAAGGGGACCACCCCAGGTGTAAATCTCGACGAAGGCGCTGGAGTCCGCGTCATCGACGCGGATGTGGAAGTTGAAGCTGTCATCGGCCTTGAAGTCGCACGAGACCTTCGTCTCATCCACTACGGGGCGACTGATACCGCATCGCGCCCAGTCGGTGCCCTGTTCGCCGGCGATGAGAACCTCGTTATCAACAATTTGGACGGTGATGGTTCCGTCCGTCTGAGTCGACCAACCATTTCCCACCTCGCCATTGGGCCTGTCGAAGTCGTCAAACAAACCCGCTCCCCAGGCATTGACCGCCGAGCACATCAAAATTAGTATTGCGAAACGTCGAATTGTAACCATCTTTGTTCCTCCTACATTAATAAAACATGACATTGATAATAGCCTACCTTCATCCGGGTTTTTCCGATTAGACTTCAGAAAAATTGCCCTGAGAACTTCACGTCTTATAATACTGAAATTTCAGCTAAATTTCAACAATAATCTTTCGGAATTAATGCGTTCTCACAAAAAACAACGGCAAAATCGAGCAAATCCGCCGAAAAGCCCACGCCGAAATTTCATCTACACAATAAACTCGATCGTGTGGCTTGATTCCACCCGGTCTTCAAGAACGCGAAAGGTAGCCTTGGCGGCATGACGGCCCGCGGAGGGTTGGGCGATATGATAGCTGTAATAGTGATCCTGATAAGCTCCCCAACGAGCTTTGGGGGCGACTAATGTCGGCTTGACTTCTTGTCCATCGATTTTGAGTTCAAGCAATTCCACTCTCTGTACTTTCGGTAATCCCTGTGTCGTACAATCCCAGCGGCAACGGAGGCGAAACGTTACCCCCTGGTCGGGTCTCGCCGCTTCCCATCGATCCTCAGGCGTCACAGCGACGAGAGATACAAGCGGTAGATTAATCGACGGATGATCCCACCATCGCCATTGCTCTTCGCGTTCTCGAACAAAATCCACAACCTCCGGAGAACCGCCGTGCATCCATGTTTGATCCTTGCTTATCTTATCATGCCTGACGGCGACAACCCAGTTGTTTTGAAGGGCTTTTATCCAAGCGGACCAGGTCGGTTTCGCCGCGAGGAACAACGTGCGAAACCCGGTTAACCGCTCGGCCCACCACCAGGACTCTTTACCGTGGGCATCCTGAAGCGCGATAAAAGGAATTTGCTGCCAATACTGCTTGAGAAACGGTTCGCTGTTGGTGAAATCGGGATTGCCAAAATGAAACGTGCTAATCGCCGCGTAGCCGCCGCGCTGGAGCGAATCGTCAAGATAAAGCCTCGTCAATTCTTCATTCTCACCGAATTGCCATATCAATCGGCCTCCAGCGAGCTGTAAGGGTTGCAACCTTCTCCGCCGGAATTCCTCCCACGACACCGGCTCGTTTCGGGGCAGCGGCGAGCCGCAATCGACACCGGCAGGCGCGGCGATGTCACTCGTATGGCTATACGTCCCCAAGCCCGGTACATGGACGAAGGTTCCATACTCTTCATTGGCTTTAAAAAATGTCACCGGTACGCCCCGGTTATCGGCAAGCCTTTGAGCATGCTCGATCCATCCGGACGGCGAGTTCTTTGCCCCCCAGAGATGGATTCGCAATGCGCGGGCCAATTCAACCGCCTCAACACAACTGCCCGAACCACCAGCCTCAATCTGCGCCGTAAAAACTTCCAGATCCTTTGGAAGCGATGGCTTTTTCGTTTTAATGGTACGGAATGAAGAAGGGAGATCGAAAGCATCGAGAGCTTTCAACGCATCCAGCGCTCGGTATGTCGCAACGGGATTGCTCGGCCAACTGGGCCGAGCGGAAAATCCTCCATCCGGATTCCACAGTGACCTCAAGCTGTTGACACACGCCTGACGTTGAGCCGGATCGGCGCTTAGGTGCTTCAATGCCCGTACCGCCGCCCATGTATAGGTTACATCCTCGATCCCCGCAAAAGAAGGCTCCGGCTGATAGGTGAATCCGCCACCGGGCCTTTGACATCTCCGAATCCATTCAATCGTTCCGTTAGGATTATCGTTTTCCTCGTTTAATGCCTCCAACGCCTGGATCGACCACCAGGTGTTCATCACGTGCCCATCGCCGCCGTCATCGGCCGGGGTGTTATTGAAACTCCCGCTCGACCGTTGTCTAACGTGAAAGTATTCAATAAATTCCGACTCGATTCTATCTATCGGAAGGCCAATCAAACTCCGACAGAGAACAGCCATTGCCTCCATCTGTAAAACCGGATATCCATCTCTCTCGTAGTATTTTGGATATTCCGCAGGTTTTGTCCATTCACCGATTCGCTCACGAAACGAGCTGACATCCTGTCCCAACCAGAGTAAGCTTTGAATTTGCTGAAACTCGAAGACTTTCAGAGGGCGCTCAAGCTTTTTGATCTGAAAGGGATGGTGCGTTCGCAGAAACTCGACTAACGCGTCTTTGTTGGGCGGCTCTTGTTCGAGCAGATGATAGCACCCGACCACGGCATAACTCGGCGTCAGATGGGAGAGTGGCTGGTCCGACCAGGCATACCCTCCGTCCGGCCGCCGTAAACTCTCCAGGTAGTGACAAACCTCTGCCGCCCATGATTGGGAATCGCTCCCAACCACCGTATCGTTTCTCGTCAAAGCGAGAGATAACGTCGCCGCAGTGGTTTTAAGAAATTCTCGTCGTTTCATTATTTCCCTCCGTCGGCCGGTCCATACATGTGTTCGCCGCGCCGGGCCGCCTGGATTGCTTCATGCGTATCCTGCGGCGCACCGGGATCTCCTTGCTGTTTCATCCACCGGTCGAGTTCGGCGCTGAGTCGGGCTTTGATATCGGCAACCGCCGGATCAGCCACAAGGTTATTCAACTCATAAGGATCATTAGCAGTATGATATAACTGCTCGGCCGGGCGGCGCATGTAACGCTTGACGAGATGGTAGGTTTTGGGATCGTTCCAGGCGTCTCTGATCCAGGTCGCCCAGTACGGATTATTCAATTCGCCTTTGCCCGACCAGCCCATCAGGTGCTTTTCGATATAAATTTCATCGGGAGTCAGGTTTCGGATATAGCGATATTTTCCGTCGCTGATCGTGCGGACGGGATAAGCCGGGCCTTCCGGGATATTGTTGTGCATTCCGTAAACGTATTTGCGATGACGCGATGTCTTATCCATAAGCACGGATAGAAAACTTGCCCCATCATACTTGTGTTTGGTCACCTCGCCGCCCGCGGCATCGACAAGCGTGGGTAAAACGTCTGCGTATTGGACTAAAGCATCGGTCCGTTTGCCCGCCGCGACTTTCCCCGGCCAGCGGGCGATCAGCGCGGTGTGCACGCCGGTATCCCAGTTGGTCCACTTACAGCCGGGGTATTGGCTCCCTTGCTCCGAAGTAAACAGAACCAGCGTATCCTCCGCCCGACCGGACGCTTCCAATGTTTTAAGAATGTCGCCGACCTGTTGGTCCATGTAAGAAATCTCGCCGAGATACCGTGAAAAGGCTTCTCGCGTGCGCGGCGTGTCGGCAATATTCGGCGGGAGTTTAATTCTCTTAGGTGGATATTTCGATGGATCCCCCATCACCCACGGCACATGCGGCTCGACCAGGGCCACAACGAGGCAAAACGGCTCGCTCTGATTCTTTCCCATGAACCGGCGTACATGTTGTAGATCGTGCGGCCGGGTCGGATTGCGAACGCAATTCGGATCGAATCCTCCTACCTTGGTGAAAGGAAACGCCTTCTCCGGCTTGACGTGGACCTTACCGGCAAGGCCCACACGGTACCCCATCGCCCCAAGGTGATGCGGCATGGTGGTGATATCGGGCCGGCTGCTCGAATGATTCCACGCACAGCCGTTACTCATGGGGTAAAGGCCGCTATAGAGTTCCGCTCGACAGGGCTGACACATCGCCGAAGCCAGATAAGCACGATTGAAGACAAGACCCTCGGATGCCAGTTGATCGATGTGCGGAGTAACAGCGTTCTGCCCGCCATAGACCGGTAGATCGCTGTGCGTGCAGTCGTCGGCCATAATGATAAGAAAGTTCGCTTTCTTTCGTCGCGCTGATTCCGGAACCGCCCAAGCACTCCGAGCGGCTACCATAGAAGCCGCCGTTAATCCTGCATACCTTAAAAAACAACGCCTGTTAAGCATGTGAACCTCCGATCCTCCCAAGGGATGCCATGTTCATCTACTGATCCTCGTGCTGAAAAACGATCATAATGCGAGCGAAAGGAGTCGAACCTTCACGTCCTAAAGGACACCAGGACCTAAACCTGGCGCGTCTGCCAATTCCGCCACGCTCGCGAAGTCTGACGTTTAAATCATTTCTTATTCAAAAGGAAGCCCTTCCGTGCCCTGGCCCTGTTGTTCCTTCGCCTCGGGTTCTTCCTGCGGTTTGTCTTCCGATATCTTCTCGATTCTCTTTTCCGCCTCCTGCAATATGGTCCGGCAATGTTTAATTAATCCCATCCCCTTCTCATATTGTTGCAGGCTATCCTGCAAAGCAATCTCCCCCTGCTCGATCCGGCCGACAATCCCCGTCAGCTCTTTAATCGCCTCCTCGAAGCTCAATTTACCGATATCATTTTTTGCCTTCTGGCCTGCCATTTCTCTTCCTTACGATACACCATTAATGCCCGTCTGTTCTTCTTTTTACGTTTTTGTGACCTTACTTTCAATCAAATTTTCCTCGGCCAACTCGGTCATCATCTCGTCGCCGGGCCGTACATCCTTCGCCCTCTTGACCAACAGGCCGGTCTTCTTGTTAGTAGTAATAGAATAACCTCGATGCAAAACCGACTTGGGATTTAATGCCTCCAGTCGATTCGCTTGTGCCGTCAATTGCACTCGAGACTTGTTGAGGACCGCACCGATCCCCATATCCATCCGGCTCTGCCAATTATTCAATTCGACCGTTTTTTGGCCCAGGAGCCGATGCGGCTCGATTCGAACGATCCGCTCGTACCCAACGGAAAGGATTTCACGCGCATCCGTCAGCAATGTTTGAACAGCCTCCGTCAAATCCGTAGCCAATTCATCCACCTGTTGCTCGGCATTTCGAACGATCGAGAGCGGATTCCGAAAGACGGAACTGGCTAAGATAATCCGTAAATCCTGCGCTGCGTGTTTGAATCGCGAGACGAGTTGGTTCTTCAGATGTTGCTCCACCGCTGCTAATCGGTCTTGTACTTCCTTCATCTCCGGCACGGCTACAACACCCGCTTGCGTCGGCGTCGAGGCCCTGGCGTCGGCCGCAAGATCGGCGATCGTCGTATCCACTTCATGACCGACGGCGCTAATGACGGGTATGTGCGAATCGAAAATCGCCCTGGCCAGCACTTCTTCATTAAAGGCCCACAGGTCCTCCAGCGATCCGCCCCCTCTACCGACGATCAGCACGTCCAGCTTGAGTTCTTTGTTCCGCCTGTTCACGTCGCGCAAAGCCGCTGCGATTTTGCCCGCCGCCCCTTCACCCTGGACCGGAACCGGATACAAGAACAACTTCGCACAAGGCCACCGGCCGCAAACGCTATCGGTGATATCGTGCAAAGCCGCCCCGGATTCGCTGGTCAATATCCCGATTCGCATCGGATAAGCCGGCAGCGGCTTTTTATGCTCTTCGTCGAACAGTCCTTCTTCCCGAAGCTTGCGAACCATTTGCTCGAAGGCTAATTGAAGGGCCCCAACGCCGGCCGGATCGAGCTTGTCCACGTAAAGCTGATACTTCCCCCCAACCGTATAAACGTCGATATGTCCCGAAGCCAGAACCTCCATCCCATCTTCCGGCGAAAACTTCGTTTTCTTGAAACTGCTCGCCCACATAACACAGGGCAGTATCCCGCCTTCGTCCTTGAGAGAAAAATAGCAATGCCCGCTCGAATGATGCTTCCAATCGCTTACTTCGCCTCTGACGATGAGGCGTGGAGGCAGTTTCTCCTCAAGCGCGACCTTGATAAGCGAGTTAATCTGACTGACTGAATATATCGTTGCTCTTTTTGCCATACCTTTTCTAATAACTTTGACAATATTTTTTGTTTTCGATGGAGGATTATACACCCATTAGCGACTCCGGCCAAGTGTCAAGGCCAAATAGAATCATCCTTGAAGCATATCTTCACAACGAAAAACAATTGACCGCGCGTTTGGAAACACGTTACTATGTCTTCCAAATCAAATTTAATCAGTAGGAGAATAAACAAATGAATCGACGGCATTTCCTGAAAACCTGTGCTTTTTCGTTCGGCGCGCTAAGTGTCGGCGTCCCTTCCTTTGCTCGTCAACAATCCACTCCAAGGAAATCGCCACCCAATATCGTTTTCATTTTGGCCGATGATATGGGTTACGGAGATATCCAGGCGTACAATCCGAAGTCAACCATCCCGACGCCTCACCTTAATCGCCTGGCGGCGGAAGGGATGCGCTTCACCGACGCCCATTCCGGCTCAGCGGTCTGTACGCCCACACGGTATGGTCTCGTCACCGGCCGATATTGCTGGCGCTCGAGGCTGAAGAGGGGCGTGCTCTTTCCTCCCAATGATAAACCCCTTATCGATCCAGGTCGCCTGACCGTCGCGGGCATGCTCAAGCGGAGAGGTTATTACACCGCGTGTATCGGCAAATGGCATTTAGGTATCGAATGGGGCCGGGACAATCAGGGCAACGTCGATTTTAGCAAATCCATCAAATACGGCCCGACGGATGTCGGTTTCGACGAATTCTTCGGGGTCGCCGCCTCGCTCGATATGGTTCCCTACGTTTTTTACCGAAACCACGAGCCAACCCAGGAAGCGACGGAAACACAGCCCGGATTGAAATTCCCGCGCTTTATCCGCAAGGGACCGAAAGCCAAAGACTTCGATCCCGGCAAGGTCCTGGACGAACTTACAAAGCAAGCCATCTCGTATATCGAAAAACGTTCAAGGGCAAAAAATCCGTTCTTGTTATATCTGGCGCTGACGGCGCCTCACAAGCCGGTCTGGCCCGCCGAGCGATTCAAAGGGAAAGCGGACATCGGTCCCTACGGTGATTTCGTCGCCCAGGTGGACGACTCCGTAGGACGCGTGCTTCAAGCTCTCAACACCACTCAGGTCGCCGACAATACGTTGGTGATCTACAGCAGTGACAATGGCTCGTACATGTACCGCTTGCCCGAGGATAAGCCGGATCATACCCAGGATGCCGGCGTACAGGGATTTCATATCAAGAACCACGAGGCCAACGCCCAATGGCGCGGCACGAAAGCGGATATCTGGGAAGCCGGACATCACATACCTTTCATCGTCCGTTGGCCCGGCAAAGTCCAACCCGGCACCCGCTGCGACCAAACGATCTGCCTGACCGATTTCATGGCCACCTGCGCGGAGATAACCGGTTTTAAACTGCCGGACAATGCCGCCGAGGACAGCTTCAGTCTTGCTCCAATATTGCTGGGTAAAGCTCGCTCGATCCCGCGTGCACCGGTGATCCATCATTCGGGGAGCGGGATGTTCTCGCTGCGCGATGGGAAATGGAAAATGGTCTTCGGCAACGGCTCGGGCGGACGCCAAAAGCCTAAAGGAAAACCCTTCGAGAAACCCTATTTTCTGTTCGACATGGAAAACGACCCTTCGGAGACCACAAATCTTATTGACAGACACCCGGACATCGCGAAAAGACTGGAAGACAAACTGAACAAAATCATGAACAACGGTAGAAGCCGATAGGTCGTTGCATGAGGAGTGCAACCACAATGAACATTGGCAACACTGCATCATCACATGTGGATTTGGCGTTTCTACGATTACGACTGGGCGGTAGACTTAAGGAACGTGGCACGGCCATCCTGGCCGTGAATTCACGGGCTGGAAGCCCGTGCCACGAATAGGGATGGTTTTTCCCAAACCATCCCCAAGCTTCGCTTGAGGCTGCCACCCGAACAGATTATCAAGTTAAGATTGACGGAGTGACAGTATGTATTTAAAACTCTTTATTTCGCTTATCCTCACGCTATCCGTTACCGCCGAAGCGAGCATGGAGTCGGATCAAATGCGGCTTTGGTACGACGACCCGGCCACCCAATGGACCCAAGCCCTTCCCGTCGGCAACGGCAGCTTGGGAGCGATGGTCTTCGGCGATATCCGGAAAGAACATATCCAGTTCAATGAAGACACGCTGTGGACCGGCATCCCGCGGGATTATTCACACGCCGGGGCGTATGAATATCTGCCTGAGATACGTGAGCTGCTCTTTCAAGGCAAACAGCGAGAGGCGCAGGATCTTGCCGGACGAACATTTATGAGCGTTCCGCTCAGACAGGAACGGTATCAGCCGTTCGGGGATATCTGGATCGAATACGAAGGCGCCGCCAAATGCAGCGAGTACCAACGCGAACTGAATCTCGATACCGCACTGGCGTCGGTTTCGTATAAGCAAAACGGAGTAACCTATACCCGATCCGTTTTTTCCAGTTATCCCGATAAAGTGCTGGTGATTCACTTAACCTCCGACAAACCGAAGTCGTTGAACCTTGCGGTGTCTTCAACCTCGCCTCACCAGGATTCCCAGGTTGTTGCACAGGCGAACATGCTCATCTTGAAAGGTCGTGTTGCAGGTTATCGGCAAAGACGTCCTACTGAACACCATCCGAGCATTTTGACGTTTGAATCTCGATTGAAGGTTCACGAATGCAACGGCGATATCGAAAAGACAGAGGGCACGCTTCGCATCACGAAAGCGACTGCCGTCACTTTGATTTTGACCGCAGCGACAAGTTACAAGAGCTACGATGACGTCAGCGCCGATCCCGCACAAAAGTGCGAAGCGGTTTTGACCGCCGTCAAAGGAGATTATGAAACACTGCTGAAAAAGCATCTCGACGACCACCAACGCTTGTTCCGAAGGGTCTCGATTGATTTGGGGACAACGGAACAGGCCAATAGACCCACCGACGAGCGGATTCTAAACTTCCGCAAAGGCAGCGATCCTCAACTGGCCGCCTTGTTGTTTCAATACGGGCGATATCTGATGATCGCGTGCAGCCGGCCCGGCTCCCAGCCGGCCAACCTGCAAGGGCTGTGGAACGATTCACTCTCTCCTCCGTGGGACAGTAAATACACCGTCAATATCAACACCGAGATGAACTACTGGCCCGCGGAAGTCTGCAACCTGTCCGAATGTCACGAGCCCCTTTTCGGCATGTTGGAGGATTGCGCGGTCACCGGGCAGAAGGTCGCCAAAATCCATTACGACAGCCGGGGTTGGGTGCTTCATCACAATACCGACCTCTGGCGGGGCACGGCGCCGATCAACGCCTCCAATCACGGCATTTGGGTTAGCGGCGGCGCCTGGCTATGTCAGCATTTCTGGTGGCGCTACGAGTACACTCTGGACAAAGAATTCCTGCGAACACGCGCGTATCCCATCATGAAAGAAGCGGCAAAGTTCTTCGTGGATTACCTGATCGAAGACCCGAGAAACGACAAGGGCTGGCGTATTTCCGGCCCGTCGAATTCTCCTGAGATCGGCGGATTGGTCATGGGGCCGACCATGGATCACCAGATCATCCGAAATCTGTTCTCCAACTGCATCGACGCTTCGGAAATCCTGAACGTCGATGCGAAATTTAGAGACCAACTCAAAAAACTTCGTGCGCAAATCGCCCCGAACCAAATCGGGCGGCACGGGCAACTCCAGGAATGGCTGGAAGATAAGGACGATCCGAAAAACAAACACCGCCATGTTTCGCATCTATGGGGACTATTCCCCGGCTGCGAAATCACGAAAGAAGAGACGCCGGATTGGTTTGCGGCCGCACGCAAATCGCTCGAATTCCGAGGCGACCAGGGGACCGGCTGGTCCATGGGATGGAAGGTCAACTTCTGGGCCAGATTGCAGGACGGAGATCATGCCCATAAGATCCTGGGCAACCTGCTCAGGCTAACCCACTCGCCTATGACGGAATACCGCGGCGGCGGCATCTATCCGAATCTGTTCGACGCCCATCCGCCCTTCCAGATCGACGGTAACTTCGGCGTTGCAAGCGGGATCGCCGAGATGCTCCTGCAATCGCACCGCCGAAAGGAAAAAGGCGTTTACATCCTCAACGTATTACCGGCATTGCCGAAAGCCTGGCCGAACGGTAGTATAAAGGGGCTTCGTGCTCGTGGCGGCTTCGAGGTCGGGATATCCTGGAAAGCCGGAAAGCTATCATTGTTGGAATTAAAATCATTAAAAGGTTCTCCTTGCGTTTTGACCTACGGAAAGATAAGCAA
>CAYZAT010000059.1:0-16270 GCA_964476475.1 uncultured Pirellulales bacterium
CCAGTGAATCGATATTCGCTGTAGAAGGATCCGGACATCCGAACGCCCCAACATCCCCCCGCGCCAGATCGTCAACGTAGATGATAATGATGTTCGGACGTCTTTCTCGGGATTGGCTCGTCATTGCCTGATCGCAGGACATCAGGAGTGACATACCCGCTGTGCCGGCGGCGATATGCATTAAGAACTCACGTCTTGTTTCCATGAAATTATCCTTACCCTTAAAATAGGACCGCCATTTCACTCGGCCGCACCATTGGTTTTATTTTGTATGCAAGTTCCCTCGAAATGTCGAGCTGACATGGCTGTATGCCGTTCCATTCTTTAGACATGGATTCGGACTCGCATTGGAAACATCTTTGCAGTCTTTGACGTCATCTTCGCAGCATAAATTCACTTGAGGGTGCGAGGTTCCAGGTATTGCCGCCGTCCTGCGACATCAAGAGCGATCGCCGGTCCCCGCGGTGATCGGTGCGATAGAACCAAAATGTCGACCAGTAATCGTAAGAAAGAAACAGAGTCCCCTCCCGGTCGATGGTGAGTCGATGGTAGAAAATACTGTATTCCGAGAAGGGCGCGACAACCAAAGGCCGCGCCTCGGACCATTTCTCCGCCGGATGCTTGCTCATATAAGCAAGATTGGCGTAATACCCTGCCGGGAAGTACCGGTTGTCGTTCAGCCACAGGCGGAACACGAGGTGCAATATATTATTAGGATCACAGACCATACCTACGTAGGTTTGGCGGAGACCTGCTCCGATATCCTCGGCTTTTGTCCAGCCGTCGCTCGCGCTGTTGGGGGATAACGACCGCACGTACTTGAAAGTACGTCCGTGGGTGCCGATCAGGACGTGGAGATAGCCTTCACGGTCAATCGTTATACAGGGTGAATTATGTACATCATTCGCCGGAGGACCGTATCCAAGAAGTACGGGCGGCCCGAGCTCTCCGGTCGAGCGACTGTACGTCGCCGCATACGTGGGCACCCCCGGCGTTTGGGCCTGTGGGGGCGTCGCTTCGCCCCAGGCGATATGAACCTTATCTCCACGCGATACGATTGCGGAGGGGATACCCGAATGAGTGGAAAGACCGATGCACTTTTTTGAGACGGCGATAGGATTGCCCATGACGATCGAGCCGTCAGGTTTCTTGGCCGGTAATATCAGATCGAGGTCGTTGATGCGGCGCCACATCAATTTACGGTCTCTCGCCGTTTGGTGGAAACGCGCCAGGGGAGGGGGGCCGTCTATTATGTTATGCCCGGAAAACGGCTCGATATCGAAACCGCCCGAACCGGGAACGGGCCACGCGGTGAAAGTCGCGCCGTGATCGGCGGAATGTAAAAGAACAGTCGAGCTGCGGTCTCGTCCCAACAGATAGACATCATTGCCCCGGTCGAAAGCAAGCTTGGTGCCGACCGGTCTGATTGGAAGGATCCGGCCATCGTCGGGATGATACGCCGTCGTGGTTTTGATCCAGGACGCGCTCCGCCGGCAGAACACACCGTCACTGGAAATGACGAAAGGCCGGTTCTCCATATCGAAGTACATTTGATTGTCCAAAGGGTACTCCGGCAAATATCCGAACTGTTCATTTTCATGCCGGTAAGGCTCAAGCTTGACAGGTATCTTCACGGGTGACATCGCCGGGGCGATTCCGCTGCGGAGGGTCACGGACGACCATGTTGAAAATCCGGTTTCATCGAGAACCGAAGCTCGGACGTAACATGTCCACTCCGTGCCCTTCGACGGCATTCTGTATTCAAGGGGGACCTGCATGGAGGCGTTTGCTTTGATCTCGATTTCCGTTTTCGGCAACGTCACCGGCCACTCGGCGTCATCGTCGAACTCCAGGGACAATCTCACTCGCTTCGAAACTGAACTGTTGTTGTGTACGGTAAAGTTGACTACGCCCTCGCTTCCGGCATCGGCATAAATGTTCCGGCTGTAGGGCGTCAGCAACCACCGATTTTCGTGGAAGGAAAACCATGAAGACAGGTCCGGCGTCCACAAGGAAAGGTTCTCCCAGGGCTCATCTCTTTGCCATCGAGTCACCCCGTCAATATTGATTTCGGCCTGGGCGTCATCTAAATGCAATCGCCACAGCTTTCCCTGGCGTGATGTGTCGGCGGCAAACCCGTATTGCGCCTTTCTTTCCGACGATGCAGAGAGCGTTATCACTTTCCTGCCGTTATCGTCATAGACAGGCACTTCTTTAACGCCTTTAGCCAAACCGCTGACCTCAATAGAAAACGGCCGGATCCCCGGCATAAATCCGACATCCCCCTCTCGCCCCGTATTCCGCAAGACAATCGGCTCCTGGTGGCGAGCATCTTTGTGCCCTCTCGACGTCTCAACCAGATATTTCCTGCAATTGCTTTTGAAGCCCCAGGAAACGTTCTCACCATATCGATCTTCGGTCACGGTAATATTCAATCCATAGACGCCGGGACGCTCGACTTGTGTTCGCAGCAGTGCGCGTTGGATAGGTCCCGGGCCGCTTCTCATTGCCCGTTCGTCATCGCCTATCCATGCCTCATCGACGATTTTCCGATCCGGCGTAAACAGCAAAGCACGCAAATGGGTCTTGTTTCTGCGAATATTGAGATCCTGCTTTTCCACCTCCACCCGCAATTCACCGGCGGGTGCGTAAAAATAAACACCCCCACATCCACCGAGCCGCAAAGTCATTGCGTCTTTTTCTGTTGCATATCCCGAGGAACTCAATATCACAGTCAATAGAAGTAAACAGAACGATATATATTTCATCTGTTTGGTAGCATAAAAGCATTCAAGAAGTTCTATCATCGTTCACCTGTTGAGACTCTCATTCAAGCTAAAGGCGCCAGGGAGATCGCATGGCCCTTGTTAGCATCCGGCTGGCTTCGGAATCATTGATAAAATCCTCTTTTTTTGGGTCCCATCGCAGCTTCCGGCGCAGTCGAGTACAAATATCCGTCAGATGGCAAATCGTATCGGTACGAACGGCCACGTCTATCGGGCATATGGTCTTCTCCCTTGTTTTGACGGCGTCGAGGAAATTCCGCTGATGACCCTTGCTTTCGATTAGATGAATCTCATTCTGGCCGATCACGGATGTCAGTAAGGACTCCGGCTCCGCCCAAATGCCGCGACGGTTCACATGCACCCAGCCTTCCGTTCCCTGGAAGGTCACACCCTGTTTGTGTTGCTCGTTGTCCATATAAACCATTGTCACGCCATCAGCGTACCGATGAACGACTTTCCAACCGGTAGCGCAGTCGGCCAATCCATCTTTCGGGAATACGGCAGTCCCTTCGATTTCCACCGGGCCCGTCCCGTCGGTGCCGTGGCCCCACTGGGCGATGTCCACATGGTGAACGCCCCAATACCCCCCGATACCCCCGAGGCAATAGTCCGATATATGATACCAGATGGAATAGCTCTCTTCTTTCGTCCACGGACGGCAACGTTGGTAGGTGTAGGGCGTCCAAGGCGCGGGACCCAGCCACATATCATAATCAAGCCCGTCGGGGACCGGCTGCGTCGGCTGATTGGGAAAGGTGAAATCGTGAGGGACACCGACCAGTATGGTGTGTAATTTGCCGATCCGGCCGTTCCGGACCAATTCGCAGCCGTAGCGGAAATTCCGGTCGGATCGCTGCTGTGTGCCCCATTGGAAGACCCGGCCGTATCTGTGGCACGCGTCTTGAAGAGCTTTATCCCAAGCCAGGCTTAAACCGAGCGCTTTTTCGGTATACAGGTCCTTGCCGGCCCGCGCGGCTTCGAGAGAAACGCCGATATGCCAGTGATCCGGTGTGGCGACACAAACCGCATCGATGTCCTCCCGCCCGCAGACCTCCCGGAAATCGTTGTAGGTGACACAGGACGTGTTGTTATAGTGCGCGTCAACAATACCTTTGGCCTTCCGGCGCTGGCTTTGGCGGACGTCGCACACCGCAACAACCTGAACATCCTTGTGGCTTAAGAAGGCCCGCATTAATCCGGTCCCCTGGATTCCCACGCCAATGAATCCCATCGTAATCCGATTGTGCGGTTCGACGGGGCTTGTCCGGCCATGCGCGGTCGAAAGCGCAATAGAGGGTAATCCGATCAGAGTCGCGGTGGTTCCGGCTGCATGTCCAAGAAACTGACGTCGGTTAAGATTGGCATTCATGGTATGCTCCCATTTCCCGGGGTTTATCTCCTGTTTTTTTCAATTTTCCACCAAGCGGACACAATGAGAGTATCGAGGCTTTATGAAGATCGTCCTGTAACATCCCAGTGATCCTTAGTTCATTGTACATCGTACTACAGAAAGTTGTTAACGACAAATACCATTTGGACGTTACGAACAGAATATATCATGACTCGAAGGTATGCGGGTGAGTGTCACCGAGTTGAAGACGGCGGCTTTTGAGCGCTTCCGGAAAGAATGGTTCCACGCCAACGATAAAGGTGCTGCAAAGCCAATTCGTAAGACATGGGCCGATATCGTTTTTTCCCGGCCTGAAAACGGTTCCTTTGTCCCGATAGCTCACGTACATTCCAAGCCGTCGGATTGACTTTCCAATCCTGATCTCGTCCCGCTCGCGCAAGAATCGCAGCCGTCAAAACGACACGTTGTTAAAATGGCTTATCGAAGGGCCTGGTCCGGCCGGCGAGCCACGCCGCTTCTTCCGGTGATAACGTCCGGTCGTAGAGGCGTATCTCGTCAATTTGTCCCAGGAAGCCTCTGTCGCTGCGGGAGGTGCGATAGCCTATGGCGACATCCCAGCCGGCCACGATATTGTACGCATCCGGATCGGTTGATTCTTGCGTGTCATCCCGGCCGTCCACGTAAACCCGCACGTCCGAAGAGGAATTCGTGGCGTTCTCACGAATCGTCACGGCCACATGGTGCCACGCGCCGTCGGCCACGACAGTCCGGCTCTGAACCTGGCCGGCGCCATTGCCCATTCGTACATCACCCGAATCGTCCACCCGGAGTTCGCATCGTTGACCGCCAACATCCGTGCCATAGAGTACGATTTGCTGCTCTTCCGGCAAAGAGGTCTTGATCCAGGCAGATATACTAAAAGGATTCGCGCCCAGGATACCCTTGTAGTCGGTTATCACGACGTAGTCCGCAGCAAAAAGTTGAATGGCCTGGCCGAGCCGGCCCGCCCCAAAAGCGGGATTGCCCGTTGGAGTGCCGTGGCGTGCGTTGTCGGAACTGTCGTCGGTATTACCCTCAAATTCGTAATGTGCCTGCAAGCCGGATGTGCCGGGATCCGCCGGTGTGATCCGTTGACGTTCATGAGGATACAGCCTGATGGCATCAAGAAAGACGACGCCCTGACCGCCCACAGTCCCCATCCGCTCGAAGCCAATGCTCAGGGTCGTGACGTTGCTGAGGTTCACGCCAAATGAGGCAAGATCGACATACCACATCTGCCAGCCTGTATGTGTTAAGTTGGCTGCATCGCCATCGTATATTATCTTCTCGTCGTCGAGTCTCACATACATCTGATCCGTGACGGAATTGTTCGGATCGCCGTGGAATCGCAGCGTCAGGGCTTTGATGGCGTGTTGGGTCCAATCCGGGCCGGCCTGTAGATCCGCGATATGCGCTGTGACCTCGGAAGAGGCGGCCACGGTGTTGTTATAGAAAAGCGGCACGGATTGCTCGCCCTCAAAAACAATCGCGGTCTCCATGGAAGGCTGGAAGGGTTCAGTATAGCCTATGGTCGATCCGTTTGCCGACGGATTATCGAAGCCGTCGGCCCAGGTCAGATATACCAGATTACTGCCTTCCAGTCCGGCTTCGATGTCATTGTAGGACTCGAAATCCTCCACAACAAGATACTCCTGAGTTGTAAAGTCCCAGACATCGCCTTGCCATGTTGATGGCGTTTCGGCTTCGTTGACTTCATCGATCCGCCAATAGTACGTGCTGTTCAAATCGAGCGGTGGGACGGTGAAACTCGCATCGGGCACAGTATCAGTGGGGACATTGCCGTCTATCACGGCCTGCTCATCGGTGCTGAGGTAAACCTCATGCATGACGGCCTCTCTGCCCGCTCGCCAGGTGAGTGTGGTGTTCACGCTAATGTCCGTCGCCCCGGAATCCGGGCTCGGTCTTCTCGCGGAGAGCGGAATGCTCGAGAATCGCACCTCGCTCAGGCCAAACTGGTTGAAGATGCCTCCCCAGTTGCTGTTGGCGGTGAGCCTGACATACTTTGCCGCCGCGCCGCCAAAATCAACCGTGATATTGTGGGCGTAGTCGGGAACCCCCGGACCCTGGTCAAATTCGTGCGTGGTTCCCAGGGTCGTGTAATCCGTGCCGTCGGTTGAGCACTCAAGGGTAACGTCCTTGAATCCCAACCCGATCATTGATTCCAGGCTGTCATTCGAATTCCATACCCACATCTCATGCAGTTTATGGACTTTCTCGAACTCATATTCGATCCAGGTCGGCTGATCGCCATCCCGGCTGCTCAACCACATCGTGCCGACACTTTCATTCGTGTGCAACAAACCACTGTCATCGAGTCCCGAGCCGTTCACGGTATTCTCGGGGCCTTTTCCTTCCTCGCTGCTGGATGCCGTCGCAATGATGTTCTCGATGGGATAGGCGAGCCGTTCGGTTGTGAAACTCCAGACGTCGCCCCTGTGAACGGTTCCTGATGAATCGACGGCATCCACCCGCCAGTAGTACGTCTCATCGAATTCGAGACGCTCGGGGACCGCATAGACGTTCGTGTTGACGCGCCCCTGGTAAACGCCAAGCGGATCCAGCGTCGTTGTTGCCTGGTCCACCTCGGCAAACAGGGTCCCAAGGTATACCTCATGATGAGTCGCCCCTGTTCCCGGTTTCCAGCTAAGAACGACATCACGCGGCATATCCATTTGTCCATCGGCCGGGTCAGGCGAAGAGGTTGACGGCCCGCCAATAGCTGTTACGAGAGTAACGCCGGTTTGTGCTTCAAACGTTGCTGAGACAGTTCCCTCGCCGCCGTAGCCGATGATGATGCCCTCGCTGATGAAAGTCTCGACCATAGAGACCTGATTGCCGGCCAGGGTCAGCGTGCCCCCGGAGATGTCTATCAACGCCGTGTCGGGCACGCCGTCATTCGCATAGGCGGTTATGCCGGGATCGCCTCCCAGGTCGATCGTCCCGCCACTGAGATTAACCGTAGCGGTGGCGTCAAATCTATAGGCCAAACGGAGTTCAGCATCACAATGCAGATAACCGCCGCTCATATTGATCGTGGCGTGACCATGCCGACCATGTTCTATACGCTGGGTTACATTGATTGTTGTCGTCTCGCCGCTGATATTAAGGACTCCAACGGCTTGCCCGCTGCCGTCGTTCGACTTGCGCCCGATGCGCAGTTCACCGCTTACATCCAGTGTTGCCCCGCCGGTTACCGTCAACTCGCCCTGGTAATTAGCGGTGTAGCCAATTCCGAGCTGTCCGGTACGGGCAGTGCCTCCATCAATGATCGGCCAGGTGATCGGAGTCGTCGATTCTATCAAGGTCGTCTCTCCGTTGGTGGGAACCGCACCCGACCAGTTGGCTGCATCGTACCAGTCGCTACTTACTTTGCCCGTCCAGTCAGCCGTTGCGCTGTTAGTTAAGCTGACGACTAAAACAACAAGAGCTAAATATGTGCACTTTCCAAGCATGGCACTCTCCTTCCCAATCACCTGTTTTGTCTTTTTTTCTCACCGAGGCCTGTTTTCATCGCTCCACAGGAAGTTGAAATGTAAACCTGTTTGGCAAAGCAACCCCAGGCTCATCGATCATGCAATCTTATGAACTTTCTGCTCCTCTGTTTATTATCCGACTGTATCATACCGGCCCCCTCATGTCAAGTCCAAAGGCCTCAAACCCGAAACGCATAAGGGGAATTCCGCCTCGCTGTTGACCGGGATTTCATCCCGGAAACGGGTCTCTCAATTATGGGAAAGTGGGCTCCACTCAGCATGCATTGGGCGGCCTTTCGGGAAGGCTGCGTGAGATAATTCATTTTTGCTGATAGCGTCAGTTGTGGCCGGTACATTCCGCTCGATCGGTGAAGGGTAGTCCGTGCAGCGTCAGCGCCGATCATGCCCAAGGCAACGTGCAGGTGACGAATTCGTATAAATACGTGGTCCTTAAAGGGGCACCTGGCCGATGGGCAACGGAAACGGGCGCATACTGATTAAGACGGGTGGTAAGGTAACCGTCAAACAGGATTGAAATATCTCGATGGCTTATCTGTGGCCCGGTTCGGGTTTGTCGCCCGTGTACCACCGTAACAAGCAGTCGTCGCCCGTCGTCTCCTCCAAAGGAGTGACATGTCCGTCCAGCCATAGAAGATTCGCTCTGCCGCCGGTCTTATCGGCATCGGGGTATCGGATATTGTGTCTGAAAATCTGCCGATAGCTGAAGTGACGACTGCCCCCGCGCCGATAGCTTGTCAGATTCATCGCGCCCGTAACGTCGTTATTATGGAAGCAATCGCTGGTGCCGCCGTCGGGTCTTGGTTCGGCGTGGTCGCTGCAATACAGAAATTCTGAAAGGCGATAGACATCATTCGTATTCCGGCCCCTGGCTCTTGAATGGTGATTCAGGCCGTACGCGGCATGTTGAATCGTTTCAGCGGGATCATCAGAACTATAGATGAGTCCTTCGGGGACACGTCGAAGGCTCGGACAACCGAAGATTTTCGTATCTTTCAGGTAATCCTTGTAGAAGATCCCCCAATAGGTGCCGCTGCTGCCGGCGTTTCGCCATCGGCCTTGCGAATCATACCACTGAAACTGGTTGGAACTGCCCGTATTCGGGATTTTGCGTTCAAAATCATCCAGGTACATGGCGACGGCCAATCCGATGTTTTTCAAATGCGATTTACAAATATTTTCGCGGGCGACCTCCTTGACCTTGCGCATCGCGGGGAACATGATGCTCAACAATACCGCGATGATAGCAATCACCACCAAAAGCTCGATTAACGTGAATCCCCTTGTTTGCCGCCCCATGCGTCTTCGTGTGTGAATCATCTTACTACGCCTCCGAAACAGTCCCGTCTCAATCTAATATGAATCACCTATCATAGACATAAACTTCACCGTGATTTATCATACTTATGATATCATATTTGCATAAAAAAACAACAATTAAAGATTTTTTTTCAATACCCCTGTGAAATTTAGGCTTATCCTGAACATTGCAGCAAACGTTGATCGTCAAAAGATCGATGAATAAAACGGACATTTCAGGAGTCGCGTGCGTTGATTTTTGCGCACGAATGTGTTAAGATAAGAAGGAAGCTCGAGTCGTTCGCAGCAAAGGCTGATGTTGTGAGTTGGAGTTATGAGGGTCCCGTCCCGGACAATATACGCGATATTGAAAAGCCGCTCAGATAAATACTTACGGCGCCGTCGAACAGTCATGAGAAAACCGGTTAAAATAATGCCCGCAGCTCAATTAGATCGGCTGCTTGCCGCCGTATTGCTTCTATCCTTCGTTGCTTCAGCCCGCGCTCAGCCTTATCCCACAAACAAGGATGTCGATTCACTCCGAACCGAATCGGTCTCGAAAATACGCCTGATCGTTCGCGACAGCTACCTGCCCGGCACGCCCGTTCTTGTCCGCGTCGAAGTCCTGGACGACGAAGAGACGATTCATCGAAATCTTTGGGACGCCGTCGCCACTCTATCGATTCCGGATAATCCGAGCATCCGCCTTTCGACGGATCGGATCATCCTGTACAACGGCCTCGGCAGTGCGCTGGTTGGCATCGCCGGCCAGGGCGATTTTACTCTGACGGTTGACGTCAATGGTTTTCGAAACAGTACGGCTCTCATCGATTGGAGCAGCCGGCCGATCCGCCGCGTTTCCGGCAGGCTCACTCGATCTCAAACATGGGACGGAATCTATCGCCTCACCGGCGGTGATTTCACGATACCCGCAGGCGTCGTCCTGACACTGAATCCGGGGACACTCGTGTTGATCGACGGTGTACCCTCCGGCACTCATGGAACCGACATCGATGTCTCAGGGGCTATCCAATCGCTCGGCGAGCCGTCATCCCCGGTCACGTTCACAGCCTTTACTCCGGGTGAGAACTGGGGTGAGATGCACTTCGTTCATGCAGACACATCGACGTTCCGGTACACGCATATGACCGGAGCGGGGCACTCCCCCCATGTGGGACACTCGAATTCAGGTCCGGCCGTTCGGGCCTCCGGCTCAACGCTTCTTTTCGAACATTGCTGCCTCACCGACCATGCGGGAAAAATCATGCAGGCCGCCTCGGGCTGTGATTTAACCTTCCGCAACTGTCTTCTCGCCCGGTCGATCATGGGGCCGGAGATTTCCAGAACGGCCCTGTGGTTCGAGAAGTGCTGGATCACGGAAATGCACGGCGCCGATGATGCCGACGGCATTTACATCCACGGCCAGCGGGCCGGACAGCAATGCCGGTTGATCCAAGGCGTTATCGCAAATATTGACGACGACGGAATCGACACCCTCGGCTCGGAAGTCATCATCGAGGACTTCTTCATTCGCGACTGCAAGGACAAGGGGATCAGTGTATATGGCGGCCAAGCGGATATCCATCGCTGCCTTATCGTCGAGAATAACAAATCGCCCGAAGATCTCACTGTCGCCACGATTGCCGCCAAGACCTTTAACGGCGCTACAGCCATCGTCAATATCGATCGCACGACCCTCGTGACCTGGAAGACGCCCGGGCATCTGGATATCGGGATTCAGACTCACAATAAATATGGCGTCACGAGCGGCACCATCCTGTACAACATCACGAATTCCATCATCGATGCGACCGATCCGGTGGACGTCCAGGCCCCATATGTCGCGTCCGACATCCATGTCCATTACTCCGACATCTTCGGCGAAGCGTGGCCGGGGACAGGCAATCTCAATGCCGATCCGTTATTCATCGACCGGACCCATCACGATTATCATCTTCAGGCCGATTCGCCGTGTCTCGATGCGGGCGACCCCGGGGCGGAGCCGGACACGGATTTCAGTATCATCGACCAGGGATACCCCTGGTTCGAGATAGATTCGTTTGAGTGGACTGAAACATTCCTGACCGAGGACACCGTCTGGACGGCCCGGGAGGGTCCGTATCGTGTGAACGGTGAATTAACACTACCGTCCGGCCTCACCCTGACCATCCTGCCGGGGACGACCGTCTTTTTCGATCCGGCGGCGAAAATGGTTATCCAGGGTCGCCTCGTCGCTGAAGGGAGCGAATCTGAACCCATCCGGTTCACGCAGACACCCGGCATAAGCGGCACGTGGGGCGGGCTGCAATTCAGGGATAGTATGAATGACAATCTCATCGCTCATGCGATCGTCGAGTACGCCCAAACGAGCGAGGGGATGGTCGGTCTTGAACGCTCCAATCTCGTCCTCGACCGTGTCACTCTCGATCACACGATCCTCGAGCGCGTCCGCGCCATCGACTCGTCGCTGATCGTGCGCGCGTGCATTTTTACCGACACATGCGCTCAAGGCCAAGTCCCCACGGATAATCGAAGCGAACATATCGTCGGTCGCGGCATGGCTCCGGACGGGTGGTTCATCATTGAAAACAATCTCTTCGGAACCACGCCCGGCCACAACGACGCGATCGACTTTGACGGACCCTCACGCCCGAATCCGATCCTGCAAATTATGAACAATCTCTTCATGGGCGGAGGCGATGATGCGCTCGATCTTGGAGGGGACGCCCATATCGAGGGCAACGTTTTCATGAACTATATCAAAGATGAGTATAATCAAGATCCCGCCGAATCGAATGTCATTTCCGCCGGCGGCGGTAAGCATTACGTCATGGTGCGTAACACCTTTCACAATGTCCAGCACGTTGCTCAGGTGAAAGATGATGCTTTTCTGACGTTTGAGAACAATACGGTCGTCGGTGTATCCGGAGCGTCGATTTATTTTGACCTGGACCTGCCGGGCCGGCGCCCCGGTCGCGGCGCTTACGCGGACGGAAATATTTTCTGGGATGCTCCCTCGATCTTCGAGGGCGTCGTTCACGCCACGGACTTAGTCGTGCACCGTTCGATACTTCCATCCGAATGGCACCATCTCGGAGAAGGTAACATCGATGCCGATCCCTTTTTCATCGATCCGGATTCTGCCTTTCAACTCAGACCCGATTCTCCGGCCATCGGCGCCGGACCCTGCGGCCTGGATATGGGCGCAGATGTCCGGCCCGGTGCGGCCATCTGCGGCGAGCCCGAGGAACGGACCCATCGCACTGACGCCGTCCTTGTCGTCGGCGGGCCGGGCGTCACGCATTATAAGTATCGTCTCAACAACGAGCTATGGAGCGAAGAAAGACCGGTGGACATGCGGATCGAGCTTAATCACCTCCTCAACGGGCACTCTTATACCGTCTATGTCATTGGTAAGAGTTCCGCCGGATTCTGGCAGAATGAAAACAATCCAACGATTTCGCGAAAGTGGACTATCGATACGTCGTACTCAAAATGAATCATGCAATGTATTTTCGATTTCGAAAAAGCGTAGAGGCATGGAATGTCCAATATCGAGCTTCCGATAAAAATGCTGATATTCCTCTTGACATGGATATAGAGAATTTTGTATAAAATGTACATCAGGTGAAGTTCGTGCCACGATCGGTCGATTAGGAGAGTATCGGCCCTGGAAGGCGTCGAATTTTTTGTAGTCTTCTGGAAATCATCCAGGAAGCACACAACAAGGCAAAGTAATGGCCGTCGGATGGGTATCATCCGAAGTGATGATCTTTACAGCTATGGTGAGCACGCTTGCACGAAGGGAGGTGATGTCCGATTGCCCCTTATCACCCGGGCAAATACGGGGGAATTCTGGCAATGCAAACATTATCATCGGCCATCCAATTCTTAAATCTCTTTTTTTGGTAGGAGAACAATCATGGTTAGAAAATGGGTTTTATTAACATCCTTTACTCTTATGCTGGTTTTCTTCGGCACGAGTACCGTCTTTGGGGCGTTGGTGTGGGAGGGCCGGATCAACAGCAGCAATGACGATGTTGAAGAAGACGTCAACGGCGGTGCGATGGACATGGGCAGCACGGACCTGGAGATAACCGAAGAGGGCTCCCCCGCCGACAACCAGCTTGTCGGCCTGCGCTTCAACGGCGTTGATGTCCCGCAAGGGGCCAGCATCGCCGGCGCCTATGTCCAGTTCCAGGTCGATGAGGTTGACGTTCCGGATGACAACCGGCCTGGGACCAAGTTCCTCCGGGGCGAAGCGGCTGATAATGCCGCGCCCTTTGTAAATGTCGCCGGTAACGTCTCGGACCGACCGACAACATCCGCAGAGGCGAGCTGGGACTGGCCGGAGTGGCTCACGACGAGCGACGAAGGGCCGGACCAGCGGACCTCGGATATCTCCGCCGTTATCAAGGAGATCGTGGATCGGCCGGGCTGGGCGCCCGGCAACTCGCTGGTGCTCATCATCACCGGCAGCGGCGAGAACTGCGCCGAAGCGTTCGATGGGGAGTCGCAGAGCGCACCCTTACTGCATATAGAATTTACGAGCAAATATGCGTCGAATCCCGATCCCCCCGACGGCGCCATGCTTGCCGATACGTGGGTGAGCCTGACCTGGGATGCGGGAGAAACGGCCGTCTCGCACGATGTCTATATCAGCGACAATCTTGACGATACGGCCAATGGTACGGGCGACGCCTTCCAGGGCAATCAGCCCTCGAACTTCTATGTCGCCGGTTTTCCGGGATTTGCTTATCCGGACGGACTCGTTCCCGGAACGACTTACTACTGGCGGATCGATGAGGTCGAAGCCGACGGTGCGACCAAATACACGGGGTCTGTCTGGAGCTTCACGGTTCCCTCCAAAAAAGCCTATTATCCTGATCCGGCAGACGGCGCCGAGTATGTGGCCACGGACGCGACGTTGAGCTGGACGCCGGGCTTCGGATCAAAACTGCATACTGTGTACTTCGGCGAGGACCTAAGTACCGTCAGAAACGCCACCGGGGGTTTGCCTCAGGCGGCTGAAACCTTTAATCCCGGACCTCTGACGAAAAACACGACGTACTATTGGCGCGTTGATGAGTTCGACGGCGTCGAGACCTATACGGGCGATGTCTGGAGCTTCTCAACCATAATGGATATCGCTATCACGGACCCCGACCTCATCGGCTGGTGGAAGTTCGACGAAGGTGTCGGCGACACCGCCCTTGACTTCTCCGGTTATGGCAATGACGGCGAGTTCGGCGGCGATCCGGAGTGGATCGAGGGGATCGTTGGCGGCGCGGTGGATTTGGACGGAGACGATTATGTTTCTATTGACGGCGTAGTCGATGATATTACAAGCACCAATATTTCGCTCAGTGCATGGATCAAAACCCTTCAGTCGAGCGAAGGCAACGTGTTTGCGGCGAATGCCGGTGGCGGGCATCCTCTGATGTTCGGCGTTAAAGGTGGCGGGGAACCGTATGTCAATGATGGCAGCGACTCATACTTCCCCCCTGCGATCAATGACAACGAGTGGCATCTGCTCACGTATGTCAGGGACGGCAGCAGAGGATATGTATATGTCGATGGGTCTCAGCAAGGCACCTACTCGGCCGCCTTTTCCTTGGATGGTGTGAACCGGTGGTCGATAGGGCAGGAATGGGATGACGCCCCGAGCGACTTCTATCTCGGCCAGGTGGACGATGCCCGGTTCTATAACAAGTCTCTGACGCCGGATGAGGTTGCCGAACTTATGAGAGGCGATCCGCTCCTTGCCTGGAATCCGAAGCCGAGTAACGGCGGCATTATAGATGTCGAGCGGGCCAAGCAGCCCCTGAGCTGGTCACCAGGAGATATGGCAGCCGAGCACGACGTGTACTTCGGTCTGGACTTAACCGCTGTCGAAAATGCGGATAGCTTAGATGCAACGGGTATCTATCGTGGTCGCCAGGCCGGGGCGACGTATACTCCACCGGAAGGTCTGGAGTGGGGCACCGGCCCATATTATT
The DNA here is from genome assembly GCA_964476475.1 of uncultured Pirellulales bacterium. Classification (GTDB taxonomy): domain Bacteria; phylum Planctomycetota; class Phycisphaerae; order Sedimentisphaerales; family Anaerobacaceae; genus JAFGTG01. Next base: position 14,987 of record CAYZAT010000059.1, read on the forward strand.
GGCGCATCGATGAAATCAACACCAACGGCACACTCAGCACGGGCGCCATCTGGAGCTTCACAGTTGCCGACCACCTCATTGTGGAAGACTTCGAAAGCTATACCGACGATGACCTGGCGGGTGAAGCGATCTGGCAGACGTGGATCGACGGCTTTGGTGTGGCGGATAACGGCGCTCAAGTCGGCTATCTGCTTCCCCCGTATGCCGAGCAGACGATTGTCCATGGCGGCGGCCAATCCATGCCGCTCATGTACGATAATACCGCCGGCGTGAGGAATTCGGAAGCGGAATTGGCGTTGACCGCTTTGCGTGACTGGACGGCTTACGACGTCAGTGAATTGTCGATATGGTTCAGAGGCTATCCCGGATCGGCAGGCAGCTTTGTCGAAGGTCCGGTTGGGACCTATACGATGACGGCCTCCGGTGCCGATATTACAGGCAATGCCGACGAGTTCCATTACGCGTACAAATCGCTCAACGGCGCCGGCTCGATCACGGCCAGGGTCGTCAGCATCCAGAACACGCACGCGTGGGCGAAGGCCGCCGTGATGATTCGTGAGACGCTGGATCCGGGTTCACGGCATGCCATGGCGTGTCTGACACCCGGTAACGGAGTCGCTGCCGAGGCTCGTGTTGATACGGATAATGCCTCTACCAGCGATAACCAGACGGGGCTTACCGCACCGTATTGGATCAAGCTGGAGCGTGACGTCGCGGGCAACTTCACCGTGACGCATTCGGCCGACGGCGCCTCCTGGTCGCAGGTACAAGGCGCCATACCCAATAGGGTTTTGATGAGTTCGACGGTCTATATTGGTTTGGCGGTGACCAGCCATGACGCCGGCGCGACGTGTGAAGCGGTATTTTCCAACGTGACGACGACCGGCGATGTCAGCGGACAGTGGCAACACCAGGATATCGGCGTTTCGAGCAACGCGGCCGAACCGTTGTATGTGGCTCTCGGCAATGCGGCCGGGGCGCCCGCTATCGTGGCTCACGAGGATCCCGCTGCGGCGACGATCGATACCTGGACCGAGTGGGTGGTTCCGCTCCAGGCGTTTGCCGACCAGGGGATTAACCTGAGAAACGTGGATAAGATCGCGATTGGCTTAGGCAGCAAGGGCGATGCCGCGGCGGCCGGCGGGTCCGGTACGATGTTCTTTGACGACATTGGGCTCTATCGGGAACGCCCATGAAACGCGGTAGGCCGGTAGATCGGTTACCGCTGGCTTTGTAGAAGTAACATCTAAGATAAGCTGGGGTCTGTACCGGGCAATGAGGTAC
>CAYZAT010000060.1:0-15897 GCA_964476475.1 uncultured Pirellulales bacterium
CGGACGATCTGACGCCGTACGATTATCTATGGGCTCTGGACCAGGTGTTTGAGGCCGGTTTTGCCTTGAACGATCTGGCGAACCCAGATAACCTCCTTGCCCTTAAGAAAGAACTGGCCCTATTGCCATCACCCAGAATTTACGGTGGAACCGGCAATATTGTATTGGAAAGCCCGATCACGAACGAATCGCTCAACGAGATGCTGGACCAGACGAAAGGAATGCGCCTGATGGGCCAGCGTTTTATACCGGATTCCTACATGTTCCAGAACTTGGTTTTCCCAAAGGTTCTTCATTACCTGGGTGATGAAACAAATCCACCGTTTACCGCCGGATCGGACGGGATGGGAGGTTTCTGCCGCGTTTATGTGAGAGGTCTGGATCTAATGGCGGTACTCGGATCGCAAGAGGCTTTAAAAATCCTGATTGAACAAGAAGATACGAATTACCGTCTGTTCTGGCAAAGATTCGGTGAAATGAAAGATGAATTCGACGTCTTGCGTCCGGATCAATGGAACACTAATTTGTACTGCTCCTGGCTTTATACATTAAAGGCTCTCTTGGAAGACCTGCCCGAAGGGTATCCGAACTTCATGCGGACGCAAGCCTGGCAACGACATCAACTTCATACCGCCTTGACGTCGTGGACCCAATTACGGCATGACACAATCCTCTATGCCAAGCAAAGTTATGCCGCGGGAGGCGGCGCGCCGAGACCATCGCCCCCGCCTCCGGGATATATCGAACCCATCCCTTTTTTCTGGGGACGGTTGTTGGCCCAAACACGCATGACCTCAAGGGGCCTGGATGATCTCAATGTTTTGACACCACAAACCCGCCGGCAATTCGACGAACTGGAGGCCATGCTCCAGCAAATCATCGAAATGGTTTCCAAGCAACTCACCAACGAACCGCTTTCAACCGAAGACCACCGATTTATCAAATCCCTGCCCAAAGCCTTAGACTCGATCCTCACAGGAACAGAAGACATCGCGCTGAAAACAACTCTCGTAGCGGACGTCCATACATCGACCGTGGAAGGCACGGTCATCGAAGAAGCCGTAGGCAAAGTCGATCTGATCCTCGTCGCTTGCCCGAATACCGACGGCTCGGTTTTCTTGACCGCGGGACCGGTGTTGAGCTATTACGAATTCAAGCATCCGATGAATGATCGACTCACCGACGAGGCATGGCGAGAGCTGCTCGATTCACCTGATAAACCCGAGCGACCTGAATGGTATGTTCCGCTAACAGGGGAGGTTGACACATCCTTCTGATAAAATGATGCATACCAGAACTGAAAGTAAGGATGTGAAGCTAAATACAATTCACAAGTTTTCCACAACGCCGACTTACAATGTGCAAAACCTGTGAAGAAGATTTTTTTTTCTCGCGCAAAGTCAACCAAGACAGCCACCTCTGATAAGTGGAAAAGAAAATCCTCAAAAGACATTTGATTCTCAGCGCTTAATCACGGATACTTGAGGCTCGGTATTTGATACGTGGATGTATAGATCTATTGATGGATACATGAGGATGCTCACCACCACATTCACTATCGAAAAAGGAGTCAATGAATGCAGGGTACAGTCACGGATGACGGAATTGTCGCGCGTCGATCCGGCCTACAGAGTCCGAAGAATAGGACAGAGAAAAGATCGCAGCACGACGCACAAGCAGCGGCTCAGGTGATCGAATCGATCAACGAGGCGCTCGCTGAGAAAGTGGGGCAGCAGAAGTATCGGATCTGGTTCAAGAATTCTACCAAACTGACGCTGACGGACGGATATTTGAAAATCAGCGTGCCCAATCCGTTTATCTCGAATTGGATTGAAAACCATTTCTTGAACGAGATTCGCGAGGCCGTCCAAACGGTAACGGGTATTGATGTGCAGGTGACCTTCGCTATCAATCCGGACCTGGCCGGCCGGCAAAGACAGGCTCGTACCGGAAATCGGAGGAAGGGCGATGGACGACGAACGATGGGTAACGGACGAATCGTCTCTCGTCCCTCATCTTCTCGCCAGTCGTTAAAGAGTGGTTATCAGAAGAATAGGCTTAAGTTTCATCTGGATACGTTTGTCGTCGGCTCGTCGAACGAGCTGGCCTATAACGCCGCCAGGGTAATCGTAAATGAGCAACAAACGACGTTTAATCCGCTGTTCGTTCATGGAGGACACGGGGTCGGTAAAACGCATCTGCTGCAAGGGATATGCAACGCAGTGTGTCAGAAGCGGCCCCAAACTCATTGGCTATATCTCTCAGCGGAGGATTTCGCCAATCAGTTCGTGCTGGCCTTGAAGACAAAAAAGCTGGAGGCTTTTCGACGCCGGATGCGGCAAACGGATTTGTTAGCGATCGACGACATTCACTTCTTGGCCAGCAAACCTTCTATGCAGGAGGAATTCCTGCATACGTTTAATACCATCAGCCTGGCGGGCAAACAAGTCATCCTGGCGTCGGACGCCCACCCCAAGACCATCGGCCAGTTGTCCGAGAAGTTAGTGAACCGGTTTGTATCCGGCATGGTCGCCAAGATGAGCAATCCCGATTTCGATACGCGCTGCCGGATATGTCTGCAATATCTGAAAACCCAAAAGATAAAACTCAAACACTCCATTCCCGAGAACGTAATCAGGCACATCGCTGAAAACCTGCACACCAATGTGCGAGAGCTCGAAGGCGCCTTGCTCAAGCTTATCGCTTTTTCAGCATTGAAAAACGAGAAAATTACCGCCTCCATGGCCAACGCCGTACTGGCCGAGCATCTCGAACGATGCGATCCGATCATCCACGTATCGGATATCGAGTCCGTCGTCGCGGCTTATTTCGGAATCACTCCGGCCACACTACACTCATCCAAAAAGAACAGAACTGTCGCGCTGGCCCGGCATTTCAGTATGTATCTGACCCGAAAACACACGAAGATGTCCTCCTCCGAGATCGGTCGAGTCATGGGCAATAAGAATCACGCGACGGTGCTTCTGGCTTGCAAGAAGATTGAAGAGATGACCAAGAGAAATGCGGAACTTCGCTGGCAAGGCCCGGCCGGCAATAAAGTCTCAAAAACAAACACCGTCCTCGCCCAGCTCGAAGAGAGCATCTCGAAGTAAAAACGAGATACCCTACCCAGTCGATATCAAGAATCGCAAATCAATTTTTTATTGGGATTTCACATAAAAAGGAAGATTGACGTACCCCGCACTGCCATGACCATCAGTTATTTGAACGAAGAGGCGATACGGCCCCTCCGTTTCAGGACTCGTGAAGTTCATACGCGAACCTTGACCAACCTCAATCAGGCCGGGAATGGGTTTGGCGGGTTTCTCCATCCCTCCAGCGTAGGAATTCGCAGGAATCTCAACCTCCGGCCGGATATCCCATTCGAAAACAAGCGCATCATAGTCGCCATCATAACACACAACATGCGACTGGTAGATCTTGTTCGGTTCGAGCGTAATATCTTTGTCTGGAAAATCCGATATCCTCAGGTCCAGTACGGCCGGGGCACGATTTTCAGGCCATGATCCACTCCACAGATACTCCATGACATCAACTGACTCGGTCCTCAAACCATCTCGGAACATCCCATACCATGTGTGCGTCGTCTCCTGCTTTTGCGCCCAGAGAAAAACAAAAGATCCAAGACATCGATCACGATTCGGCAAGATAGTATTGGTATATCGACGAAAGATAGCCTGAGCCTTCTCGGTGCTGGTCTGCTCGATAGGCACTCGCCACGGCGTTTTCGGCACCTGCCAGTGACCCGTGGGACCCCATTCAGCAATGACAAACGGCTTCGCCCAATGTTCGCTTGCCAGTGCTACAACCTTACTCATATCCCCGTAGGTATTGATACCCAAAAGATCGAAATCGGTACAATACTTAGCGATCTGCTGAATCTTTTTGTCGAAACGCCCCGTACCCACCACCGTCAATACTGGGTGATGCGGATCAATCTTTTTGATCTCAACAGCTAAATCGTTGAGTCGATTCCAAAGTTCGGGATGATGTGGCCTGCCCGGCGGAATCCAGTCCAACTCATTACCTACCGCCCAAATCATCACCGCCGGGTGATCTTTGAACTGTTCGACTATCTCAAGAACTCTTCGTTTTTGCTCGGTGACCATACTTGATCGCCCCAGTCCATGCCGTCACGTTCGCCCCTGACCGGTAAGCCCGCCATAACCAACAGTTTGTATTCCCAGGCCCGGTCGAGATTCCTTTTGCTCGCACGAGCTCGTACGGCGTTGCCGCCGCAACTCTTGAGAACATCAAAATGAGCCCAGCCAACAGCCCCCTTAATATAGAACGGTTTACCTTCGCGAAGTAACTGCCACTCGTTGCCGGATTCGATGATACTGTAGTGACAGCTATTTTCATTCTGTCCGAGAGTCACCCTCTGTGATAGAAATCCCGCCAAACTCAACAGACAAATCAAGGTATAGATCCTTACAGTTCTCATTTTTATTGATACTCCCAATTTAAGCTATTGCGTCGCGATCAAATATTCACTCAATATCTCAATATTACGACTAAAAACTGCACTCGATATGTAAGAATCGTTGGGCTTGAACTTGGGCTGACCGACAAGAGATTCTCCTCTGTAAATACTGACCCATCGCCCTTGCTCGTCCAGACCAGCTATGATTTGTCGGATTTGACTTTCAAGCACTTCCGGTTGGTTGGCCCTCGTCTTACGCTGAAGATCATTATATTTCTTCTCGATCTCGTCCAGCCGCGATTCGATTTTCCATCCATAATGTGCCGGCAGGTTGGAATCATCATACGTGAGAGTATAAACGTCGCCTCGCCGAAACATATAGAGCGGCTTGTTCGTTTTAAGCTCGTAAAAACGAGCCAACCTTCCGTCGGGCAACAGCGAACGTTTCAGATAGGCCAGCGCTCGCGGGATCGGTTCGAGATACTTGCTCTCGCCTGTGATATGATAAATCTCCATTAACGTTTCAATCACTTCCTGAGATTCGTCGCCGGATATCCCCGGCGGCTCGAACTTTCTCGCCCAGATGGGCCTCATGTCGTAATTATATTGTTGCGCCCATGCTGGTTGGGGATCGGGCATTTGAGCGAGAATCAGAAAATCCCCCAACCGCTCTAATGCCGTTCTGTACCTTTGATCGTTATATACTCGATAGGCATCGATCAGCGCCCGGGCGACGTAGCCGGGTACGTTATCGTTGAGAGTGTACATGTCCCAGTAATTCTTAATCCGACCTTCGGTTCGCCAGTCGTAGTCCGGATAGCCAGCTTGAATCACGGGCTGCTTTGCAGAAGGACCAGTCCAGACCTGGGGGAAGCCTCCGTTGGGAAACTGAGCGGCAAGCAAAGTATCCAGTGCGATACGTGCGGACTCGTGAATGTCTTTGTTTTGAAAGCTGAGAGCCTTATCGACTCGAACGAGTAATTGAATCGCCGATTGTGTTTGACCATCATCAAGCGACGAATTGTTTTTACCGCGTCCTTTCCCGTTGCGGTATAAAGCTACTCGTTGTCCATGCGGATTGAAATCCACACTGTTGGTCCAACCGCCGGACCTTAACTGACCATAAACAAGCGCTTCTGCAGCCTTTCTGGCCGCATCGAGATAGAATCGATCACCCGTTGCTTCATACGCCTTGAGATACGCCATACCAACCGTAGGCGTTCCTGGCGGTTGCACCCAGATTTGATCGCGAGTGGCTTTACCTTCCCCCCATCGCTGCTCAAAATCCACACTGTAATAATAAACATATCCACCATGTGAAGCGACGTGGGTACGGAAAAACATCGCGGCCTTGTCCATCGTCGTGAGGACTTGCTCGCGTAAAGCCCGTTCGGCATCATCAGCGAATAAACGGTCAGTAGGAAACAATGAAAGAACTAAGAAAACAACGAGGTAGCCCCAATGTTTCTTAATGTGTGTTTCTTTCAAAGACAAATCACTATCTCGTCAGTGTTGTAAAATATGAATGGCGATATCTTCGTAAAACTCATTCAACTCGATACTCAAAGAACCGTTGCGTACGGTTAATATCTTATTGTCTTTCTTACCCGTTACCGGATGCAACAACATTAAGGAAACCTCACCTTCTCTGAACGGTAAATCCTTCAAGATCAACTGCTCATCGGTCATCGTGTTTTTCCCATCGAGACCTCTGTGCACATAAACCACGATCTCTTCGTCCGAGGTCATGGTTAAGCAATACTTGCCCGGCCCTTGATGAATCCGAATCCCCCCGGGTTTCAAAGCGACATAATCTTTCAGAGAATCAAAAAATTCCATCAGAATTCGAGATTGGTGGGCATATGCCTTCACATTTGCTTCATTAAAGTCGATAGGGTATGTCTTCGCATAAACGCCCGCGCCCTGTACCTTCGTCATCATGGAACACCATTGGTATATTCGTAACGCTTCCGGATTTTCATGAACACTGTATCCCGGACTGTTCGTACTGACGACAGGCTTTCGATAACGTGCTCGATATTTAACGACCAGGGCTTCTTTAATCGGTTTTCGTTCCCCGGCCGTGAGATCCTTCACGACATGGCCTTCGGATCCTTCACAGATAATCAACTCCATACGCGGATGACTGAGCACATAATCCAATCCCGGATCGTTTTTCTTATAGAAATGATCGAAATCCATCCCGACGAGCAGGTCGATGCCGGTTCTTTTTTCCCAATCTTCGATCATATCCAACGTACATTCAATCCACGCTTTAGACACCTGGTTTTTAAAAGCGCCTTCGTTCATTAAATCGATGATAACGTTCCCTTTGTCTCCTATACCATCCAACACATGTTGAACCCACAATCGGTGAATCTTACTCCACTCGGCGTGTTCCACCATTTCATTCCACAAAGTATACCCATTTCGACCTCGGGGAATGGGAAATTGATTGATATTGTTTCGAGGGTGAAAATAATTCGTCTCCCACGTTGCCACATCGTCTCGCGTCTGGAAAAAGACGCGCTGATAAAGCTGCATCTGCAGTACGATACCTCGATCGGCACACTCCTGAATAACACGGGCGAAGTTTTTCCAGTAATCGTTATTAAATCGAGTCAAATCAACAATAGGGCGCCCCTGTTCCCAACGGACGATCTCGAAGGGAATCAATCGTTTATCGGCATCGTAAGGTACCCATGGATGCCCGCTCTCAGGATAAACTCGCCCGTATCCAAGTCGGTACGTTTGCATCCAGTCCAGCCACTTCTGGTGTGGAAATGCCGTCGATCCCCATTCGACAGCAAAGGGTACGACCTCCGGCAAAGGCCCCACTTTCAACATGGGTTTGCCACCGTACAGAAGCGTGGGATTATCCGTTCCGGCATTAGCAATAGTGACCTTTGCAGGGTTGGATGGGCGATTCCTCAACATCGATTGGGCCCTGTTTTTTGCCGGTATCGCGCCAATCATCAAGATAGCCGGGAGGAACAAACGCATGCATGTAAATTTTCGCTTCATGATATCACTTTTTGATTAATGATGAGGAAACAACATTCGGATTTACTTCACCGCCTGGTTTATCGCCGTTCTCAACGCGACGACGGGCGGCGAGTCCGGCATCTTTTCATAAGCCGCAGTGATTGCTTGTTTCGCCTGATTCAACCTGACCGTATGGAAATAGACATAGCTCAAGAGAAACTGCAATTGAGCTGAGCCGCTCCTGGCCAGCCACTGTTCCACGTCGGCGATTCTTTCGGCGAGTTTATCGGCGCCGCCCAGCATAGCAGCAAAGTCAACCTTCGTTTGTGTGTATTCGGGCCGGACCGCTAACGCCCTAGTCAAAAACAAAGCACTGCTCACATATTCCCCGGCGGCAAACAACGCATGGCTTTTGCCTGCCAGAACGACGGGATTGTTCGGCTGATAGATCGCCGCCAAAGTAAAAGAATCCACAGCCCGATAGTACCGACCCGCTTTCAGATGATCCTCGGCGGCGGATATGTGCTTACTGAATCTGGATTGCGAAAAAGATTCCAGATTCTCCAATTGAGAATTTAGAATGTCGAATTTAGAATTTGGAATTCTCCATTCTTCATTCTCAATTCTCAATTCCGGAATCCCCTCTTGAATACGTCCCTCTTCGGAGATTTCCACTTGAGAATTTGGAATTCTCCATTCTCCATTCTCAATTCTCAATTCTTCCTTCTCATCATCTTTCTGCAAACCCGCGTCGACCGATTTCGTCAGAGCATCCAGTTGCCGTCGAATGTCGTCAAGAACCTCACGCCGGTCGTTAGAGACAACAGAACCAACGTTGGATTTCGGTTCCGTGTCTTGTATCTCATTGGTGACTTCTTGAGATACCGGGGACAATTCACTTGGTTCGTAACTTACCTCCTCACCCGGATATTGCGAAATCTTATCTCTGACCGGAAGATTTTGCCGTTGCTGTGAATCCAAAAAGCCGGATTCCGAATCCTGACCCGAATCTATAGCTAAATCTTCCATTCCTCTTCTGGCATCTCGTTCTTGATCCCGAAACCGATCAGAATCACGCGATTGGCGAATACCAAGCTGGCCGGGCACTAATTTATCCACCCGCTCTATATTTTGACTCCGTTCAGATATTCCGAGCGGTATCGAGACGTATCGCCTCTGAACCTCTTGAAAATCCGAATCCCCCATATCGACATCCTGATCCAGTGAAGCGTCACCTCGGGACGAAGCATTCAAACCAGGTAAACCATCGCCGACGAAAGAAGTCCCCTGTCGGACACGATCATCCATCCTCATGCCCATTGGACTGAAGACTTCGGATCGGCCGGGCACCATCGTCGTGACCGTTTGAGTCGGAGAGTAGAACGGCTGGACGCGGTATTTATGCGAGCGATCCATAAAATCCTCCGATCCGGCGGTATCCCTCAGGAAAGAGTTCAGCGCTGAAGAACCAAGGGACGCGTTGAAACTCGTCGTGGATCGATAGGGTACCGAACCGCGAAAGTGCATACCGCGACGCACATTACCGGTCATCAAGAGATTTCCGGTCGGATCGACTGGATTGGGCGTGTTGACCAGGCCGCTGCGAAAACTGCTTTGTGGGATCGTGCCATAACCGGCGGGATTTCTGGTTACGGGACTTTCCACGGACCGACCCGCCGGCAATAGAACCGTAACGAACAATACTACCGTAATGACAAGCTTCCAAGCTTTCATAGCATAGAATACCTCTAACGCTCCAACCGAACTATACGCCCGGGTATTCTTTGTATTTCGGCTTTTCCGCCCAGCGGAGTTTAGTCGCTAACGTATCCCATTCGTTCCGAAGCGGATTATTTACAATCAGAAAATCGCACGTGTGTTTCTGAATCCTCACCACATCGTCAATCGAAAGCGTCGATGAGACCTGACCGTCGATGGAAACCGTCGTTCCTTCGTTGACCCTTACGCCAAAAACTTCGACGGTGCTTTCGGCATTGATCACGATGGGCCGAAAACTTAACGAATGCGGACAAAGCGGCGTAATCACCACGGCCTCCATCCGGGGCGAGACAATAGGCCCCCCAGCCGAGAGATTATAGGCCGTCGAACCGGTCGGCGTTGAAATAATCAGTCCGTCGCTGACGCAACCGGCTAACGATTGACCGTCCACGAGGATTTTCAGCTCAACCATTCTAAAAGGAGGTCCCGCCGTGATGAAAATGTCATTGATGGCTGCTGAGCAAAATCTCTCGGCTCGGCGGGATTCCCGACCACCGAAAACACGGCAACCGAGCATCATGCGCCGATCCGCCGGAACATCGTTCTCTGATAATCGAGGGAAAAAATCTTTGAGCTCATCGACGCTAAATTCCGCCAGGAAACCGAGCTTGCCGACATTGACGCCGATCACCGGCACGGAGGCTTCGCTGACTTTTCTCGCCGTCGAGATAATACTCCCATCACCGCCGAAAACAATAGCGAAATCGCATTGTTTAAGACCTTCCACCTTTCTCCGCGTCTCGCCGGGCTGTTCAGCGTCCTTTAAATCCTCGATAGCGTAACTGGCGACGATTTCAGCTTTGTCCTTCGCAAAGCCGACAAATTCGCCTATCGCCTCGTTGACACCGTGCTTTTGGGGATCGCCGAAAATGACCAGTTTTGGCAGAGATTTCATACCTCGCCTCGGGAATCATGCCTTCAACATTTTCCTGACCGTCTCCGCTATGCCATCGGCATTCACGCCCGCCTCCATCAGTTGCCTTTCACGAGCGTCATGCCGAATAAATCTCCTCGGGGCCCCCAGCACGCGGATATCTTTGAGCGATTGACCTCCCGCAGCGGCCAATTCGAGGACGGCGGAACCGAATCCACAGGCAACACTGTGATCCTCAACCGTCACGATGCCCTTGCCCTTTTCTATCAAAGAGACAATCTTCTCATCCACGGGGGCGGCAAATCGACCATTGATCACATCCACCGAAATCCCATCTTTGGCCAGGATCGAGGCCGCTTTCAGGGCCTCCGTGATAATACTGCCGTAGCCGACAATGGCAACGGTAGAATGCTTCGACCTTCTAATCGTCACACTTTTTCCCCGCCTGAAGGGTTGAGCGTTAACCGCCCTCACATAATCGTCGTGTGGAATAAGGTCCTTCGGATACCGGATCACCACGGGCGCCTTTTCTCCCAGAGCAAATTCCAGAGCCAGCTTCATTTCAATATCGTTGGCGGGAGCGGTCAGTACGATGTTCGGCATCATTCTCATATAGCCGATGTCCATAAGCCCGTGATGAGTCGGGCCGTCCGAGCCGACAAAGCCCGCACGGTCGATACAAAAAACCACGGGGAGATTCTGCAAAGACACTTCCTGAAAGATCTGGTCGTAACTTCGCTGCAAAAAGGTCGAATAGATGCAGACCACCGGCTTCAAGCCGTTCCGGGCCAGGCCGGCGGCGATATCGACCGCCGCACTTTCGGCGATGCCCACGTCGTAGAACCGGTCGGGGAACTTCTCACGAAATTCGACCAGCCCCGTGCCGTCACACATGGCGGAGGTGATCGCGACAATTTCCTTGTCCTTTTCGGCCAGTTTGGTCAGATGTTTGCCAAAAGAAGCCGTGAAACTTCGCCGGCTGGGCGCCGGACTGGATTCCACGGTATCGCCATTGATCTTAAACGGACCGGTCGAATGAAACTCAGTGGGTCCCTGATGCGCCGGTTGGAACCCTTTGCCCTTCTTCGTATAAACGTGCAGAATCGCCGGGTGATTCAGATCGGCCAATGCCTCGAACAACTGGACCAGCGCCCCGACATCATGGCCGTCAACGGGACCGAAGTAGGGGATATTCATACTCTCGAACATCTGGCTGGCCGGCAAAGCCATTCGGATGCTCTTTTTGATCCTCTCAAGCGATTCGTCCACGCTTTTACCAATCACCGGCATGTGCTCCAGGATATTGCTGGTCGTCTTTCGCAATCCCTCATACGTATGGCTCAGCCGGATCTTGGAAAAGTACTTCGCCACCGCCCCGACCGTCACGTCGATGGCCATCGAGTTATCGTTGAGCACGATCAATAGCTGCCGTTTGACCAATCCGAGATTGTTGAGGGCCTCAAAAGAAGCGCCGTTCACAATGCTTGCATCGCCGACAATCGCCACGATCTTACTTGTTTCTTGCTCCGGTCGTTTACTTTCCCCTTTTGGCGTGAGTCCCCTTTTCTCCGTCTGCTCGCTCTTTATTTGTTCCGCCAGAGTCATTCCCACGGCGGTGGCAATCGAGGTTCCCGCATGACCGACGGAAAACAGGTCATACTCGCTTTCGGCGGGATTGGGAAAACCACTGATCCCATCGGGATGACGAAGATTCTTGAACTTGTCCTTTCGACCGGTGAGGATTTTGTGCGCGTAACACTGGTGCCCGACGTCCCAAAGCAGCTTATCCCGTCGAAAATCAAAGGCACAATGCAGCGCGAGCGTTAACTCTACGACGCCGAGGTTACTCGCCAAATGCCCGCCGGTCTTGCTGACCGAATCGAGAATGAACTGGCGTACTTCCCCCGCCAGGGCTCTTCTTTCCGGGCCCGATAGCTTCTTTACATCATCAGGGCTATTTACTTGTTCCAACAATTGACTCATTAAAACTTAACTATAACACGTTATGGGAACAAACGGTATGTTTTTTTCATTTTGCCTTATCCCGGCGTGCAATCAGGTTTGTCGCCCGTGTGCTTCATTTCCTGAAAAGGATGGCCGTATAACCGCCGTCGTGGGCAAAACCCTGGGCCGATGGAAGGATGAATTCTTCACATTCAAGCTCGAAGGTCGGATTTCTCTTGAGAAAGCTACGAATAAGCTCGTTATTCTCCGTTCTTTGAATACTGCATGTGCTATAGCAGATTTTTCCATGTGGCTTAATCCTCTCCGCAGAAGCATTGAGCAGATCGCTTTGGATCTTGGCGAGGGCCTGAATATCTTCCGGGCTGATGCGATAGCGGGCTTCAATCCGCTTGGCCAAAACACCAGTGTTTGAGCATGGAACGTCCAGCAAAACAGCATCGAATGTCGAATCGGGAAGTTTCTCATAGTGGACAATATCAACGCTTTCGACACCGAGTCGAGTAATATTTTCTTCGACCTTCCTCAATCGTCGCGGATTAATATCAGTCGCAACAATCTTTGCCGAATCGTTCGTCGCCTCGGCTAATTGCGTCGTCTTTACACCCGGCGCAGCGCAAAGATCGAGGATCGCCCAGCCAGGCTGGGGATTTAACAACCGAACCGGTTGAGAAGCAGTCATATCCTGAACGATGAATTCACCCTCGGCAAAACCGGGAAGTTCTGAGATGACTCGCGGACTTTTAATTTTGATCACTGATCCGTCAGAACTTATCTCCGGTTCAATATCGACTTTTCGGAGCTTTTCCGCCAATCCAGCCGTTGTTGTCCTCAGTCTGTTGGGCCGGACAGTAATGCCGGGTTTGCGATTCGAGGCAAGGCAAATCTCCCGAGTCGACTCTTCGCCGAATTCATCAAGCCAATCGCTGACCAGCCATTGAGGCAATGAGAAAACCACACTCAGATATTCCGCCGGGCAGGTTTTGGGATCCGGCAAAAAATCCGTATCGAATTCGCAGCCGCTCGAAACCGTCTGGATAAGCACGCGTCCGGCATCTGCTTGTGACAACGGCTTCTGGCGACGGTTAATATGCCGTATGACTTGCCTTAGAACGGCATTCACGAAACCGGCCTGTTTCGCACCGACATTCGATTTAGCGCACTCTACGGCTTCATTAACAATGGCATACTCCTGCGTCGCCGGACAGTAAATCAATTCATAGATCCCAATACGAATGATACTCAGCAGCTTGGCTTGTACCCTCTCGACGGGCCGACCGGAAAACTCAGCAATCATTGTATCGATAGCCCCGCGATTTCGGATCGTGCCAAAAACAAGATCGGTGGCTTTCTGCCTCTGATCCGTTTCGCCCAACAACCTATCCAACACCGGCCCGGCATTTCTTTTTTTCGGATCACAGCGATTTAGAACCTCGACCGCAATCGCCCGCGCAGATTTGAACTTTCGTGTCGTCATGTCAGTTGTCAATCTTGACGAACGCATCGCCGGGTTGAGTTTGGCGGCCGTTGGTGAAGTCTTTGAACGCCATCAGGGCCGATCCGGCCGGTTTGATTTGAGTGATCTTCAAGGCGTTTTCGCCGCAGATAACATTCAAGTTATCATCGAGCGTGCCCGCCGGGAGATTCGCCGGATTTGCACTCCCAGCCACGTCCGCACCGGCAAAGGTGGTTCGCACTGATTTATCACTTTTCTTTGAAACGTAGCTTGCCGAGGCGCCGGGCCAGGGCCAGAAACCGCGGATCTTTCGGGCTAACACTTCCGCCGGCTCGGAAAAGTCCAGCACGCCGTCGGATTTTTTCAACTTGGGCGCGAAAGTCGCTTCGGCGTGATCTTGCTCGGTATAAACCGCCGTTGCGTCGGCGATCTGATTGATTGTTTTCAACAGCAAAGGTCCCGCCATGTGGGCTAAGCGATCATGCAAGTGGCCCGCGGTTTCCTGGGGTTCGATATCCGTTTGCACCTGGGCCACAATACAACCGGCGTCCATTTTCTGCGCTAAGGCGATGACGCTGAGGCCGGTCTTCGTTTCGCCGTTAATAATGGCCCAGTTGATGGGCGCCGCTCCGCGATATTTCGGAAGCAATGAAGAATGAACGTTGATGGATCCTTTCGTCGGTAAGACAGTCAGCTCATCACAAATCTTCTGACCGAATGCAATGACTACATTCAAATCCGGCCGACAATCCGCGATCCGTTCGATCGTTTCCGGAACGTTGACATTGTCCGTTTCGATAAAAGGGACACCGTGTGAGCCGGCCCAATGGGCGACCGGCGTGGGTTTGGGTTTTCGACCTCTTCCTGCCGGATGCGGCGGCTGGGTTATAACCAATGTGAGATTATGTTCCGAGCCGTACAGTGCATTCACGGACTCAATGCCAAACCAACCACTACCAAAATAAACGATATTCATAGCTCTTACGATGGGCGATAAATGAAAAGCGATACGTTATTGAACCTTACAGAAACGGTCGGCTTTTCGTTCCATCGCCCATCATCCCTCGTCCATCGTCTTTACTTACCGCGCTCCTGGAGTCTCTTGAGCTGTTTTCGATGGGCAATCCGGGCGGTCTGGCTCATACGGCTCAAAATCGTCATGCCTTCAATGTGGTCGTACTCATGCTGGAGCGCCCGCGCATAGAGTCCGTCACCCTGGTCCTTAAACTCGTTGCCGTCGAGGTCGGTGGCGGTTACCTCGCATCGCTTATACCGGCGAACTTTCGTATAAATCCCCGGCACCGACAGGCACCCTTCCTCGTTCGTATCCAACTCTCCCAAAGGAGTGATCGTCGGATTCACAAAAACCTTTACGTTTTCTCTGCTACCATCGAGCGAAATAATAAAAAGCCGCCGCGACACGCCCGCCTGCGGAGCCGCAAAACCGACGCCCTTGTTCTTTATCATTAGATCGGTCATTTTATCCACCAGCCGTCGGATAGAGTCATCGATCTTCTCGACCGGTTTAGCCCGCTGTCCCAGCACTTCAGCCGGGTAATGTGTCATTTGGCATTTATCAATATCAACCATGTTTTGTAACTCATCTCTGTTTGAAAAAGATTGTTTTCTATTCCCCGAATCGATTCTTCAACCGGTTATCGATCATCGAATTCGTCGCCTTCGAAGGTGTTGCCGAGATAGGATTTCTTTACGAGTTCGTTTCGGATAATCTCGGCGGGCGGGCCGGCCCCGATCACCCGTCCGTGATCGATGATGTAGGCCTTATCCACAACTTCGAGGGTTCTTTCAACATTATGATCCGTCACGAGAATACTCACCCCGGACGCAACCAGTCTGCGAATCTCACCCTGCAAATCCTCGACCGCAATCGGATCGACGCCGCTAAACGGTTCGTCCAGCAAAACCAGGGAGGGATTCGTGACCATCGCCCGTGCGATTTCGAGCTTCCGCCGCTCGCCGCCGGACAGGAACCGGCCCTGGCTCTTGGCCACCTCGGTCAAGGCGAAACGCTCGATGAGCATCTCAGCCCGGCGATGGCGCTGGGCCCAACTGAGGGGCATCGTCTCCAGGATCGCAAGGAGGTTATTACGAACGCTCAATCGCTGAAAAATGCTCGGTTCCTGTGAGAGATAGCCGATCCCCAGGCGGGCCCGCTTATACATCGGTAATTTCGTAATATTCCGGCCCTGAAAAAGCACCGTACCGCTGTTCGGCCTGACCATGCCCATAATCATCCGAAACGAGGTGGTTTTACCGGCCCCGTTCCGACCCAAAAGACCGACGATATTCTGCTCTTCAATGGTAATCGACACTTCGTTGACGACCATGCGCCCGGAATATCTTTTCACCAATCCGCAAGTTTCAAGAAGATTCATA
>CAYZAT010000061.1:0-843 GCA_964476475.1 uncultured Pirellulales bacterium
ATGGGAAAAACGATAGCTCCTGAAAAGATGCCTCCCATAGAACAGCTTAGGGGCAGAACGCTTGGCAGAATACTTATCAAAATGGGTGTTCTCAGCCGGGACAAAGTTCATGAGTGCCTGAAGATTCAAGGACAGCGGCAGGGAGTTCAGATCGGTCAGATTTTCCTGGAATTGGGTTTGATCGATGAAGGCCAACTGCAAATGGCCTTGGCGGCCCAACGAGGCATGGAATATATGAGTCTGGACGGTCTCGATATCCCCGCCGATGTGGTCGAAAAAGTGCCGGCCCAAATGGCAAAGACATACCACATTGTACCCGTTGAATACAATAGTCAGTTGAATCAACTGACCGTTGCCCTGGATAATCCGGAGAATTTCAGAGCGACGGACGACCTGAGCACCCTGATGGGATTTAAGGTTTCGGCCAAAATAACGGACCCGGATGCCCTGGAAAAGAACCTGACGAAGTATTATGAGACGGAGCAAGGCGACAATAATATTAACGAACTTATCGACGAAATACAGGGGGATACGTTTCTTGCGGAATTCGAGGGCCGCAACCAGAGTATCGACCTGGACGAACTGAAAGAGCTATCCGAATCCAATCCCGTCAAGAAACTACTGAACCTCGTTCTCCTGCAGGCCATTCGCGATAAAGCATCGGACGTTCATTTTGAGCCGTTTGAGAATGAATACAAGATGCGCTACCGTATTGACGGCGTCCTCTACGAAATGGTGCCTCCCCCCAAGTACATCGCCGCGGCCCTGAGTTCTCGTATCAAGGTTATGGCGGACTTGGACATCGCCGAGAGGCGTCTGCCGCAGGACGGCCGAATTTCACTG
>CAYZAT010000061.1:853-15850 GCA_964476475.1 uncultured Pirellulales bacterium
ATCGACTTGCGCGTTAGCGTCTTGCCCACGATGTTCGGCGAAAGCGTGGTTCTTCGTGTCTTGGATCGAAGTCAGGCCAGTTTTGATATGGCCGTGTTGGGCTTGTCGCAGGAAGACCAGGAAATGGTTCGCACGCTGATCCACAAACCGAACGGTATTATCATCGTTACGGGACCGACCGGGTGCGGAAAAACAACCACCCTCTATTCAGCTTTGAACGAGCTTAATGATATTGGAACGAAGATCATCACGACCGAAGATCCCGTCGAATATGACGTTGAAGGACTGCACCAGGTCCAAATGAAACCGGATATCGGACTCACTTTTGCGCGGTGCCTTCGATCGATTCTGCGTCAGGACCCCGATATCATATTAGTCGGCGAGATTCGTGACCTCGAAACGGCGGAAATTGCCGCCCAGGCTTCTCTCACGGGCCACGTCGTATTTACCACTCTGCATACCAATGACGCCCCAAGTTCGATTGCCCGACTTCTGGATATGGGAATTGAGCCGTTTTTGATTACCGCCACGCTCGAAGGGATCGTCGCCCAGCGGCTGATACGAAGGATTTGCACCAACTGCAAGACGCAGTTCGAACCGAGTGAAGCCCAATTGATGGAACTTAAACTCCTCCCGGCTGACGTGAAGGGCAAAAAGTTTTTCTACGGGCGGGGCTGCAGCCGATGCAATGGAACCGGCTACAAGGGACGAATCGGTATTTTTGAGATCATGGTATTTAATGATGAAATACGAGACTTGGTTATGAATCAGGCTTCGACGGCCGTCTTGCGTGCGGCCGCCCAGAAAAACGGGATGACACTCTTACGAGAAAACGGCCTGAAAGCCATTTATGACGGTATTACAACGATAGACGAAGTCGCCAAAGGAACGATGCTGGAAGATGTATAGGACACGTCTTTATCCATATATGAACTCGGTAACCCAATATCCATACATTGGAGGTAGTTGAGATGCCTGTTTTTCAATACTCAGCACTGGATTCCCAGGGTGTGGAAATCAAAGATGAAATTGACGCCCTCAGCCAGAAGGAAGCCATTAGCAAGATACGCAACATGGGATATTTTCCCACGAAGGTGACGGCCCGCGGGGCGGCGAAAAAAGCCGGCCCCAAAGCCGCAGCGCCCAAGAAAAGACGCGGTGCCGGTGGCAGAGTCAAAGTCAAAGCGGTCACTCAATTCGCCAGACAGCTTTCGACACTCCAGGACGCCGGTTTGCCAATCTTGCGGTCGTTGAGGATTCTTGAAGAACAGCAAAAGTCTGGCACATTCAAGCGGACCATCGGTTATGTCGCCGATGACATCGAAGGCGGTTCCACGCTTTCGGAAGCGATGGGCCGGTACCCGAAGACCTTCGACCGATTGCTGGTCAGTATGGTTGCAGCGGGCGAGACCGGGGGCGTGCTGGACCTGATTTTAGCCCGTGTGGCCGACTTTATGGAAAAGGCCCAGAAACTGAAGGCCCGGGTCAAAAGTGCGATGATTTACCCGGCCGTCGTTATCAGCGCAGCCTTTCTTATCCTCCTGGGATTGATGCTTTTCGTCGTGCCGAATTTTAGAGACGCCCTGACCGAAATGACCGAAGGCGCAAGTTTACCGAAAATCACGGAAATCGTGCTCGGTATAAGCAACTGGATCGCGTTGCAGTACGGTTGGGCCATTCTATTGGGCGTCCCCTTCGTGGTTATCTTCATGCTTAAAATTATCAGGCGGTTCCGCATAGGCCGACTCATTCTGGACAGCATCAGATTGAGAATCCCGGTCATGGGCCAGATCACCGGCAAAACCGCAGTGACGCGTTGGACACGAACGCTGGGAACATTGATTAGCGCCGGTGTACCGATCCTCGACGCGATCAACGTGACGGGCGAAACGGCGGGAAATGAAGTTTATTCCAAAATGCTCGGTAACGTTCACAACTCCATTCGACAGGGCGACACGTTTGCCGGCCCGTTGCGCCAATCCAAAACCGTGGACCTGATCGTCTCCAACATGGTCGCCGTCGGCGAGGAAACCGGCGACCTGGATAAGATGCTTTTAAAAATCGCCGACAACTACGACGAGCAAGTGGACGTGCTGGTGGCCTCGCT
Source organism: uncultured Pirellulales bacterium (assembly GCA_964476475.1). Taxonomy (GTDB): domain Bacteria; phylum Planctomycetota; class Phycisphaerae; order Sedimentisphaerales; family Anaerobacaceae; genus JAFGTG01. The sequence goes on from CAYZAT010000061.1 coordinate 2,961, forward strand.
GATGTCGATGCTCGAACCGATCATGATCGTCGTGCTGGGCACGATGGTGATGACCATCGTTCTGGCCATCTTCGCCCCGATGGTGCAAATCATTACCAGTTTGAGTTCCTCCGCTTAAAAATGAAAACGAACAAATATAAACCAAAAGTTATGTTTTTACAGAAATAGTAAGGAGAAAACAATGAAGTCACACATCACCCCAACAAAGAAGAGAGCAGCTTTTACCATCGTTGAGCTGCTGACCGTGATGAGCATCATCGTGATTCTCATCGGCCTGCTCGTGCCGGCGCTCAACCAGGTCAAGCGCTACGCCTACGAGGTCAAGCAAAAGGCGCAACTCAAGAGTATCGACACTGCGGTCGAGCTGTTCAACAGCGAGTTCGACGGCTATCCGGACTCAAATCCGTTGGATCCGGAAGGAGCGGAATACTGTGGTGCGATGAGGCTTTGCGAGGCCGTGATGGGCCAGGACCTGCAGGGCGTTCATCCGGACACGGTATTTCGAAGCGATGGTACGGATGGTATCAGCAAAATTCTCTATCCGGACGCCAATGGCGTTACTCTCCAGGCGTATAGGGATAACCTGAGCATGAGAAAAGGGCCCTATTTGCCCTTGGAAAGTGCCAATGCGTTCGCGATAAGAGACATCTACACGAATGCGGGACCTTACCTCCCACGACATTTTGTCTTATGCGATGTATTTCGACGGGTTACGAACCGCACGACCGGCAAGAAGATCGGTATGCCCATTCTTTATTACAAGGCGAATACCGCCAATACCCGGCATGAGGTCACTAATCCTGATGATCCTGAGAACATTTATAATTATCTGGATAATCAGTCATTGCTCTTGCTCGGCAAGCCATGGGATCAGGGTTCCGGAACGTCGGCTGCACCGCATCGACTCGCCATCGAAAACGGCCAACCCGGTGTCCGTTTCTATTTGAACACCAAGAACGAGAAGGTCACGACGGCCTCCAGGCCGTACAGAGCGGATACGTTCATCCTGCTTTCCGCCGGATACGACGGTGAATATGGTACCCCCGACGACATCTGCAACTATGAATGGAAATATCGAGAGCTGCAATAACAAAGAGCACAATTGGCTTCGGAGGTGCTAATATCATGACGATATCCGAAGGGAGGCTTAGGTATCTGGAATCGCTACGGCGTGAGAACGTCTTGAGCGCGTAAGGCTGATACCTCGGTCATGCCATTCGGTCTTTGATTGATGCCGTGAACGATAACGGAAATTAGGAAGGAATAGCTGTGGAACGTAAACAAGCAGGTCATACAGTTGTCGAGCTGCTGATCGTCGTGGGGATCATCGCGATATTGGTTGGACTGTTGGTTCCGGCCCTGAGCGCCGTGAAAAAGATGGCCAAAGAAACCAAACAGAAGGCCCAATTGAGCACGATTGAATTAGCCCTGGCCACATTTAAGAACGACTATGGCGATTATCCAGCCTCGAACTGGTCCCCCTCCGAGCTGACGGGAGACTATTGTGGCGTTCAAAAACTCTCCGAGGCGCTGCTCGGCTGGGACCTGTTGGGATTTCACCCGAAGTCGGCCTGGCGTTCGGACGGGCTGGATGCAAACGGCGGGAACGGGTCATACGATCCGGCTCAAACAAGGGACAATGACGGCGACGGTGTTCCGGATACACTCAACGAGAGAAAGGGGCCCTATCTTGAGACGGCGAGCGTTAGTGCTTTCAAGCTTAACGATCTGTTCGTGTCCGGTCAACTGGCTTCCGAAACGTATGTGATGTGTGACGTTTTTACCTGGAAGAAAGTTGTTTTGCCGGATGGAAGCACAACCCAGGCCGGAGCCCCGATACTCTATTACCGGGCCGATACCTCAAAGAAACTGATAAGAGAGATTTACAACGTCCTGGACAACGACGCCCTCGTTCAGATGAAATACGATATGGATAGAAAGGTTCACCCGTTAGGCTTAACGGATAATCAATACGAATCTTTCTATGAATTCATCCAGGACCCGAAGATCGAAGCGAGGGATTGGCCCTACCGGCCCGATTCTTACCTGTTGATTTCAGCGGGAGCGGACGGTCGTTATGGAACCAGAGACGATATTAAGAACTTCGGCGACTAAATCCCCGGCGATAACCTGTTCGCTTTTTCGTTATGAAAACTCGCAACAAAAAACGTGGCTTGAGTCTCATAGAGATGCTCATCGTCGTGGGTATCATTGCCATCCTGGCGACAATGGTAATCAGCGTCGCCAGTCGTATCGACACCCGGTCGAAAGAAAAAGAAACCGAAAATCTCCTTACATTACTGGATAGCGCATTGCAGGAATATCACGAGTTTGCAGGTCGTTTTCCCGAGCAGTCCGAGACAAACGCCGCCAATGCCCTGCTCCATTCAGAATTTCTTTATGGAGAGCTAAACTCTATCCCCAACGCTCGAGCAATCCTTGAAAAACTCAGTCAATCCTTGGTCAAAAACAACTATGGAACGGCTGATTCGGCTTTCGAGATTTACGACCCGTGGGAAACCTCGCTGGATTACCGCTATATTGCCGGCGATAACTTCCCGCTTTTAATATGCGCCGGGCCGGATAAAACCTTCGGAACCGCTGATGATATAAGCAATAGATAAAGATCATGAGAACGCGAACCAAACAATACGGTTTTACATTGACCGAGATGACGCTGGTCGTCGCCACGATCGCATTGCTGCTCGGCCTGGGATTGCCGGCGGTTCGCATGCTTATCCGCTCCTTTGAGTCCGATTCCGGGACCCGGAGCATGATCAACGCCGCCCTGTCCAACGCCCGCGCCGTCGCGGCAAGAGACCAGCGATACGCCGGTGTACGCTTTCAACAGGACTCGGACGGCCGCCAATACATGATCTTCATCGTGCACGACTTTGAGAAAACCGGTCTGAATCCGGGTTTCCGCGCGGTCGAAGGATCTAAGCCCATTAAGCTGCCTGAAAATTCCCGCGTCATGGATTTAATCGTAAGAACGAATCACGGCACAAGCTCGGCGAGCGCCGCCTCGCCGCTCGATGAGCCGCTGACTCAAGCCTATCTTGACGACACCTATTACCTGCGAGACACCTCCGCGTTCTCGATTGTGTTTTCTCCGAACGGCAAGCTCGTCACCCGCACGGTCCGGGTACGTAATCGAGATGGGATCTACCAGCCGGATAACGGAACGTCCGACCGGGTGTCCGCGGACAGTGTTTTTAACTCTCCGACCAATATCACGAATCTCGGCGTGGGACAATTCATTCAGGATGACTACGCTGATCTGGGTTTGGGCGCCGAATCAAGCCGAAACCGCTTTGTTATTTGCGACAAAAACCATTTTGACAAATTAGACATACGAGACAAATTTAACTATCTCAATAGATTGGAACTCATTTATATCAACCCCTATACAGGAACAATGATTCAGCCGGATTGAGAGGCTTATGAGAAGAAAGGAACAATATAAGGGTTTTTCTCTCGCCGAGGTCCTCATCGCCGTCGGCACATTGGCCATCGGGATGATCTTCATCGGCGGTACGTTCCTCACCGGCGTTTATTTCTCGACCCTCTCCACCGAGCGAACGATCGCGGCATCCGTCGCCGACGAAGCCTTTGCCAAGATCAGGTTATACGGCATCGATCCGGCGGATACGTCTCTGACGGCCGACCAACTCGTTCCTTTTGACACATTAAATACAACGATCACGGACGACGAATTTGCCTACCCTTCGACAAAGACGGCCACCGATAAGCAGTATTACTGGTCCGCCCTGTGTCGATCCATTCGTTCGGATCCGACGAATCATCTTGTCCAGGTCACCGTCTTTGCCAGTCGAAAGATCGGAAGCGCCACAACGTATCCGGGTGGAACAACCCGGCCCGTTCCCGTTAAAGTCGGCGTCTCAGCGTCCGGCGCCGGCAATCAAAACCAGCTTACAATAACAAACGCTGACGAACAATCGTATATCAATGGCGGATGTACGATCGCGGATAATGAGACAGGTTTGCTTTATCGTGTCATGCAACGTGATGACGATGCGCCCAACGTGATTACACTGGATAAAGCATGGACCGGTTCAACAACGGATTCAGTATGGGTCATCCCACCGCCCACCGGCGGAGGTAGAGCCCCCTGCATTGCGGTCTATCAGAAACTAATCCGTTTTTAGCCGCTCGAAACATCTGTACTTCGACGAAACATGAACGACAAACTGAAAATTTATAACGGTTTTACGCTAATCGAGCTTCTAGTGGCGATCGGGATTCTGGCGGTGGTCATCTCCTTTGCAGGACTGATCTTTAACGTCAGCATGGATGCCCATCGTACAGCGATGGCAAACGCCGAAATTATGCAGAAACTTCGAGCGATCACCAACCAGCTCAATACGGATTTCAGGGGCTTCAGCAAACAGGATGAAATCCTCGCCGTCTGGGTCGCCAGATCTCTTCCCGCGAATGCCGGCTATAAAGATAACGATCTGGACGGATATGAACGGTTCGATCGGATCATGTTTTTCACGAACGGTGATTTCCAATCGTACAAGGTGAATCCGCAAATCCGGGGAAACGTGGCGCGCGTCTGTTATCAGATCGCCAGAAAAAATAACGACCGGCCCGAGCAACAGGATCGAGCCGAACGCATCCTGGCCAGAACCCAGCACATTATGACGGCGGATTCGACGCTCGAAGGCTTCTTGGATCCGAACGATTTTAGCTCTACGGATTGGTTCGAGTGGAACAATAGATACGAGTACGACAAGATATCGCCGGAGACCTGGAAGCGAATCCCCTTTGAGGACAAACAGGACATGCTCTCCGTGATTACAGACACCAGGGTCGGATCGAGTTCGGTTGATGAACAGATCCGGGGCGCCTTTGTCGATCCGGCGGATGCGAACTCGATTCACATGCTTTTGTGCGAAGGTGTCGGGGAATTCAAAATCCAGGGCTGGTACGATGCCGAGCAGCGATGGCTGCCGGAGGTGGATCCGGACGGCGACGGGGACCTGGCCGATACGCATTTTTACGACCAGGACGATCCGAATACCCCCGGCGTCTTGTACCCCTTTCCTCCCTACGGAGGCGTGAAAATCAATCACTTCCCCGGCTATCCAAGAGAGGAAATGGATGAGGAACACTTTGGTTCGATCCCCGGACTCGGGCGAGCGCTGAAGTTCACCTTTACTCTTTTCGATTCCAAAGGGATTCTCAAAAACGGCAGAACCTTTACGCATATTGTTTATTTAGACAACTGAGCCGCTGCCAATGAAAATAGCAGACAGACAACTCGCGAAAGATACCCACCCTAACGGTTCCGCTCTGATCTTAGCCGTCGTTTTGACCAGCCTCTTAGCTATCGTGGGCGTCTTGTTTGTGATGGCGACCCGCGTGGACAAGATGGCGACGTCGGCCATTTCGGAGATGAAGGGTCTGGACTTTGCCGTCGAAACGGTCATCAACGAGATATCCCAGGAATTACTTCTGGACGTTCCCGGCATAGCGGGTGAGGAATATTACGATTATTACGATGCCAATGACCCCTGGCTGGCAAGCCTTCAGCCCTATCAGTCCGGCGGAGACTATTACTGGCAACAGATTACCGATCTTTACAACAGGTTGGATCCGAATCTGCAGGCAGATACGGTCCCGGAGTACCAGGATCCCGGCATTATCGGCGAGGGCGTCATCGCCGACGCCGACGGTGACGGCGTGGGCGATTCGCGATGGGTCGTCGTGCCGGATATCAGCAGCAGTAAGGGTGAACCGGTTTACGCCGCGATCCGGATTATCGACAACGGCGCGATGCTCAATGCCAATACTGCATTCACCTTCGATCCGAATGATCCGAATGTTTCCCTGTTGGAAATGGGCCGATCGAGCCCGTTGCGAATCAATCTCATGGCCCTCGCCGGCGCCCCGGGCCTGCCCCCGACAACAGCCGATTCTACAGACCTGCTCGAAGCCAGAGCCAATCCCGCTCTCGGTCTTAATCCGTACGATCTACAAACCTATGAAGAGAACGTCATCTGGCAATACGGCCAGCCGAATGGGCCTTATACTCCTTTCGATCTTTCGGACGAACTCGAGCTTCGGTACCGATTCCTGCTCAATCATGAGGATATCGATACGCGTATCGAACAGTGGGGAGGACGATTCAGGGCCAACGCCTTATCCACTCCCACCACCTCGCTGAATGCCTGGTTCGAGCGTATCGGTGACTCAAACATCTATGATCCGAACTATTGCTATCGGCATATTGCCACAATCCACAACATGGATCGAATCATCCATCCCGATGGAAGGATCTTGAATGGCGGAAAGATGATTAACGTCAACGTCGCGGATGAAAATCTGTTGTATGAGGCGTTGCGCCGGGCAATCCGAATCATCGAGCCGAACGGTGTCGCCCTCGACAACAGCGTAGCGGCGCAACTCACAGTAAACCTCATCGACCTGCGAGACAAGGATGCAGACGTTACGATCCTGTCATCCGATGAGACAACATACTACGGCACGGAAGCCCAGCCTTTTATTAGCGAAATCGGTGTTATCATCAGCGATACGGCTGCGGACAATCCGTCCAACAACCATTTTGCGATTGAGCTTTACAATCCATTCGACGTGGACATCCCGCTGAGCGACTTCAAGCTCGAGCTTCGGCGAGGCGGTGAACGCGTGAGAACAATCAACCTAACGGGTCATGCGATTGCAGACGGCAGCCGATTTGTCATCACCAACAGCTTTGATGCGTCGGAAGCGTTTGACGTTTCGAGCCTGACCTCAACCGGCGGCGGCAAAGAAGATCCGAATTTAATCCTGGCGACGTATGAACTTATTGAAGGATCCGATCCCCCCGCTTTTGAGTTAAGCGAGAAATTCGACATCTATCTGCTCAGGACGGTATTGACTGAAGATATCTACCTTGACCAACAATTAACGCAAGTGTCCTGGTTCGACCCGAATGACTCGAACGACGTCAATCCGTTCTATGGCCGGCCGGACACGAATTGGAATATCGTCTATCAGGAGATGATCCCCGAACCCAACAACACATTAGGCGCTGACAACCTGTTACCCGCAGATCGAACAAATTATAACTTCTATAATTTTGCCAATGCAACCGGGACGTTCGTATCCGTCGGCGACATCGCCAGGGCGTTGATCGTCGGCCCAAGCGAAGAGCCAAACGACATGATCGGTTACATACTTGCAGAGGAACCTCCCGAAGAAGAAATCCGGGTGAATCTGCAAAACCCGGTCTTCGCACCGATTTTCAATTATCTCACGGTTATCGACCCGGCTAACCACGGTCACCCGGTGTACGAAACCCGAATCAAAGGGCGAATCAACATCAACACCGCCCCCTGGTTTGTCCTCGCCCAGTTGCCCTGGATGATGCCCGAAACGGCACGGGGCATTGCTGCCTATCGGGACACAATCGCCGGGGCTTTCGAAGGGATAGGGACGCTGATGCAGGTTCCTCAAATGGGTTTCTATGCGTATGATGCCGCTTATGCGGACGTCGATCTGGACCAGTGGCCCGATCTGACGCCAAGCGACGGCGCCGTTAGTGACTTCGAGGAACGGGACATCATCTTCTCACGCATCAGCAACATTATTTCGGTGCGAAGCGACATCTTCACCGCTTATATCCTCGTCCGCATCGGCACAGACGGTCCTCAGAAAAGAGCGTTAGCCATTTTCGACCGCAGCCAAGTTTTCTCCCCGGATGATAAAGTGAGGATCATCGCCCTCCACTCCATTCCCGATCCGAGGTAACGAATTTTCGATTGCCGAAAATCGTCAATGTTTTAGCATTTCTACGATTTCCGGATGCACTTTTTCGCTGGCCGTTAGAATCGGAAACGCCTCTCCCGAATATCGATCCAGATCGATAGGGAGAATTCTCTGCCCCTGCCAATCCGTTGTGACGGCGCCCGCCGCCTCGGCGATAACAAGCCCCGCGGCAAAGTCCCACAGCTTGGGCGTATTTGCAATCGTGGCGATCAGGCTGCCCTTCGCGACATACGCCAATTGCAGAGCCGTCGTACCGAGGTTGCGAAATCTCGTCTGTTGTATAAGTTCGCAGGTCCACGCCGGAACGCCGTCCTCAAAATGACTATCCAGCCCTACGCTGGCAAATTTATCCATCTCGTCCTGGCTGGCGGTGATTCGCCGGCCGTTGAGCTGGGCTTCGCCGCCCACGACGGCGGTGAACATGGATTCCGTGGCCGGCTCGAAAATGACGCCGATGATCGGCTCGCCTTCGTACATCACTCCGATGCTCACCGCAAAGAGCAACATGCGATGGGAGAAGTTATTGGTTCCGTCAATCGGATCGATGACCCACCAGATCAAATCCTCCCCGCGCGGGGGCTGCTTAAACAACTTACCTCCATCCCCTTCCTCGCCGATGAAGCCGTGATCGGGATAGTTCTCTTTGATCCGGTCGATAATGATTTTCTGACAGCGTGCGTCCGTCTGCGTAACCAGTTCCGTGGCACTTTTTAAGGACGTCTTCGTGTAGTCGATCTCCTCCATCGCCCGCTGACCCGCCAATCGCGCGGCAACGATAGCCGTCTCCAACATCCTGCTCAAATCTTTCTGCTCTAATACCATATCGTTCTCGTCCGTTTCCAGTCTTGACATGATGATTGCACCGGGCTATTCTAACGCCGTGATGCAAACAAGCCAACAAAATTCCGTTAACAGAGAACGGAAGGAGGAAAACGACGGCCGAGAGACGAGGAACGAGGGACGAGAGAGGCTAAGCCCCTCGTCCTTTCCTCCATCGTCCGTCGTCCATCGCGGCATCAGGTCACGGGCGACGACCCGACAGCGGCTCATTGCCGCGCTCCTCTGTGCGGCGATCGTGGTGTTCTTCGGCATCTTTGCCGTGGCGGGACATTACCAGGCCGATATGGGCCGCTGGCTCGGTTATTGCGGATTCCAACAAACGACCGGTTTGCCGTGCCCGACCTGCGGAATGACGACGGCCACGCTGACCTTCGCCCAAGGCAGAATCGTCGAGGCTTTCTACATTCAACCGGCCGGAGGATTGCTGTGCTCGGTCATGGCCGTCGTTGCAATTTTGGCATTCGCCGTTGCGGTTTCAGGTATCTATTTTCACTTCATCCGGCGTTTTTTCGCCGAGGTCAAAATCCGGTACATGGTCCTCGCCCTTTTTTTCATTATTACCGCCGGCTGGGCCGTTACCCTCGCTCGAGCGCTGGCGATGAAGATGTGATTGCATCTTGCATTGTCCCCGCCACAAACAAGGTGATTTTCCTTGACGAAGAACAGCTCAATGTGGTATAAATAATTATCCGAATCAGCTTTTCTTTTTTCGGCCGGTGAGAATGCGTTCGTTTGCCGTGGCTTTGGTTCATCTTATCGGCTTTTTGGAGAAAGGAGGTGGCACCCAATCGCTATCAATGTCCCCGACACAGGTTAATGATGTGCATGCTAATAGAAAGTGTAATGGGCAATCCTTAATTAAGAATCTATTTGAAGGAGGTTTTTATGTGTAGAAAATGGTTCTTTGCCACTTTTTTGGCTTTCATGGCAGGTCTGACGATGTCACACACCGCACAAGCCGAGCTTCTCGGCTGGTGGAGATTTGACGAAGGCTCCGGACTCACCGTCAACGATTATTCCGGCAACGAAAACCACGGCACCGTGGAGGGAACCCCCGAATGGGGATCCGGCCCGGCAGGCTTTGGCGGAGCGCTCGATTTCAGCCAGACCCAAGGCGCCTATTGCGGCGTCTTCGACCCGACGGGTGGAACGGGAACGTTTACTCTTACATTTTGGTGTCTATGGGACGGGTCTCAGAGTATTCAGCACTTTTGTACGAAGTCCAATGGATGGGGCGCCGATACCGCGATGTTCCAGATCGAGGTTAAAGGAGGCCACAGTGATCAGGCGCGTGTTGATAGACTCCATCTTGCGCGATCAGGCTCTCCGCAGGCCGTCCTTCACCTGATCCCTCACAACGAATGGTGCCATAATGCCCTGGTTTTCGATGGCACGAACGCCACGGGTTATTTCAACGGCGAAGATTTGGAAGGTCCGCAGCCCACCGGCATCGGCCCGAACGTGGATGCCCCCATCATCCTCGGCGCCAGTCATTCCGCCGAGGGGAGGACGTTTATGGGCCTCATGGATGACGTTCGCATTTTCAGCGAAGTTCTTCCTGCGGAACGGATTCGGTCTATTATGGCGGGCGGCGGCTTATCCTATCCATATGCGTTCGGACCCGATCCGGGCGACGGCGCCCTTCATGAAGATACCTGGATCACAATTTCATGGAAACCGGGGGATTTCGCGGTTTCACATGATGTGTATTTGGGAGAAGATTACGATGCCGTGAACGACGCCACGCGGGATTCGGACGTCTTTCGGGGCAACCAGGCCTCCCTCTTTTATGTCGCCGGCTTCCCGGGATTTGCCTATCCGGATGGCCTTACGCCGGGAAGAACCTACTACTGGCGCATCGACGAGGTCAACGACGCCGATCCGAACAGCCCGTGGAAAGGGCCGATCTGGAGTTTCTCGCTTCCGCCCAAGACGGCCTACGCTCCCGTGCCCGCGGACGGCGACGAAATTGGAGAAACGACAGCAACCCTGACCTGGACACCCGGCTACGGTGCGAAATTGCATACCATCTATTTCGGTGAGGAGTACGATCAGGTTAATAATGCTACCGTAGGCATTCCGCGCGGAACGGCGGATTATTCTCCCGGCTCACTTGAGCAAGAGAAGGTGTATTACTGGCGGGTGGATGAATTCGACGGCTTCGGCACGTATAAAGGCGACGTCTGGACCTTCACAACACCCGGTGCCGTCGGCAATCCGCAACCGGCCAACGGCGCTACTGACGTCGCAATGGCAGCGGTCTTAGGCTGGACGGCGGCGGCTAATGCGACGTCACATCAAGTGTACCTCGGATTGGACAAGGAGGCCGTGCGCGGCGCCGATACCGGCTCGCCCGAGTACAAAGGCTCTAAAACGCTTGGAGCGGAAAGCTATGACGCCGGGCTGCTCGATCTGGATACGACATATTATTGGCGCGTGGACGCCGTGTATAACGGCAATCCTGTCAAAGGACCCGTCTGGACCTTTACGGTCGGCGATTATCTTCTGATTGAGGATTTCGAGAGCTATACGGATGACGATGCCGCCGGCCTGGCGATTTGGCAAACATGGATCGACGGCTTCGGCGTCGCCGACAACGGCGCTCAGGTCGGTTATCTGGTTCCCCCGTACTGTGAGCAAACAATCGTCCACGGCGGCTCCCAATCCATGCCTCTGCTGTACGTCAACGAAGCCGGCGTATCGAATTCAGAAGCGGTGTTAACCTTGGCTACATCGCGAGACTGGACGATTGCCGGTGTCGGGGAATTGTCGATGTGGTTCCGCGGCGACTCGGCCAACGCGGTTGATCCGTTGTATGTGGCGGTCTCCAACGCCGCCGGCGGACCGGGAATCGTAACCCACGATGATCCCGATGCGGCCACAAAAACGTCCTGGAAGCAATGGCGGATTTCGCTACAAGCTTTCGCCGATCAGGGGATCAATCTGACGAATGTGGATGAGATCGCTATCGGCTTAGGCAACAAAGGCGGCGCGGCAGCCGGGGGTACAGGGACGATGTACATTGATGACGTCCGGCTTTACCGACCGTAAAAGTGAGTTGAAGCATATCAAGTTTTAGTCATCGGATGATTTTATTCGGGGCCCATACCGATCATTCATGGTTCGGTACAGGCCCTTTTCTATTTTGAGGTCCGTGCGATTGATTTAGCTCAACTTCCGCGCGGCGATGCTCGTCTATGTCATGACGAGCCGGTTCGTCGATCCGAGGACGAGATACTTCAATTCCCATAAGATCACCTTCCCGACGGCCACAAACTATACCCCTGAATTGATCGACTATGCCATAAAGGCTGTGGAAAAACTGTACGGAAAGGGATTCTTGTACAACAAGGACGTCGTGATTTTCAGCGACCTCGTACCGCAGAATAAGACACAGGGAAACTCCCTGGATATGATCGACCGGCAAAAATCGCAAAGGTTGATGCAAGCCGTTGACGCGATCAATACCCACCTGCCCGACAGCGCCTTACGATGGGCCGCCGAGGGCATCCACCAGCCCTGGCGAACCAAATTCGCCAAACGCTCGAAGCGATACACCACCCAGTGGGACGAACTGGTCGAAGTAGCGTTGTAGGACAAGGAAGGATATCAGGATAACAGATTATCAGGATGCAGAATACCCAAAAGACCAAGATATCAGTGCCGCTGTGCCTGCGGCGCCATTTGGATCAACATGTCGGTCCCTGAGAATAAGTTATAGCCAAGTGGCTGCCCAGGGACTTATTTCTTCCCACCATTCTGTGGGTGTAATAATTTTCAACGGTATTTCTTTCAAAGAATCACGATACTTGAGGATGGTTTGCCAGTCTCTAGTGCAAAAAGCATCACATCGATATACGACAGCATCACATAGCAGTATCCGATCTTCAAGTTGTGGCAAAACATCGAGGCTTCCTGATGCAAGAAGACCGATTCGAACCTCTTCAGCTTCTATAAAAGAAGGGAGGTTATCCATTGCTGTGACAATCTCTCGCCAACAATACCAAAGCTCAAAGAACCAACACTCAAGCTGATGGCTCCGGTTGAAATCATTGGTCTTTGTGACCTCCCTATAGGTCTGAGGTGAAATTGCAAACTGCCAGAAAGCACGTTGACCAGTAGCAAAAATACCGATAAGAGCTTCAATATCTCTCTGAACTCGCAAGGAAAGACCTTCAGGTATCTCACCACCATTATGTATCTGCTCGCCATAGTCAAGAGCGAGATTGATGACACTTGTATCGAAGAACACA
>CAYZAT010000062.1:0-15775 GCA_964476475.1 uncultured Pirellulales bacterium
GATATCGTCAATCAGACCAGAGAAGTAGGTGCCGGGTTGCATTGCGCTACCAGTGCCAATGTACAAACTGCTATCTGAACCTTCCAGACCATCTTGTGTGTCTTCAGCTACTGCCACGCTATCAACGTAGAGAGTTCTGTGTGAACTATCCCACACAAAACCTATCCGATGCCAATTGCCATCCGTGATGACTGTCTGGGATATCAAGGGACTGGCAGATCGGCCTGAACCTTTGAGCTCTGTTATCAAGCAGCCTTCTACTGAATCCATAACGAGCCAATTCACACCATTCGCCTGCGACAAAATAGCTTGGCCGGGCGCTGCGCCCTTGACCCAGGCAAATACACTGAACACACCATCCGCCGGATTTAAAATAAAATCGGTGCTTATATAGTCATCGATTCCATCGAATTCCAACGCGCCGCCTTTCTTGCCACTATGCGGCCGCCAGAGTGGCTCTCCATGAAGGATACCATGATTATCGCTCATGCTGTTTTGGGCGATGTGGCCCTCCGTCTCGTCGAACTTCCAATAGGCAATCAAATCGGGCGGCAGAATCTCCTCAAACAAATGTTCGGTCAGGACAATGAGGTCCTGGACATCGACGACGCCATCCCCCCAGGGCATCGGACCAATATCGCACAAGGAGTAGTCTTCGCCCCAGTGGTCAACGATGATGCGCATGTCCGCAGCATCAACGACTTCGTCGCCGTTAAGGTCAACGATGGGGACAATACGTGCCTCCCACAGGTCCCAAAGGCCGTAACCGCCGGGTCGGTCGGACATGAAATAGAGCGTAGAACCGTCGGCTGAGATGCTCGGGGCAAAATCGTGATGCGAAGTGTTGATAGTTGGCCCAAGATTCACCGGCTGTTTCCATGGATCGGAGATGGTCGGCCGGGTTGTAATCCAGAGGTCGGCGTTGCCATACCCGCCCGGGCGATATGGAGCGAGCGCGTAATCGCTAAAGAAGAGTGCAAGACCATCTGCCGAGATACTCGGGTCTGCATCGTGAGTTGGACCGTTAACCGTAGTGCCGAGATTTATCGGTTCTTCCCAGGGGGCATCTGTTGTTGGCCGGCTCGTAAACCATAAATCGTCGTTGCCTGATCCGCCGGCCCGGTCGCTGCCAAAGTAGAGTGAAAGGCCGTCATGCGAGATGCTTGCTGCGAACGCATGTGACGGGGTGTTGACAACAGGCCCAAGATTTACTGGATCACCCCACGGGTCAGACGTCGTGGCTCGCTCTGTTACCCAGACATCGCCCCAAAGAGTAGGCTCATACCCACCGGGTCGGGTGGAATTAAAGTAGAGTGAAAGACCGTCGGCTGAAATTCTAGGCCCACCATCCCGATCCGAAGTATTGACCGTTGATCCAAGATTCTCCGGTTCTCCCCACTCGTCTTCTGTGGTTGGACGAGTCGACATCCAGAGATCATTATTACCATACCCTCCGGATCGCCAGGAACCGAAATAGAGACTAAGCCCATCGGCCGAGATACTCGGCGCCTCGTCATAACTTTCTGAGTTGACAATCGGCCCAAGGTTCGTGGGAGTACTGAAGATGAAATCTGCCTTGGCAATTTTGCCACCTATCACAATTACGGCTACAAGTCCAGCGAACGCCAAACTTATTCTGTAACTTTTTAACCGTTTCACTTTTCTATCCCTTCAAGGATTGTTATATTTTCGCAAGGCATACTACGCGCATTTTCCTCGGATTGTGATTGTTCTATGAAAAAACCTCCTGACTCAATGCCATTTCGGCTTCCTCCACCAAAGCGCTCCACGGATAAACGCATTATAATGTATCTTCAGTCAATATCAAGGAAAAAACAGCCATTGCTTTCAATATCCCAATAGGGTGAGTGAGAATGATTCAGGGCACAAAAGCGTTGATATTGCGGTCGCAACGGTGTATAGTCTGGTGATGTGGATAAACCGTTCAATGCTTGAGCGGGGGAGATTGTATGAATCGAATGGTTGTTTGTATTGCGAACGTTAATAGGAACATATACAGCGAAAATGGAGGTTCTTGTTGTGCGGCTATTTAAGATGATTCTAATCGTTATTTTTGTGTGTCTGTTCACGGTCAGTATGAATGCCCGGGAGGCTGGAACGGATGATATCTCCGCTTACTACGGATTCAAAGACATCGAGATCATCAAACTGGACTGGGGGATCAAAGATTTACGGATCGCGGATTTCAACGTGGACGGCCGAAACGATATCGCCATCGCCAACAACAGGAAGGCCAGAATCGAATTGCTGCTTCAGAAACAGACGCCGGGACCGGATGAAACGCAAGTGGCGGTCGATCCCGCCGACATCGACGTCAATGCCATTATCGCCCCGACCCGTTTTGATCGCGAGAGTATCGCCGTCTCACAAAAACTTTTCAGCCTGGTCTGCGGGGACTTGAACTCGGATGGTCTGGCGGATATGGCCTTTTACGGGGATCCCAAAGGTTTGTACATCCTCCTGCAGAAAACAGCAGCCGGTCAGCGGGACACTCTGAGCTGGCAATCCAGGAAAAAGATTCAGATTAACGACGGTCTGCTCACGTCCAACGCACTGGCCTGCGCCGATTTGAATCACGATGGGACAGACGATTTGGCCCTGGTCGGTCGGGACGGAGTTTACATCATCGTTCAGAAAAAAGACGGCTCGTTGGCCGAACCCGAGAAATATCCCACGTCCGCACAAACGTTGGGCGTCGAAATCGGCGACTTGGACGGAGACGGTATCAACGATCTGATTCTCATTGCGAATGACAGTGAAAAGCCCCTCCACGTTCGATTTGGGCTCACAACGGGCAAATTCGGCCCGCTCCGGCGTTTCTTTATCGAGCGCCCTTCTGCGCTGATGTCGCACGCCACCGATGAGACCGTCGGGGATGAGATTCTTGCCGTGGACAGTGTCAGTGGGCGGTTGATCTGTTACCAACTTTCAACCGAGGACAGCTCAGGAACCGATTGGCCGGTGCTGTTCTATCCTCTCGCCTCGGGCCGGGAGGATACGAAACGAGATTTGGTGATGGGTGATTTCAACGGGGACGGGCTGACGGACGTGGCGATCAGCGATCCCGGAGCAGCGGAGATCATTTTTTATAAGCAAGCGGCGAACATTGGATTGGTTGAGCCGGTTCGCTTCCCCGCTTTCGCGGATATTGCGAGTTTATCCGTGAAGGACATCGACGGAAACGGCAAGATGGAGTTAGGAATTTTAAGCGTTAAGGAAAAGGTCATCGGTCTGAGCACATTCGAGAATGATCGATTGTCGTTCCCCCAGCCGGTCAACCTGACCGGCGAGCCGCTGGCGATGGAATTGGCCGATATAGACAGCAATGGAACGACGGATTGCATTTATGTTTCCAAGGAAGAGAACGACAGAACGCTCAGAACGATTCACAACGTGTCCCTCTCCCAGAACGTACAAACCGATTCCGCTGACCGGAAGTTACTGGCCCTCTCGAAACTGACCTCGAATCCGGACGGTCTGAAAGTGCTTGACGTGGACCACGACGGCCTGCAGGATGTGTTGATATTTGTCAGCTACGAGGCCCCCCTGCTCGTTCGTCAGGTCCAACAAGGTCAATTTGAGGTTGTGGATTCCCCGGAGGCGCAAAACAGTCTGATTAAAGACGCCAGTCTGCGTTCCATCGCCCTGGCGGATGTCGATGACCAGCCGGGTGACGAGCTGCTGGTGGTGCAGAAGAATTTTGCACGAAGCTTGATCTTCTCGGAAGGACGGACGTGGAGTGTGATCGATCAATACAATTCCGACAGTCCGGAAAACCAAATCTCGGCCGTCGGTGCTTTTGCCCTGGCCGGCGAGAGCACGAAGGCCATTTTCCTGCTGGACGGGCAAAAAGGCCGGCTCCAGATGCTCAAAGCCGGCGACGACAAAACCTACCGGATTGAAAAAAAGGTGGATATCGGCAGATGGAGCAATGTCGCTCACCTGAAAATGCTTTATGCCCCGCTGACGGGCAGTGGAGTTAAGAATTTGCTGTTGTTCGACAGCGGGAAATTTGCACTCGTTAGTCCATCGAGCACCGGCGACACCGTCCAGCACCTGGACCAAGAATTCAGTTACGAAACGAAGATCAAGGACGGTCTCTACGGTCATCTGACCGCCGGCGATATTAACAACGACGGTCGAACGGATATTATTATGGTGGAGCGCGCCCAGAACCACATAGAAATCCTCGCGCTGGGCGCCGACACAAAACCGATCCCGGCCATGCGTTTTAAGATATTCGAGCAGAAGAGCTACCGCGACAGTAAGCCGCGCGCCAAGGTGGGTACCGAGCCGCGAGAGATGACGGTCGCCGACGTAACCGGCGACGGCAAAGCCGACTTAGTCACCGTGATCCACGATAGAATCATTATCTATCCTCAAGATTAGATGCGTCCCTTCTAAAGTTCATCGGTTTAGTCAGAAGGGTATTCGAAGCATGACGCCGAATAACGGAAAGAAAGTTCTTGTGGCGCTGAGCGGCGGGGTGGACAGTTCAACCACGGCGGCACTATTGCAACGGGTCGGTTTTGACTGCGCGGGTGTGTTCATGATTACGAATGATAACGCCTTCCATGCCCAGGCGGATGCCGAAGCCGTAGCCGGAAAATTGGGAATTCAACTCCATATCCTCGATCTTCGTGGAGATTTCGGGCAGATTCTCGATTATTTTTGTAATGAGTACAAAAGAGGCCGGACGCCTAATCCGTGCGTGTTCTGTAATAAAATGATTAAGTTCGGAAGGCTCTGGGATTTCGCGCAATGTCAAGGAGCTAAATGCCTGGCAACCGGCCATTACGCAAGGATTTTCAGGCACGGCAATAACGTGGGTTTGTACGAAGCGGCCAATGCGGCAAAAGATCAATCCTACGTCCTGACGATGATTGATAAGGATGTTCTACCGAACGTTCTTCTCCCAATGGGGGATTATTCCAAGCAGCAGACCCGCCGAATGGCGGCGGAATTGGGCCTTGGCACCGAGCATCAGGAAGAATCCCAGGAGATTTGTTTTATTCCGGAGGATGATTACGTCGCCGTTCTGGAGCAGCGATGCCCGGAACTCGTTCGAAAAGGGAACATCGTGGATAGTGCCGGTAAAATTCTGGGCGAGCATAACGGCGTGCACCGATATACCATCGGTCAGCGCCGAGGTCTTCGTGTTGCGATGGGCAAACCCTATTACGTGACCAAGATTGACGCCCAAAGCAATACGGTTACACTCGGTCCGAAAGAGGAAGTCATGAGCTGTGAACTTCGGGCGACACAGATCAATTGGCTCGTCGAGGCGCCGGCCTCGCCGTTTCGAGCCAGGGTCAAGATACGCTATAACGATAAGGGGGCTTCCGCGACCGTTATTCCACAGGATAATGCTGCGACGGTCGCGTTCGACGAGCCGGTCTCGGCGATCACGCCCGGTCAATTAGCCGCTTTTTATATTCAGGAAGAAAGCCGGAACAGACTCATCGGCGGCGGATGGATTGACAAAGCCGTAGGGTAACTGTTATTATGATAGAGAGTCATAACAGGTAGGTATGCAAACGCACGATAACATTTTGGACATGCTGCGGGAAAAAGGCGCCGAGGCGGCACGAAAGATGCAACGCGGACTCATCGTGCAGCCGGGGGCGATCGGAGATTGTATCTTAACGCTTCCGCTGGCGTCATTTATGAAAGAGACGCTGCAATTAGGCGGCATTGACCTGCTCGGACATACGGAGTATGTGGGCTTTCTGCCCGGCCGATCCTGTATTCACGGCGTCCATTCGATTGATTCGCTGGACTTGCACCGGTTATACGCCACAACCGATACGTTCGAGCTTGAGGACAGAGATGCCTTGATTAGCGCTTTCTCCGCTTATGCGTGGATTGCCTCCTTTTTGGGGGAGCCGGACAGCAACTTCGAGCAAAACCTCATTTATACGGCGAATTGCAGTCATAGTGCGGAAGTCATCACGCTATCGATGAAACCGCCCAAAGACTATTACGAACACCTGGCTGATTTTTATTTCCAGCAATTTTTTGAGCAAAGCGACTTGCCCCTGTCGCCTCGACCCGCTCAAACCAGCGATTGTCTCATCAGAGCCACGGAAGCCGATGTGGACACGGGTAGAGAATTGCTGAAAGAAGCAGGTCTTGAATCCGGCTCCAGGCTCGTGGTCATTCAGCCGGGTAGCGGCGGATCGGGCAAATGCTGGTGTCTGGACAATTTCCTGGCCATCGCTGAAGAACTGATCGCCAAAGGGATCGACGTCCTGTTTTTATTGGGACCTGCCGAGCTCGAAAGGTTCAGCGGTACACCCATTCATAATCAAATAAGCCGTATCGCGAACGTGCTGTCGGATTTATCTTTGACGCAGGTTGTGGGGCTTCTGAGCTGTGCAGACGGATTTATCGGCAATGACAGCGGAATCACCCACCTGGCGGCCGCAATGGGAATAACGACCCTGGTCGTGTTCGGCCCCACAAATCCGGCTGTGTACAAACCCATCGGACCGTCCGTGATCGTTTTTTCCAGCAGCAGCAAGACGTTTGCCACGAAACCAACGACGAGCTTACAACACAAGCTCGTGGAAGCCTTGATAAAGTAAGAGCAAGAATTTTGCAAAAGTCCAGTAAGAGATTATGGCGGCCGGACGCATCATTGAAGTTCGGTTCCGGGATAGAGTGAGCACCCTTCGAGCAGTCATCGCCCCCCCCCCAGGTTTCGACCGGCGTAATTTCAAATATTGACCGTGCGCAGGTTTTGACTATAATGGCCAATCAGCTTCAGAATGAGTCGTTCCCAAAAAGGGGCAGGAATTGACGCCGCAGGCTTTTGTGTAGAGGTACTTGAATGCAAGATAGAACGTTGGGCGAATTGGCTGAATACGTCGGTGGACGCGTGTGCGGCGATCCGAGTGTGATCATCAGAGCCGCCTCAACGCTCGGGCGAGCGGAAGAAGGCCAAATTAGCTTTTTGACCAATCGTAAGTACGAAAAGCAACTCCGAACAACGAAAGCCAGCGCCGTGATCGTCGGCAAAGAAACCTCCTCGGCCACCGTTCCCCTGCTGATCGCGGAGGATCCGTACTATGCCTTTATGCAGATCATGGTTCTGCTGCATGGGCATCGAAAACATAAAAAAGTCGGGATTGGCCAGCACGCCTCAATTTCGGACACGGCGAAAATAGGCATGGACTGTCATATTTTTGATTTCGTCACCATCTCGGATGGGACGAGGATCAAAGACGGGTGCATTATCTATCCGGGCGTGTATATCGGGCAGGACGTCCAGATCGGCAATGATTGTATTATCTATCCCAACGTGACGATTTATGACGGTTGCAAGATCGGCAATCATGTCATCGTGAATGCCAATACGGCCGTCGGAGAAGACGGCTTCGGCTATGCCACCCACAAGGGCATCCATCATAAAATTCCCCAAACGGGTTCGGTGATTATCGAGGACGACGTTGAAATCGG
The DNA here is from genome assembly GCA_964476475.1 of uncultured Pirellulales bacterium. Taxonomy (GTDB): domain Bacteria; phylum Planctomycetota; class Phycisphaerae; order Sedimentisphaerales; family Anaerobacaceae; genus JAFGTG01. The sequence continues at coordinate 7,483 of CAYZAT010000062.1, forward strand.
TGCCTGTTGCGGCATTGAACGCGGCACCTTGAGTGATACGGTCATCGGCCAGGGCAGCAAACTGGGCGATTTGGTCACCATCGGGCACGGCACCCGAATCGGCCCGCATTGTTTGCTGGTTGCCCAGGTGGGCGTCGCCGGCTCCACGAGCATCGGTCACCATTGCACTGTCGGGGGGCAGGTGGGGATTGTCGGGCATATTACCATCGGCAATCATGTGACGATTGGAGCCCAGGCAGGTGTCATTAACAGCATTCCTGATAACAAGGTCGTTTTGGGCGCCCCCGCCGTCGATGCGAATATGGCCCGGCGGGCTTATAGCATGATCCAATACCTGCCGGACATGCGGCAGAGCATTCGGGACTTGCAGAATAAAATGAAGCATATCACTTCAGCCGTTGAAACTAATTTGGACGAACCGGCCGTGGAAGATAGTGACACCGATGTGTAAGAGGCTATCGACCACGAATGTCATCCGGGGCACGGACCAAGCGACAAACAGGAATGGCGCCGCTTTCGCGGGCGCATTGACTTTCTCAGGATTGTTTCTTGAACGAAATGCGAGATACGAGGCATGAAGCACAACGTGTACTGGGTCTTATTGCCGGAGAAGGCCGACTTCCATTCCTGGTGGCCGGCGGCGCCAAGCGGGCCGGACTCAAAGTCATTTGCCTGGGCCTGGGTGAAACAGCGGAAAAAAGCCTGATCGACGAAGTGGATATCTTCTATCGGGTGGCGCTGGCCCGGCCGGGCGGGTGGATACGAAGACTCAGAAAGCACGGCGTAACCCGCACGATTATGGTCGGACGCGTCTCTAAAGGCCGCCTTTTCACGCCGTGGCGAATCGTGCAATATCTACCCGATTGGCGGGCCTTCCGAATCTATTACTGGCGTCTGCGAGGTAAAACCAGGCTGACGGATTCGCTTTTATCCGCCGTCGCCGATGAATTAGCGACCGGGGGGATCATATTGGAGAACTCGATTATGTACTGCAAGGAGCATCTGGCGACAACGGGTCTGATGACACGTACGAACGTGCGCCCGTCGGTCCAGGGAGATATCGAATTCGGCTGGGACATCGTCAAAAAGCTCGGAGAGCTGGACATCGGCCAGGCCATTGCCGTCAAGGAAAAAGAAGTCATTGCCGTCGAGGCGATCGAGGGGACCGCCGAGATGATCGAGCGGGCCGGCCGGTTCTGTCGGGCCGGGGGCTGGACGCTGATCAAAGTCTCCAAACCCCAGCAGGATATGCGCTTTGACGTTCCTTGTGTGGGGCCCGATACGGTCAAAAGTCTGGCCAGGAACGGAGGGAAATGCCTCGTCATCGAGGCGGACAAGACCATTGTTATCGATAAACCCCAGACCATCGAGCTTGCCGACGAATTAGGCATCGCGATTCTTGGTTGTTAACTTATCGGAGTGCCTCGAAACAATCCGTACGAAAGTGACAATGCATGGCGGAAGTCCCATTTGAGCTTCGGATCAAAAACACCTCTTCTGAACGCGGGGAAGAAACGCTTGTTTGCACGGCCTTAATCCGAGCCGTTCCCGGAAAGCGACAGATCTATGACGCTGTATGGAACGATAGACCTGTTATTATCAAAATCTTCTCGCATCAAATCAGTGCTAAACGCCATCTTAACAAAGAAGTTAAAGGACTGATCCAGCTTCAAAAACGCCAATTAAACTCTGCCAGACTGTTATTCTATGGAAAAGTCGAAGATGAGCGATGGGCCGTTGTTATTGAGAAGATCGTTCATTCGAGGACGGCCCTGGACGTTTACGAGACGGCGGATAAACACCAAAAAATGGTTTTGGTGATGCACGTATGCCGGGAACTGGCACAACAACACCGCAAGGGAGTCATACAAAAAGACTTGCACCTGGAGAATTTTTTACAGGCGGAAGATCGAATCTACACCCTCGATCCCGGCCAAATCCGATTCTATCCGCACGAGGTCCCGAGAAGAAAGAGCCTTTCTCAACTGGGCTTGTTAACGTGTTACGTTCCCGCCGGAGGTGCCTTTTCAACCGAGACACTCTGCAAAGAATATTTCCACATTCGGGGCTGGGATTTCGAACCGTCGGACAAGCGTCGGGTCGAAAGACTATCGACTGTCGAATATAACAAATTGATCCGGCGCGGATTAAAGAAATGTCTGCGAACGAGTAAGCGGATACGACGCATCAAAAACGATGGATGGCTTGCAGTGTTCGACAGGAATTTCGGCGATGAAAGTAATTCTATCGACTTCATAAGCCAAATCGACGATCTTATGGATACCGGGCAGATCCTCAAGAACGGCAACACCTGTTACGTCTCACGTTTGACATGGGCCGGTACCGATGTTGTCGTGAAACGCTATAACCACAAGAACCTGATTCACTCGCTTCGGCATACCCTCAAGAGATCGCGCGCGCGTCGCGGATGGTTGAGCACCCATAACTTCGGGATGCGCGGCATTCCGACCCCCAAGCCACTGGCTTATCTTGAGCGGCGTAAAGGATGTCTGATTTGGACGTCCTATCTGGTGACCCAATACACGGAAGGGCCGAGCTTGTATCATTTTCTACGCGATGAGAACCTCGCACCTGAACGGCATGAGAAAATGAAACAAAAGGTGATGGACTTGCTCGACCAATTGGAAAAACATGGCATTACGCACGGCGATTTGAAACACACCAATATATTAATTACGAAAGAGGGGCCGACGTTAACGGACCTCGATTCCGCCCGATTCCACAAATGCCGTTGGATGTACCGAATCCGAAGCGCCAAGGACCGCAAGCGTTTTGAATGGCAATGAGACCGACGTCCCTGATTCATTCCACAAGGAGCCTGTACAACTTCTCACTGAGGACCTCGATATCGAACTTCTCCACGGAGGTCCGAGCCGCGTTGCCCATTTCCTTTCGGAGTTGAGGATTCCGGACAAGCGCGGCAATCCCGTCGATCCACTGCCGTCTATCCGAGGCGTGACAACCCGTGTCACCATGCTTGACATAGTCGGCGTTCACGCCGACGGGGGACGTGACAGTCGGCAGGCCCGCTGCGGCGTATTGCAAAATCTTGAAACCGCATTTGCCCCGAGTGAACCGATTATCCGGCAAGGGCGCCAGGCCGATATCGCCGGCAGCCAAATCGATAACCTGAGTCTCAAAAGACCAGGCGCGTTTCTCGACAGGCATATGGTGAAGATCGAAAAATTGATCGCAGATAATCCTCAACACGACGTTATTGAAGTGTCCGCCGATTTCTTCGAGCACGGGTTTCAATTCTGAGAGATAACCCAGGGTGCTTTTACTGCCAATCCATACAAGCCGTACCTTGTCATCTGTCGCGGCTTTTGTCTCGATCCTGTACGCCTTTGTGTCCAAACCCGTCGGCAGAACCTCGACATTGCGATTAAATGGTAACGCGTGCTCGGCCAGATACGGATTTCCGGCGATGACCTTGTGAGCCAATTCGACCGTTCGGCGAAAAGGCTTGAAATGCGTCGGACTGTCCCTCTCCGGCGTACGAGCGCTGTACATAATGGCATCATCGAAATCATAGATAATCTTCCGGCCGGATCGCCGCAACGAAATAGCGTCCAGGGCATTCAAGCGTTTCTTATGAAGAAAAACGCAATCGAAGTCGGTGGCCTTTTTGAATAGCTTTCGGCGAGCTAAAGTCCCCGCCGGCAAGATCTCGACCTGGGAATAGATGCCTTTGGCATTCAGGATATCGAGGTAGGAGGCGATCCGCAGCCTGAAACTCGCCCTATCCGGATTCCTTGCTATCACGAGAAGCTTCATTATGCTTGTTTAGGTCGTTCCTATCGCGTCGGCAACCGCCCGCACGTCGTCATGGGTTAGCCATGGATGAATAGGCAGAGAGAGAATTTCACGGCACGCCCGTTCGGTCGCCGGCAGGGAAAGATCAAATCCCAAATCTCGATACGCCGGCTGTTTGTGGACCGGGACGGGGTAATGAATCTGCGTGTGTATCCCTCTCTGCGCAAGTCTCTGCTGCACGGCATTCCTGTCCTTGCACCGGACAACATATAGATGATAAACGTGCTCGACGTCGTCCCTTTTGACGGGGGTTACAAGACCGGAACCGTTGAGAACTTCATTGTACCAATCCGCGACGTGACGTCTGCCCCGGTTCCACTGATCCAGGTGTGGGAGCTTGACTTTCAGGACCGCCGATTGCATCTCGTCCAGCCGGCTATTGACTCCGACAAAGGCGTGTTTGTGTTTTTCCGGCTGGCCATAGTTCCTCAGCATCCTCAATGTTTCAGCCAGGTGATTATCATTTGTCACGATCATCCCCCCGTCACCGTAGGCGCCGAGATTCTTGGTCGGATAGAAACTAAAACACGCCGCATCGCCGATGCCGCCCACTTTTGTGCCCCGGTACATCGCGCCGTGAGCCTGGCATGCGTCTTCAATGACGAACAGGTTATGTCGTTCGGCGATGTCCAGTATCGGCGTCATATCCGCCGGATGGCCGTACAGGTGAACGGGCAGGATGGCTTTGGTTTTCTCCGTGATCCTGTCCTCGATGTGAGCCGGATCGATACAGAAGGTCTCGGGATCGATATCCACAAAAACAGGCGTGGCGCCGTTTCGTATGATACTGTCCACGGAAGAAATATAGGTATGGGAAACCGTCAGAACCTCGTCTCCCGAACCGACACCGAGGGCCTTAACGGCCAGAAAAAGTGCGTCGGAACCGGAATTGAGTCCGATGGCATGTTTTGTCCCGATGTAATCGGCGAATTCCTGTTCAAAGCTCGCCAGTTCCTGCCCCAGGATAAACCACCCGCTCGTAAGAACGCGGTCCACGGCCGCTTTGATCTCGCCGGCGATCTCGTCGTACTGCTGTTTTAAACCCGCAAAGTCCATTATTCCGTTCTCACGACTCCATCCGCGTTGGCCCGATAGGCTTTTCCACATTCGCAGCGGGCTACGGAATCCTCGAACGCAAGATTCCGGGTGCACTCACAGAGGTAGCCTCGCGGGCCGGCCGGGTTCCCATAAACCAATGTATAGTCGGGGACCTCTTTCGTGACGACGCTTCCCGCACCCACCATCGCCCATTGTCCTACCGTGACGCCGCAGACGATGGTGGCGTTGGCGCCGATGCTGGCCCCCCTGCCAATGACCGTTCTCACATACGTCTCGGGATAGGATTTGCTTCTCGGGCGCCGGTCGTTGGTAAAGGTCGCGTTCGGCCCGATGAAGACATCGTTGTCTATCCTCAGGCCGTCCCACAGATAGACGCCGCATTTGATTGTGACGTTGTCTCCGATCACCACGCCGCCCTCAATAAATGTATGGTCGCAAAGATTGCAGTTTTTCCCGATGCGCGCCCCATCGAGGACATGCGCGAAGGCCCAGATTCTCGTCCCCTCCCCGATGCGGTCGGTCTCGACAATCGCCTTTTCGTGTATGAATACGCCCTCGATCTTTTCAAGACGCGCCATGATCGTCGCCCCCGGCGGCCAGTTTCTTAAATGCCTCATAGTCCCTGATATAGTCTTGTGCGTCATAAAGCTCGGAGGCCAGGACCAGACAGACGGAACCGGACGAGAAGTTCTCGATTTCACGCCAGGTCATCGTGGGCAGATAGAGGCCGTAATAGGATCGGTTCAAATAGAATTTCTCCTTCTCACGGCCGTTGTCCGTACACACGGTAAAACTGCCGCTGGCCGCAATAATCAACTGCTCGAGCCGTCGGTGCGCGTGCCCGCCCCGCGAAGCCCCGCCCGGAACATCGTAGAGATAGTACACGCGCTTGATGTCGAAAGGGATATGCCGGCCGGCCTCGATAAACGTCAGGTTGCCCCGGCGATCCGGTATCTTCGGAAGTTCTATTATTCTACACTTCGACCAACTCATGGTTATGCTTTCTTGTAAGAACAAGCGTTTTGCAAAAGCTCAGTAAGAACCCATCAAGCGAGATTATAACAGTTTGCCCCGCGATGCAAAGAAGATTCTGTACGCGGCGATCTCAGGCGCCGGTGAAGATTCCAGGCCGGGGAGGATTGGGGTCGATAGGCAGTCCACCGCCCGGCTTTGGCGGGTCTCAACAATGGAAATATCGAGTGCCGCCCGTCGAAAGACGACCTCTATAAAGGGACCAAGCCACCCGGGAAACCGCCATAGGGAACCCGTCGTTATGGATGCGTCGCGGGCGCTTATTTTTTCATGTCGAAGGAGATGGTCTTGGGGACGACGGCGCCGCTGGAGTAGCTTTTCTTCTGGGCGTACTGGCCGAGGCCCGTCGGCAAGGCGCGCAGGACGTGATCGTCCTTGAAAAACAAATTGGCTTTGGCCGAATACACCTTCCATTCAATATCCAGCGGCGTCTCGCCGACAAATTCGTCGTCGAGTTCAATGCGCGCCCCGGACGGTTTGGACGTGACTCGGGTCGTAAACATCATCGAAGGCGACGTATCGAGAGTCATTCCGCCGGGCTCTTCGGCCGCACACCCGGCGAGAAGAACACAGCCAAAACATATCAGTACGCGTTTCATATCAATCTCCTTATCGATCCAATTCGGAAACCATCGAACGGATAGAATACAAAAGACAGGAAACGTTGTCATTGACTATTTTCGACTGACCATTGACTATTTTTCTTCGGTCCCGGCGTTCAGTCCATCATTGTAGGGTGGGCCTCGGCCCACCGAACTCAGGGCGTAACATTATTTAAGGTGGGTCAAGCCCCACCCTACCCTTCTTTTCGTATGGCGGCCCGGCACATCTTGCAGGTCACACGGCATCCACGTTCTCGGTGGCGATGCCCTCGTGTTCCGCGCGGTGGGCCGCTTCACGATCGCGCGGATTCCACGCGACCATCCCGTCCGCATTGAGAAAATGCAAATCTCGTTTCTTACGCTTCTCGCCAACGCCATGTCGTCATCAGAAGTATCCTTAATGCATCTTGCAATAATCAGAAAAAGTACTGTATGCCTTAATGATGGATTAGTTAGTATTAACCAAGATAAAAGATATAATATGGGAAATATTAGATACAGAATAGTCATGCAGAAGGAAGTGATAAGATGGCTGAGAAAAATTGTAGTTGGTATGATTGGGGTTCAGCGGTCGGAATTGGAATAGTTCTCGCGGGCACAGGCATATTACTTTATGGTTTAGGTGCATTCCTCGGCCTGTTTATCAGGCATGGACCCGGTGTGACGACCAGCATTACCGTTCCCTGAGAGCATGTGTGAAAAGGAAACGCTGTCATTCTGAACGGAGCTTAGCCTAGTGAAGAATCTCAGACCATACGTATGAATTGAGATTCTTCGGCTGCGCCTCAGAATGACAAGGATGATCATTTCGACTTCTCACACACGCTCTGAGGACGATTCCATAAATCGGGATTTGCCATTTAACCTTGCAATGAAGGTAACTGCGATTCCCTGTCATTGCGAGTCCCGGCGCGCCGGGAAAGAATCGCGCGGCAATCTCAAATATCTGGAAACAGCATACTCAATTCCACACCGAAATAAGTAAGGTGTTGCCTGAATACCATCTGCGTTTACAAAAGAGGGGCGTCCCTCATTATGTATTGCTGACCTTCACGACTTCAACGACTATAACCTTCTTTTCCGGCGACCTCATCCACTTGTTTTTCTCCGGGTGCCAGTAACGGAAAGAGGTCATGTAATTCATGTTCCCCTTTATGTACTGTTTTACCTCTTCGACCGGTATATAGTAGAATCCATCGTTATATAGGAAGGTATCTTCAGCCAGCGGGATCTTGTAGTGGATCTTGCTCCCATAAACATCCAGTCCACGAGAAATGTGATAAAGCGCGTTGACCTTCACGCCACGGCTTCTTGCTTGCCCAGGTCTAAGTAGACGCAATTCCCTGATCTGAATATCCACGGGTAGAAGATTGATAACACGGAAGTAATCCCTTTCCGGCATCTTAGGATAGTGCAAGAGGTTTACGTTCAATCCGTCTGGTAGTTTTTTCCAGATTTCACCCACGAACTCGGTTGCAGACTTCGCGAGATTTAAAACCGCATTTGCCGTCGTAATGATCGCAACTGATTCCATTGTTATTCTCCTTAATCTATGGTGTCCAACAGTTATTGTGCCGTCTCAAGAATACGAGAAACTCAGACGGTCCCTTTCGGAATAGTAGGGATCGACCCTATCTTTGATACTGGTCAAATAGGGTGCGTCCCGTCATATGAGATTTAATTAATCTATCTTTGCACAAGTTGATCGTAGCGCTCACGGAAACGTTTTTCAGAGTCTTTAGGGAACGGAAACCCTTGAGGAC
>CAYZAT010000063.1:0-15764 GCA_964476475.1 uncultured Pirellulales bacterium
TTTTATGACACTACCTTTTGGGGTATCCTGTACTTCATATCCAGCAGTACCTAAATATGATCGAATCGCATCAGCAGTTCCATAGTTTTTATGTTCTTTTTCTAACTCTCTAAATTCAAGGAATAGTCTGAAAATATCATTATTAATATCATTAATTGTTTCATCTTGTATCCCAATATTGTCAATATATTCACTTTTAACTATCCCAAGCACATCACCTCCGAGTTTGCTGAATAAATCATCAACCGCACCAAGAGTTTGAGCGTTTGCATTGTCGTCCTGTAGCAGCTTGTTGGCCACTCGAACCAGATCGAAAACAACCGATAAGGCCACGGATGTATTCAAATCGTCATTCATCGCGGCCTCAAATTTTTCCGTGAGTTGCTTGAGTTGCTCCGCCGTTTCGTTATCGACTTGGCCTTCGGGAGCCGTGGAGAGTCTTTTTCGCACGGCCTTGACCGCCTCGGTGATCTTATTGAGACCGCTCTGGGCGGCAAATAACGCCGCATCTGAAAAGTCCAGTGGGCTTCGGTAATGGCTGTTCAAAATCAACTGCCGAACGGCCAAAGGCTCGTAGCTCTGTTTCAAGCGTTCATGCTCGCCGGCAAAGGCCTGCTTGAGCGTAATGAAGTTGTTCAGGCTCTTGCCCATTTTCTGGCCGTCCACGGTCACCATGTTGTTATGCAGCCAGTATCGAACGAACGGCGCCTCGTTGGCCGCTTCGGATTGAGCGATTTCGCACTCATGATGGGGGAACTGATTTTCCAGTCCGCCGCCGTGGATGTCGATGGTCTTGCCTAAATATTTCATACTCATCACCGAGCATTCCAGATGCCAGCCGGGATAACCCATCCCCCACGGACTCGGCCACTGCATAATATGGTTCGGTTCGGCCTTTTTCCAAATCGCGAAATCGACCGGCTTTTTCTTATCCGGCGAGACTTCCACGCGCGCGCCGGCGATCATCTCTTCGACATTTCGGCCGGAGAGCTTGCCGTAGTCTTTGAACCTGGATACATCGAAATAGACCGATCCGCCAACCTCATAAGCGTACCCCTTTTCCAGAAGCGTTCTCACCAGCTCGATCTGCTCGGTGATATGACCGCTGGCTCGCGGACTGATGTCCGGCCGAACGCAGTTCAGCATGTCCATATCCTTGAAGTAGCTTCGGGCATAAAACTCGGCGATGGCCATCGGGTGCTTCTTCTCCCGTTGGGCCTGCTTGCCGATCTTGTCCTCGCCTTCGTCCGCATCGTCGGTCAGATGCCCCACGTCGGTGATGTTCTGAACATAGGTGACATTGTACCCCAGATAGCGGAGATATCGGACCAGCACGTCGAAGCTGACATAACTTTTGGCGTGGCCCAGATGCGCGTGCCCATACACCGTCGGCCCGCAAACGTACATCCCGACCCGTCCTTCCTCCAAAGGCTTGAATTCCTCTTTGCTTCTCGTCAAACTGTTAAAAAGCTGCAATCCCATAATATCCTTTCCTGCATCGAATTACGTCTTTTCGGGGATGCATATGAAGCCACTACCATTCATCAGTCACAACCGGAAACGGTAACGCTTCACTTAGCATACGTGTATTCTATCGGTAGAATACACATCGGTCAATATTCGGGTGGACTGAAGAAACCGGTCCTTCCCAAGATTTTCACATTTACGGATTGAACGGTATTGGGTATCCTCAACTCGTTGGCGGAAATCAAGATTAAGCCGGGCCGCCGACTTAGGTGGGTCTGCTGTATGGAGAACCGCGATGAGGAAGTTTCCTTGCCCATATCTGAAGAGCGATGTTGAGTTGACCGAAGAGCGGGAACGTCATATCACCGAACGCCATCCCGATCTACTGCCGGCATACCGAGAGAAAATGATCGAAACTTTAGCTCAACCCGAACAAATTCGAAGAAGTAAACGATTTGGCAATGCTATATTATTCTCCCGATGGTATAATGATGTGAAGAAGGGCAAATATGTAGTAGTCCTGGTGGTCAGTGAGCCTGATGCGACGAGCCGCCACTGGATCATCACGGCCTATTTGACGCAAAGACTGGTTGAAGGAGAAGTTGAATGGAAGCGAAACTGACATTCAAATATGATCGGGAGGGCGACATCCTTCACATCGACAAATGCTCGCCTTACGCGGAGCAGGAATCTGAGGAACTGCCCGGCGAAATCGTAGTCAGGCTTAATCCCGACACCGGTGAGATCGAGAACCTGGAAGTACTGTTCTTCTCGACGAGGCTTCTGCGAACGGACCTTTTCGAGTTGCCGGTCAATGCTGACCTCCGTCTTGTGAGCACAGGCTAATTCAAACCGCACCGCCTCTACCGTCCACTCACACCAACCGGAAAAAGGCAAATCGCCTTCGGAAGTAAAAAACTAGTGTCCATTTGGGTCCTAAAGCGTTCTCTTATATTTCACCTTCAATAATGCGGTGGCCGTCGCGGCCATGGCCTGGCCGGCGCCGATGTCGCCGAGACCTTCGTTTGTCTTGGCCTTAACGTTCACGGCGTTAAAATCAATCCCCAACAGCCCGGCGACGCACCGTTTCATTTGGCCCTTGACGGATTCCAGCCGGGGCTCTTCGGTGTGGATAATCACATCGACATTGACGATATCCCAGCGTTTCTCCTCAAGCTGCTCTTTGACGATCACAAGAAGCTCCTTGCTGTCCACACCTTTCAAGCTGGGGTCCGTACTGGGAAAGAAGGTCCCGATATCGCCCAGCCCGGCGGCCCCGAGCAGCGCGTCGATGATGGCGTGCAGCCCCACGTCGCCGTCGCTGTGCCCGGCCAGTCCCGCGGGGAACGGCACGTGCACGCCGCAGAGCATCAGCTTCCGGCCCTCGACGATCCGGTGGATATCCGTGCCGATGCCGGTTCGATATTCAGGTTTGGGTAATTCGATCACAACGTCCCTTTCGTGCTGGGTATTTCCGTGCCGCGGATGCGAACCGCCGCACCGAGCGCCTTACCCAGCCCTTTGAAAATCGCCTCCGCAATGTGATGACTGTTCGTGCCGTACGGAACGTTGATGTGAAGATTGAACTTACCGCTGTTTGCGAAGCTGCGCAGCATTTCTTCCAGGCACTCCACGTCGAAATCGCCGATCTTGTCCGTTCGATAGTCCGCGTTATAGACGCAGCTTGCCCGGCCGGATAAATCAACGGACACATTCGCCAGAGCATCTTCCATCGGCAGGGAACTGTGGCCGTATCGCTCGATGCCCCGTTTATCTCCGAGCGCCTTAAGCAGACATTCGCCCAGGCAGATCGCGATGTCCTCGACGGTATGGTGCGCGTCAACCTCCAAATCGCCTTTGGCCTTGACGACCAGATCGATCTGGCCGTGCTTGCTCAGATGGGTGAGCATGTGGTCCAGAAAACCGATGCCGCTGTCAATCTCATACTTGCCGACGCCGTCCAGATTCAACTCTACGTGAACGTCGGTCTCCTTTGTCTGCCTGTGAATTTCAGCCGTTCGTTGTTCCATATGAACTTCCTTTTAAAGAAGTGCCTAAAGTGACACGTTAGTGTCATCCTGAGGCGTAGCCGAAGGATCTGTCCTATGACATTGAGATTCTTCGCTTCGCTCAGAATGACAGATTCACTATCACTTTAGCTCACTTGATACAATCCCGTAAGATTTCTTCCAACGCCGAAACCAGTTTCTCGTTCTGCTCGCTCGTGCCCACGGTGATCCTTAGTTTATTCTCCAGCCCGGGCAGGTTAAAATACCGGACATAAATATTGCGTTGCACCAGCTCCTCATAAATCTCTTTCGCCGGGCAGTCTCTGTTCTCGGCAAGAACGAAGTTCGCGTAGCTTGTCGGGACTGTAAATTTCATGTCGCGCAACCGGTCGGTGAGCACATCACGGGCTTGCTTCACCTGGTCCGTTGTCTTGTTGAAATACGCCCGGTCTTTGATCGCCGCCGTGGCCAGAGCGATGGCCACCGCGTCTACATTATAGGAATCCTTGATTTTCAACAGGCCGGCAACAAGCCCTTCCGGGGCCATCGCATACCCAAATCGCAAACCCGCGAGGCCATACCCCTTGCTCAATGACCGAAGAATGATGATATTATCGAAATCCTTGATGAGGGGTGTACAATTATCTTCCGCAAAATCGACATAGGCCTCGTCAATCAAGAGTACGCCGGAAAGCTCATCGGCCAGTGAAGCCAACTCGCCGACGCTGACAAAGCTGCCGCTGGGCGCGTTCGGATTGCAGACGATCGTGAGTGCGGCATCGGTTTTAGTTAATTTCACCGGAAGATTGAATTCGTCGTCGAACGGAATCTCAATCGTCCGGCAATTTTGCAGCTTCGCCAGGACCGGATAGAGCGAATACGTCGGCACGGGATAGGCGACCGGCCGGTTTTCATCACAAAATGCACGGAAGGCCATCGTCAGCAGATCATCGCCGCCGTTGCAACACAGAATATTCTCAGGCTTCACACCATGCACTTTTGCCGCCGCCCGGCGAAAGTCATCTCCCACCGGATCGGGATATCGCCGAAGCTTCTCAGCCGAGAACTCGCCTAGAACCTTCATCACCTCAGGCGAGGGCGGAAAGGGATTCTCATTGGTATTGAGCTTGATGATATCGCTCTGCTTGGGCTGAAAACCCGGCGTGTAACCTTCCAATGCCTCGATATTATCACGAAAATAACTCATTATCTACCTAAGTGACTAAAGTGAACTAAAGTGTGCCAAAGTGACTGAAGCGAACTAAAGAGACTAAAGTGAAAGCAAAGCTGTCATTCTGAGCGTAAAGAGCCTTTAGCCCTGAGCGAAGTCGAAGGGGAAGAAGCTCATTTTCTCGGGCCAGATCCCTCGACTTCGCTCGGGATGACACTCACGTATCACTTTTGGCATTTTAGTCACTTTGAACTTTAGGCACTTGATACTTTCCGAGGATTATACGGATATTTGATCTGTAGCGAAAGGGTGATTTTGCGATTCTTCCATAGAATGGCGATTCTTGCAGAAGCTGAGGCTTACCCGTTAGCTCACTTTTGGCAATAATCAATCAACCGGGCGATCTCGCTGCGGAGGTCTTTGCGATGGACGATCATATCCACAAAGCCGTGCTCCAGCATAAATTCCGCCGTCTGAAAACCCTCGGGTAATTCGACCTTAATCGTCTCCGCGATCGTGCGTGGCCCGGCGAAACCGATCAAAGCCCCCGGCTCGGCCATGATACAGTCGCCCAGCATGGCGAAGCTCGCCGTGACGCCCCCGGTGGTCGGATCGGTCAACACGCAAATATACAGCCCGCCGGACTCGTCGAATTTCGCCAGCGCCGCGGAGGTTTTGGCCATCTGGCCCAGGGAGACGACGCCTTCGTGCATCCTTGCGCCTCCCGAGCAGCACACCACAACCAGCGGGAGTTTCTCTTCCATCGCTTTGTCCACCGCCGCACAGAACTTCTCACCGACGACGTACCCCATCGAACCCATCAGGAAGTTCGGTTCCATCGCCGCCAAGACAACGCCCCGGCCTTTGATAAACGCATCGCCGATCAGGATCGCCTCTTTCTCGCCGGATTTCTTTGCATCCTCTTTCGCCCGCTGCTTATACGTGGTTCCCCTGAATTTAAAATCCAGCGGATCATTGGTTCTCATATCGCCCAGGAATTGCTGGAACGACCCCTCATCGACGAGATACGTGATTCGCGTGGCCGCCTCGATGCGAAAGTGGTAGTTGCACTCCGGGCAGACGTTCAGGTTACCCTCAACGGACTTGCGATAGAGCATATGCTCGCAGCCGGGACACCGTACCCAAAGCCCTTCCGGCATCTCCTTGCGAGGCTTGAGAGAAAACCCCTTCCACTTCGATTTTGATTCTTTAGTCATAACGAATTGAAATTTTAACAGAAATCCTCAAAAAATACCACAAGAAAGTCAATCCTCTGAAAAACACAAATTCAAAGAAAATTTATTTTAGTCATAAAATTATGGTATAATATACTGACATGGATGAGGATTTTGAAATTATCAGTGAAATCGCTGATATAGAAACCATTGCTATCGGGAATTCTATTACCGTCTTAAAAAGACTCAAAAGAAATTATGGTGCAGGACGTTGGCGCAAACTCAAAGGTATCGCACGAGTGAGGTTTCCAGACGGCTTCGTGTGCAAAGCGGAAATTCACTGGTATGAAATGAACCGTGCAGGAAAGAAAGAATACAAAATTAAGAGACTTCTATGATCTCAAAACCACAAGAAAAATACGTTCTTTGTTTGAACAACGACAAATATCCGGCCTCATTGGAAGTTCGAAAGATCTATCCTTATGTTCCTGATCCCAAAGCTGAATCTCACAACCAGATTCGGATCATTGATGAATCCGGAGAAGATTACCTCTATCCATCAGATCTCTTCATTGCGATAGAGGTTCCACTGGAAGCTGCACGAACATTCACCCATGGATCGTAATAGTATTGTTGAATCCTTACGGATTTATGGTCGTGTTTTCGTGAGAACTTAAAAGGTCTCCTTTCCGCTCGCTCTATCAATCGAACCTCTATTGCCGTATCTGAGAATTCTTTTGCTGCGCTGCTTCCCGGATGGCGTTTATGGCGGCGTTACGGTCGGTTTTTGAGAAGATGGCATTCCCGGCGACAAGCGTATCGGCGCCGTAAGAAACGACCGTGGGGGTCGTTTGGGGATCGATCCCGCCATCGACCTCGATGCGGATATCCGGGCCGACCCTCTCGCGGACCTGCACAATCTTTTTGGCCGCATCGGGCATAAAGGCCTGTCCGCCAAAGCCCGGATGAACCGTCATCACCAGCACCATATCGCACAGCGGCGCGACGGAGGCAATGGCGTCCACCGGGGTTTCCGGATTCAAACAGATACCGGCGCTGCATCCGAGATCGTGCAATTTGTCGATCAGCTCTTTCGGATCATCCGCCACCTCGATATGAAAGGTAATATGGTCCGCCCCGGCTTTGATGAAACTTTCAGCGTATTTAGCCGGCTCGCTTATCATCAAATGCGCATCGAAAACCAAGTCGCTTTCTTTGCGGATTTTCGAAATCACCGGCGGACCAATGGTGATATTCGGCACGAAGTGGCCGTCCATTACGTCCAGATGCACCATCCTCACCCCGGCCGAGGTGATCTCCGCGATCTCATCCCCTAACCGGGCAAAATCAGCGCTGAGAACCGACGGTACAACCTCAATTGTCCCCGCTTTGGGTAGTCGCATGTTTTCTGGCGTCTTGAGTTAACCGGTAAATCCCGGAGTTATGTATCGAATATTACTTTTCATCGAGGATCTCGAGACACTTGAATTTTTTGCCTTCGAGAAACTCAAGGGAAGCGCCGCCGCCGGTTGAAATATGACTGATCTTGTCCTCCAGGCCCATCTTCGCTACGGCGCTGGCGCTGTCGCCGCCCCCGATGATGCTTCGGGCCCCTTTATCGGTAGCCTCGGCCACCGCCACGGCCACCGCCTTGGTTCCTTTGTCGAACGGCTCCATTTCAAAGACGCCCATCGGCCCGTTCCAGACAATGGTCTTGGCATCGGCGGTCTTTTCCGCGAACGCCTGGGCCGCCATTGGCCCGATGTCCACGGCCTGGAAACCCGGATCGATATCGCCTACGGCCGTTCGGTGCGGCGAGCCCGCCTTGAACTCGCGGACCACACAGTGATCCACGGGAAGGACGACCTCGCAATCCGCCTCGCTCGCCTGGTCCAGCAGTTCCTGGCCTTTATCGATAAAATCGTTCTCACACAGGCTTTTCCCAATGCTCTTGCCCCTGCCTTTGAGGAATGTATAAGCCATCGCCCCGCCGATAATAATACGATCGACCTTGCCGATCAGATTCTCAATCACGCCGATCTTGTCCGAGACCTTGGCTCCGCCCAGAATCGCCACAAACGGCTTCTCAGGAGCGCTGAGCGTTTCGCCCAGATACTTCAGCTCTTTTTCGATGAGAAAGCCAATGACCCGCGGTTTGCCTTCCATCACGACCGGGACGGTGTACATCGAAGCGTTGTCCCGGTGGGCGGTGCCAAAGGCATCGTCCACGTAGATATCCGCATCCCCGGCCAGCTCTTTGGCGAAATCGTCCTTGGCCTTTCGCAGTTGGGCATCTTCCTTCGCGGCTTTGTCTTTGATGGTTTCTTCCTTGTGAAACCGCAGGTTTTCGAGCAGCATGCAATCCCCGGGCTGGAGCGTCTGTCGTTTGGCCGCCGTCTCCGGGCCGATACAATCATCCGCAAAAACAACGTCTTTGCCCAACAACTCGGACAACCGCTTCGCCACGGGCGCCAAGGACATTTTCTCATCCGGCTGCCCCTTCGGCCGGCCCAGGTGGCTCATTAGAATCAGCGAAGCGCCGCCGTCCAATATCGTTTTAATCGTCGGCAACGCCTTAACAATCCGGTCGTCGCTCGTAATCTTACAATCGTCGTCCAGCGGTACGTTGAAGTCGCACCGCATCAGGACCGTTTTACCCTTGACCTCAATATCCGCCACAGTCTTCTTAGCCATGTTGTTTCAATCCCAAACCCGATTTTCGATTTATGAATTGCTGCTTACGACGCGACCGGCCGGCCTGACGCGAGCCGCAATCATAAATCGAAAATCGGAAATCATAAATCTTATGTTACATCGCCGCCATTTTTTCCATAATGTCGACGCTGCGATTCGAATAGCCCCATTCGTTGTCGTACCAACTGACGACCTTCACCATATTGCCGATGACCATGGTGCACAGGGAATCGAAGATGCTCGAAGCGGGATCGTTGACGATATCACTGCTGACGATCGGCTCGTCGCAATAAGCCAGAATGCCCTTCATGGGGCCTTCCGCCGATGCTTTCATCGCCGCATTGACGCTATCGACCGTCACGTCCTTTTTGACATTCACCACAAGGTCAACGATGCTGCCGACGGGAATAGGCACGCGCATGGCGAAGCCGTCGAGCTTACCGGCCAGTTCCGGCACGACTTTCCCGATGGCTTTGGCCGCACCGGTTGTCGTCGGGATCATATTCGCCGCAGCGGCGCGGGCGCGACGCAGGTCCGAGTGGATCATATCCGCTACATTTTGATCGTTGGTGTAGGCGTGGATCGTCGTCATAACGCCCTGCTCGATTCCAAAGGCGTCGTTCAGGGTCTTGGCGATAGGCGCCAGGCAGTTGGTCGTGCAGCTTGCGTTGGAGACACACTTGACGTCGCCGGTCAGCGTCTCGTCGTTGACGCCGAGGACGATGGTGGCGTCGATATCGTCCTTGGCCGGGACGCTGAGCATGACTTTCTCGGCGCCGGCTTTAATGTGGTCGGCGTAGCCGCCCTTCGGGGACGAAGCCGTGCGAAAGATCCCGGTCGATTCCATAACCACCTTCACACCCATATCCTTCCAGGGCAGTTCGGCGGGATTTCTTACCGCCAAAACCTTGATGGATTTGCCGTTGATGATCAATTCACCATCTCCCGCCTCGACCGTTCCGTTCCACTTGCCCATGACCGTGTCGTATTTGAACAGATGGGCCAGGCTCTTGGCGTCCGAGAGATCATTGATGGCGACCAGCTCCAATTCGCCTTTTCGTTGCATAATGATACGTGCGACCGCTCTGCCGATTCGGCCGAATCCGTTAATTGCGACCTTTGTTGCCATTGAAAATTCTCCTTATTCTGAATTCCAAAAACACAATTTTTCTTAACTTCAAGCCCCCAGCGCATACCCGCATGGAGCAAACGAGAGCGTTACTTTACGGATTTGCCGCCCGGCTGTCAAGAGTTTATTCCCCGAAGTGAAAAACCGGCAAGGGAACCGGATTATCCAGCCGGGTGGCAGCCTCAAGCGAAGCGTGGGGATGGCTTTCCTCACCCATCCCCAAAGCCTGCGGCTTTGAGGCTGCCACCCTTTACCATTATATTATATTTACTATCCCAAGGTCCAACGCGGCAATTAGCGTTTTTTCCCGCCCTTCCGCCGAGCCGGAGTTTCGGGCGTCTGTCGATTTCTCTTCGCCCTACCGATTTGAGGAGCCATCTGATTCTTCCAGGCCGAATACATTTGTCGCAAACGCTCGACAATTTCCGGATTTTGGCCTTTGACGTTGTTTTTCTCGCTCATATCCGCCTGAAGATTATACAGTTCGAGCGCGCCTTTGAAATTCAGAAGCTTCCACTGCCCGGCCCGAACGGCCCACTGATCGGACCCGTCATACCAGAAAAGGGCCTCATGAAGGGGATTCTCTGACCGTCCTTGAAGGACGGGCAGCATATTTTTGCCGTCATACACCCGGTCGCCGGGAAGTTCGGCGCCGACGGCGGCGCAGATGGTCGGCATAACATCCAGCGAAATCACCGGCTCGTCGCAAACCGTCCCCTTCGGCAGCCGGCCCGGCCAGCGAACGATAAACGGTACTCGAATCCCGCCCTCGTACACCGTTTGCTTATACTCCCGCAAGGCACCGTTATTGGCGTGATTCTTTTTAGCGCCCCCATTGTCGGAAAAGAAAATAATCAGCGTATTATCGTCCGCGCCGGTCCGCTTCAGGGCGTCCAGCACGCGCCCGATGGCCTCGTCCATGCACGTCAGCATCGCCAGATAGATATCCCGGTTCGGATCACCTGTATTGAAGCGTTTCATATGTTCCTGAAGCGCCTGCAAGGGCCAGTGTACGGCGTTAAATGGCAGATAAAGGAAGAAAGCTCTCTTGCAATGCCGTGCGATAAACGACACCGCCTCGCGCGCCAGGTTATTGGTCAGGTAACCTGTATCGTTGATCGGCTGTTCGTTGCGATAGATCGAATTGTGCTCGCTGGTGATCTCGAGCTTGAAGTAATCATGGGCCCCGTGACCGAGAAAGCCGTAGAATTCGTCAAAACCACGCCGTAAAGGACGGTACTCCGGCTCAAGGCCCACGTGCCATTTGCCAAACACGCCTGTCGCGTAGCCTTCCTTTTTCAGCAGGTCGGCTACCGTCACTTCACTCACGGGCATTCCGGTTCTGGAATCGCCCGCCGTATAGAAGCCGAACCGCTGCTGATACCGCCCGGTCAAAAGCCCCGCCCGAGTCGGTGCGCAGACATAAGCGCTCGTGTAGGCGTTCGTCAATCGCACGCCCTCGTTGGCCAGCCGGTCGATACTCGGCGTGCTGACTTCCTTCGGATGGTCATAGCAACTCGAATCGGCATAGCCCTGGTCGTCCGAGACAATCACGACCACATTGGGCCGGCCGCGACCTTTACTTGTTGCCGCAGAAGAGGTCCCGCAGCCGAAGCACATCCCCGTTGCGGCCACCATCGTCGAACGCAAAAAATCCCGTCGTGTGATCATATTCGTCATCCTTTCGCCCATAATCATACTCTCCACCCCCCGATTTGCCAAGGACGATAAATTTAAGTTGAAATTCAAATCAAATTACGATATTGCGAGATTTATCGTTTGAAGGACCGTCTTAATGAAATACTGATCGGAAATCTCAGGTCAATGCTGGAGCGATTCATGACCCAAAGAACTTCTGCGAGAAATATCAGGTTAATGTCAAAAATTCTCCTTGTATTCGTTCTGACGAATACAGCGGCCGCTCAGTTCTATTTTCCGAAGCCGTGCCCTCCTCTGGGAGGGAATGTCGTGACGCATAAAGAGATGATCCCCAAGAGCAGGCCCGCCAAGCCGGGATACCTGGAGACGTTTGTCGATCCGCACTTCGGCTCGAAGATTACGCGCGTTTCCGGGGATAAGGGACAGCCGATCCCGGTCATCGGAGGTACGTGGCCGAAGAACTGTAGAAACCATTACCAGAAGGACCCGCCCTGGAACGCCGATGGAAGCGTGCTCTATCTGTGCAAGGGATGCAAGATGTTTCTGGACGGTAAGACGTACGAGCCTCTCGATCTGAAGACGCCTGGGGGCCCCGCCCGCTTTCATCCGCTCAAGCCGGATTTCATGATCGTCTTGCCTGGAAGAGCAAACAGAATCGAGCAGTTCAATCTGAGAACGGGCACGTCGGAAACGCTTGCCACCTTCTCCGGCTACTCCGGCTTCTCGTACATGTGGGAAGGCAATATTTCGGGCAACGGAAGGTGGATCGCCCCGTACGCCGTCAAGAACGGCAAGAAGGTGACGTTTGCCTATGATATGGAGGAAAAGAAGAAATACCCGGATATCGACCTGACGGGTTGGGAGATCGACTGGGTGTCGATCTGCTTTTCAGGAAAATACGTCGTGGTCAACGGCAAAACGACGCAAAACGACGTCACCCAGATCTACGAATCGACGACCGGCCGTCAAGTCGGTCCCTTATGGAGCCGCTACGGCCATCCGAGCCATTACGACCTGGGGATCGACCAGAACGGCGACGATGTTGCGGTCGGGATCGCCAAATCGAATCCGAATCGGGGGCGGTGCATCATGCGACGTCTCAAAGACGGACAAGAGAAGGCCCTCTGCCCGGCCGGAAGCCACACGGGAACGCGCAATACCCACAGGCCCGGTTGGGCTTACATTCAGAGCACGCACAAAGACCCGTACGTCGAGGAGGTCATCGCCGTCGAGCTTGCATGGAACAGCGAACCCATCATCGAGCGCCTGGCCTACATTCCGAACGTGAAAGTCGATTATCTTTCCGAGACGCATGGGGCCGTTTCATTCGACGGCAAAAAATTCTGCGCCGTCAGCAACTGGGGCGTCCCCGGCGGTCAGGTCCAGGCCTATGTTGTGGATATAACCGCCTTGTGCAATTCCTCCGTCGTTGCAAACAGAAATTGAAAGTGGCACGGGCTTCCAGCCCGTGAAAACACGGCCAGGATGGCCGTGCCACGATGGCCGGCAACTTCAAAATCATACGCTTTGAGAATGGCGGGGGTCACATTTGATAGGATTTTTTCACGATTTTCTGTAACATAATCCATCCCCGCGCAATTATATCTGCGACAATGGTTGGTGCTATGGCAAAACAAGTGAATAGGCTCGAAGTAAATGATGAATTGGTGCGTGCGGCTCGTACGGACGCTGAGGCGCTGGGCCGGCTGTATGAATTGTACTACGAGCGCATCTTTCGATTCTGTGTGTATCGGCTTTTTAGCAAGGACATCGCGGAAGACGTAACGTCCACTATTTTCCTGGAAGTCGCCCGCGGGATACGCCGATTCGATGGCCGGACCGAGCGGGATTTCGGAAACTGGCTCTATGCCATAGCCGCCAACCAGGCGAATGCCTTTATCCGGAAATCCTCGCGACGTAAGAAGCTGCTCGAAAATGCGGCCGGCCCAATTACAAAGTCTGCTAACGAAGGTACAAATCCATCCTCCGAGCCGGACTGGCCGAGTCTTTATCAGGCTATCCTGAAACTTAAGCCACAACACCAGACCATTGTTACACTAAGGTTCTTTGAAAACGTCTCATACGAACAGATATCACAGATTCTCAACGTCAAAGAAGCCACGCTTCGCGTGACGTTACATAGAATACTCAACCAGTTACGAAACCACTTAACTTCCGTTTTCGACGGAGAGAGTTAAAATGTTCAAAGACGAATCCGATCTTGAAAAAATCGTCGGCCGACTGAATATCGACGCGGCACCGAATTCGGAGCATCGCGAAAGCCTCCGTGAGCAAATGCTCTCCGTCTTTGACAAAACTTCACAAAAGCGCATAACGCCTTTAAGCGTTTTCAGGAGAACACTCATGAAAAGTCGAATCACGAAATTAGCCGCTGCTGCGGTGATACTTGTTGCAGTGCTTATCGGCATACTTCAGTTCGGCGGTTCTACTCCGGCTTTCGCCGAGGTCATTCAGCCGTTACTTACCGCCCGAACCGCTGTGTATAAATTGACTGTCCAGTCAGCAGGCAAACCGCCTGAAACCTCCGAGTGGATGTATAAGGTGGAATCCGGCACTCGTGAGGTAAGGCCGGGTGGCGTCATCCGAATATTACACCATGGCCAAGAGATTATGCTATGGCCGACAGGAAAGAAAGGCCTCATTCTCAAAAGGATAAACATCCCGGAAGAGAAAGACCGTCAAACGAACTGGTTCCATGAAATCAAAGAACGAATCCGGCAAGCTCAGGAAGCCGAGGAAGAATCAGTGGAGTTCCTCGGCAAACAGGAAATTGATGGCGTCATGGCCTTCGTATACCGCATCGGTGAAAACTCCAAAATGACGGATATGACTGTCTGGGCGGATACTGAAACGCTGCTGCCTGTTCGAATAGAACACTCCATCGGCAGTGCCGGTAGAGTAATGAATATAGAGGGAACCATTACTTACAGCGACATCATCATTAATGCAGAGCTGGACGAATCTCTGTTCGCTGTGCCGGAAGGATATGATGCCCGCACGATAGAAATTGATAGTTCTAAGGTGAGCGAAGACGATCTAATTCACACCTTACATTTGTGGGCAGATAACACCGACGGCGAATTCCCATTAGAGTTGAATATCAAAGCTGCCGGGGAATTCTTTCAACGCATTAGAGAGAAAATGGGACTCAAGGGGCTCACATTCAAAGAGGGCGAAACCCCTGAATTTGCTGAGCCGAAATTTTCTGAATTCTTCCCAATCCGGCAAAGGATAATCCGTGGCCTCGGATTCATATCCAAACTACCTCCCGAAAGCGATTGGCACTATGTCGGCAAAGACGTCAAATTCGGAGAAGCCGAGAAACCGATTTTCTGGTACAAACCCGAAGGTTCACCAACCTACCGCGTCCTCTACGGTGATTTGAGTATCAAGAACGTAAAGCCGGAGAACCTGCCCCAATAGATCGGTCAACTCACATTTGCGTTGTAGATAAAGGCCGAGCTTTTGACTCGGCCTTTCTTTTTCGGATTCCGACGGAGAATCTACAGAAAGCAGAATTTTGTTTATATCAAAATACGCCCGGCTATCGTCATACCTAATAGCGACAATCGATTGTCCTGATACGAATCAAATGAGTTTCATATGCCTTGGAGAGAAACAATGAAACAAGGCATGGTCACGAGTGTGATGCAAGGGGACAATCATGAAAAGTCCGATCACGGAAATCACTGTCGCCATCTTTGCCATAGGTCTTGCCGCAACGATCGGTCTGCACCGGAAAAGCAAATCCAGCTTGGAACCACTGGAGATCCAACTGCCCCGGGCCATGTTCACCGGCACCAAAGAAGCGATACGGGTCAGCAATCTAAGGAAGCTCGAGCCGGGCGACCGCCCGCCCTTTTTAGCCCCGCCCGGGACGGCAAACGTGGCGTTGGGCAAGCCGGTATCGGCCAGTGACGAAGAGCCCATCATCGGCGAAATTGAGATGATTACCGACGGCGATAAAGAAGCCGCCGACGGCAGTTACGTGGAATTAGGCCCGTTTTTGCAGCACGTTACTATCGACCTCGAAGCACGGCATGAAATCTACGCCGTCGTGATATGGCACTACCATAAGCTGCCGAGAGCTTACCGGGATATCGTCGTGCAAGTGGCCGACGATCCGGACTTCACTGCAAATGTCAAAACGCTGTTCAATAACGACACCGACAATTCGGCGGGCCTCGGCGCCGGTACGGAGATGCACTACGTCGAAACCAACAAAGGCGAACTCATCGACGCCAAAGGTGTCAAGGCCCGTTACGTCCGGCTGTACAGCAACGGCAACAGCTCGGACGATCTCAATCACTATATCGAAGTCGAAGTGTACGGCAAACCTGCCTAATAGGTTGGCTCTCGATAGCTACAGTCCTTATTGTCATGTCGAGCGAAGTCGAGACATCTGGCTACAGCGCATAGATGTGTTTACACTCGAAACC
>CAYZAT010000064.1:0-15760 GCA_964476475.1 uncultured Pirellulales bacterium
GTAAAGGACAAATCCACCCATCTCTTATCTCTATGCCTCAGCGTCCTCTGCGGCTATCAGATCAATTCAAAAAAACGAAGCCCATTCAGTTTGTATTGCGTACTGCGTGATGCGTATCGCGAAAACGAATTTTCAAAACAAAGCCAATTCAGCGCCGGGATCGCGGTGTGGCCGCAGAGTTTTATGGACTATCTCGAAAATCTTTGTGCCTTCGCGCCTTCGTGGCAAAAACACATTCAAAAATGCACAAATTTTTACAAATATTCACAAAAATGCGCAAAACAGTACCCATTCTTGTCAGCAAAAAACAAATACATGGTGCCTATTCGCGTTCATTCGCAGCCTCATTTGGAAAAACAAACCCAATTTGCCGGCCTGCGGCCGGAAATCCGAGATTCTAAGCTCTAAATCCTGAACAAAGAGGTGACTATGCAAAACAAAGCCAAATTCCCCCCAAAGGGGTAGAACGACGTCCGCAGGACGAACGGAAGGCGTCCAGTACTCTGGGTCTTCCTCTGGTTAGAGATCGTAGAGCTTTTCGTCCACTTCGGGCGGGCGCAGTCTGCGGGTCATGCCTTTGAGGCCGGGCTTGCCCGGGCCGAAGAGCATATCGTCATTGTCCAGAAGGTCGCCCATGTCCGCCTCGATGGCGTCCGGGTCCTCCCCGGCCTCCATGCGGCGCATGGCCTCTTCCATGCCCTCTCCCAGGGGCAGGCCGGTGCCGTCATAGAGCTTGCGCATCATGCGGGCCATCTGGCGGGGATCGTCCTCGTTGATGTTTTCGGCCTCGCCGGCCATCTCCGCCAGAACCCGCTCCATTTTGGCCTCGTCCAGGCCGGGGGGCAAGTCCAGACCGTCCGGGCCTTCCGACGGCTCCGTCAGGCCTTTGGAGATGGCGAATCGGGATATCTTACGCTCCAGCTTGGGGCGTGAACACCGCGGACAGCTCGGCCGCTTGGTTACATTGGGCCGGCGGGCCAGGAAATTATAGACCCGATGACAGTCCGGGCAGTAAAATTCATGAATCGGCATATCGTTTCATTCCCCTACGCATTCATAAAATCCATCGTGTCGGTACGGCACCGGACGATGGCTGTCAAGACCGCTCATATTACGGGAGATTATCATACTATAGTTTGGGTAAAAGATTCAATTCAGAAATGCCGATACTTGCTTTGATCGCGGCCTTTCGCTACGATCATCAAGATCCGTAATGGTCTGAGATGGGATTCGTACATGATATCCTTTTCCAGTATTCTTTATATTGCCGAATGGATTGTTTGCCTTGTCGCTCTTTTTGTTGTGGTCCATAATCGGCGGCCCACGGCCGCACTGGCCTGGTTGGCGGTCATCTTTTTTCAGCCCTGGGTCGGTCTCGTGTTGTATCTTCTGATCGGCCGGCACCGTCTGCCCCGACGTCGAACCCGGCAATACAGACGGCTTATCCGGCGGCTGGAGCATCTGAAGAAACAATTCGACGGGCATCCTCATGTGATCCACCCCGAATTGGGGCCTCAATGTAAGACGGCCATCACGTTAGCCGCACGGTATGGATCCATGCCGATTCTCGACGGTAATTCCATCACGTTGATCTCGGATACAAACCACGTCATTCAACGGCTCATCGCGGATATCGAACAGGCGAAACAGCACGTGCACATGCTGTTCTTCATTTTTCGAAACGACGACACCGGTCTTATGATTGCGAACGCCTTGAAACAAGCCGCCCAGCGCGGCGTCAAATGCCGATTATTGCTCGATGCCGTGGGTTCCTGGGGTACACTACGATCCATCGGCGACGACTTGAGGAAAGCCGGCGTTGAAGTCTATGACACGTTGCCCGTCGGCTTCCTCCGGCGCCGGGCCTCGCGGATCGATCTTCGCAATCACCGCAAGATCGTTGTGATCGACGGCATGACCGCGTACACGGGATCTCAAAATATCGTTGATGACAACTATGGATACAAGGACCTGGTGTGGTACGATCTGACGGCCCGGCTCAATGGGCCTATTGTCCAGGAGCTTCAGACCGTCTTCCTGGAGGACTGGCATTTTCGTACGGACCGACTCCTCGATGAACCGGGCATCTTCCCCCCGCCGGAACCGTCCGGCACCGTCCCGGCACAAGTTCTTCCCAGCGGTCCCGACGACCCGATCGAAAGTTATCAACGCTTGGTGGTGGCCGTCCTGTATTCGGCGCGGGAACGCGTGGTTATTACCACGCCGTATTTTGTTCCCGACGAGCCTTTTCTACAGGCCATGCAGGTGGTCGCCCAAAGGGATATCGTGGTCAATTTGATTGTACCGGTCAAAACGGATCATCCGCTGATTGACATGGCCGGCCAGGCGTATTTTGAAGAATTGCTGGAGGCGGGAGTGCGCATTTTCACCTACGAGAACGGGCTTCTGCACGCCAAGACGATTACGGTCGATGATTCGATTGCGTTCCTGGGCTCGAGCAATTTCGATATTCGCTCGTTTTCACTCAATTTCGAAATTAACTTGTTGCTCTACGGCACGGAGGCGACTCAAAATCTTCGCGAACGTCAGATGGAATATCTTCACAATAGTCGTGCGATTGATCGGTCTCAGTGGAAAAAGCGCGGTTCTTTCAAGCGTTTAGGACACGACATCGCCAAATTATTCAGCCCGCTATTGTGAGGCGGAAATGGAAACGCCCGTCGACTCATGATCCGGATGAGGCTTTTTCCGAACATCCCGCTTGTGCGGACCGTACAAAAAGATTATTTTGTGTCGTATGCGTGAAAACATGAAGCCAATATCCGATGATACCGAGTCCTATAAGGCAAGTGATTATTTGAAGGGCGCCATTCTCGGGACGCTGGGTTTCTGTACGCGCTGGGCGGTGGATGCCCAGGGAAACGGGCCGGAGTGGATTGAAGTGGTCGAAATCGATCTGCATCTGCACAATCATCACAAACGCTTGCAGGGGACACGGATCGCCCACATCAGCGATATTCATCACAGCCGGACCACCAGCAGCGGCTATTTACGCCGTTGCGTCGAGCGGATTAATCGCCTCGAAGTCGATTTAGTCGTGCTGACGGGAGATTACATTACGTACGATTTTCGAGGCACCTATCGTGAGAAGGTGGTCGCGTTGCTCGGCGATATTGAAAGCCGGTTCGGCACCTATGCCTGTCTGGGCAATCACGATTATGGTATTCGCGGCCTCCCGGACGACAAGCGAGAGCATTTGCTTCGCCGGCTGATCCGGGGCATGGAAACCAATGGAATCACCGTCCTGCGAAACGAATCCACGGTATTGAACATCAACGGTCATCCCCTGTGGTTCGTCGGATTAGGTGATCTGAGGATCGGCGATTTCCAGCCGGAGAAGGCCTTTGCCGACGTACCCACGGATCAGGTGACGATCGCATTGGTTCATAATCCCCGCGGCATTGAACACTTAGGTGAATTCCCCTCTCACGCCGTCGTGAGCGGACATACGCATGGGAGTAAAACCAAGCCGATCACAAGCCGAACGTGGAAAACCCGGACCCGGCGGTTTCACGCGGGCCTGTACGAGGTTGGAGGTAAGAAACTGTACGTCAACCGAGGACTTGGCCGGGTCGGCAGAGCACGCCTGAAAACAAGGCCCGAAATCACGGTCTTCACGCTGCGTTGATTCGTCGCCCACAGTTTGCCCCTTTTTCATGAGCAGAAGGCGCTTTGCATAGAGATATTCGATGAGTATAATGATTTTCTATGGCGCCACGTAAGTAAATCGCATTTGGGAGACATGTCATGACAAACGTATCGAATTCTTCACTTAAGCGAACCATTGCTATGATCATCGTACTCACGATCCCTTTTTCATGGGCGGTTTCGCCTTCACACGCGGCGAATCGCGCCGGGACGCTGCGGGCCGGGATTGCGAAGATTGATATTACGCCGGACAAGCCTGTGAAAATGGCCGGTTACGGGGCGCGCACGGCGCTATCCGATGGTGTCCACGATCCACTCTCGGCGCGGATCGTGGCATTCGAAAACGACGGCCGGCGGCTCGTGGTGGTCTCAAGCGATGTTTTGGGTTACTATGGAGGCACTGCCGAGCAATTCCGCAAGATTATTTCAAGCGAATTCGGACTTCAGCCGTCCGAGCTTTTGTTGAGTGCGATACATAACCATGCGGGACCAACGTTAACACTCGACGAGGAGAAAGTGCATCCGAACAATTATGATTATACGAAAGACCTGGA
The DNA here is from genome assembly GCA_964476475.1 of uncultured Pirellulales bacterium. Taxonomy (GTDB): domain Bacteria; phylum Planctomycetota; class Phycisphaerae; order Sedimentisphaerales; family Anaerobacaceae; genus JAFGTG01. The sequence continues at coordinate 4,224 of CAYZAT010000064.1, forward strand.
GAGAAAGCTCGTCGAAGTGATTCACGAAGCGTTCGATAGTATGGAGCCGGTCCGTATTGGAGCGGGTGTGGGGTATTCGCCGGTTGGTATGAATCGGCGCGAGCTAAGATTTGATCAAACCGGTAATAGTTCGATCCGTCTCGGGCGGAATCCCTACGGGCCGACGGACAAAGAGGTCCTCGTGATGAAATTAGCGAAACCCGATGGAGCAACTTATGCTGCATTGTTCGATTACGCGACCCACGCGACCTGCCTGGGCGGCAGGAATCTGACAATCAGCGGGGACGTCCTGGGTCTGGCCGAGCAGTTCGTCGAGAGGATTTTAGGTGAACAGGTGATTGCCGGGGCGTTTGCCGGGGCGTCCGGGAATATCGATCCGTGGTTCCGGGTGCTTCCCGCCATCAACACGGAGCCGGGCTGGATTCCGGAGCCGGTGCTGCTCGGGACATTGCTGGGCGAGGAAGTCGTACACGTATTTCGGGATATCGAGGAACTGTCCGGCGGCGGGGAGATTCGCAGTTCCATGGTCACGCTCGAACTGCCCGGGAAACCGCGAGGCTCGCTTGAGATCAAGAAGGACACCCCGCCGACGTCGCTGTGTATCAGCGCCGCACGCGTGGGTGACATTGCGTTCGTAGGTCTCGGGGCCGAAGTTCTGACGGAGATCGGTATGTCCATCAAGGCCGCCTCGCCATATAAACATACGTTTGTGATTACACATTGCAACGGTGCGGCCGGATACATTGCGCCCGAGCATCTATACGTCGAAGGCGGCTACGAAATCACGAGCAGCCCCTTCGCACCCAAAGCGGCCGAGATGGCGATCAAGCAAGCGGTTAAAATGCTTCACGAACTTTAGAGATACCTCACACGATTGGATAGCGGAGTGTACATCGCGGTGTTCTATCTGCCCATAGGCCGACACATTACCGTGGGCAAACTCGGACGGTTCGCTTTCCGAAAAGGCTTCTATTTCTATGTGGGCAGCGCCCAGCGAAATCTCTCAGCCCGGCTCGAACGCCACAGCAAGAAGATCAAGCCTTTGCGATGGCACATCGATTACCTCTCGACGAAAGCCAGGATGCTCGGAGCGATGACGACGGCCGGGCCGCGCCGGCGAGAATGTGAACTGGCAGAAAAGCTGGCCGGGATGTATGAATTAGCCATACCCCGCTTCGGAGCTTCCGACTGTCGATGCGGAGGGCATCTGTTCTATTCGCCGATAATTTAGATCAACAAGCGGAATCTGCTGCGTACAGTGCAATTTTATTGGCGCCATCGACGATTGTAATTTTGACGTCCGGCTGCTCGGCAAGCCAGCCATCCACAACGGCCTGCGGGTCATTGGTAGGATACAGATGAGCCGCCTCGATGAGATCATCGGGTATTTCCGTATGCATCCAGATGCGACGCAATCGACGAATCATCCGGGCAAACTTGTACGGTTTATGACTATACAGCTTGTATGCATTCTCAATGGACTGAAGAACCTCATCCAGTGGGAGGATCAAACGGTTATAGAAGTTTTCCAGCGTCTTTTGCTCGCCAATGCCGTTCGGGCACGCCGACAAAAACAGTACTTCGCCGTCATCCGTCACGGCGTTCTTCGTCAATTCAAGCGCCCTTTGAGCGATATAGAGATCGACATCGTTCGGCAAACCGCCCGGCGAGACGATCAGCCGCCCGTGCGGTGTCACCGTATGGGTATTCTTTTGATCGACCGCGGAAAAAGCGTCACGTGTTACCCGCTCGACAGATCCGAACTGCGCCCATTGTATCTGCCGGGAGGTTGTAATCGTTGTCAAGGTGTAAACGGGCCGATGCTTCGCGATAAGCCGCATCCCTTCAAGCTGGTCGGCGGCAAGCGGATTGGCTCGTCTGCTTTCGTCTTGATGCCACGGGTGAAGACCGAACGTGGACTTTTCCTTCAGCGCCAAACTGTGGTTTTGCTCGGCCGTTTCGAAGGCGCATATGCCGGGCACGAAATTCTTGACCGAATTCGAATAACCTGCGAAGTAGTGGACTTTAACGTCCGAGAGCGTGAGAAAAACATCTACATCGTCGTTCAGGACATTATACAGGACCCGTGTACCGTATGATGTCGTACCCGCATCCACGAACTGATCGTGCTGGCAATCATGGGCATGAATCTCGAAATTGCCGATTCCGTTTTCTTCGGCCGCTTTGACGATTTGCCCTTTGATGATCTCGTTCTCCGGCGTGTCGGGATCGTGGGTTCCCGTGCAAATCAGGAAGCCCACGAATGAGCTTGTTTGCAGGGCACCGAATAACGGTCCCAAGATATCCCCAAAAGGATTATCGCGCGTGCCATCGTCCAGCAGCACACACAAACGCTTACCGGCTATCTCGTTTTGAAAATGGTTGACCTCGTCACCCGCCATCGCTTGTTGCATCATGGTCTGATTGTCCGGGCCTCCTTCGTTCTGCCAGGGCCGGATAATGGAGGACAGGTTGTTTTCGGGAATTTGAAGGGATAGAAACCCTTTACCGTAGTGAAGATCAATGTTCATAGCAATGATGTATCCTTCTGTAAAAACATAATACGATTTGTCATTCCCGCGAAGGCGGGAATTCACTCTATACGTTACGTTCCTGGATCCCTGCCTTCGCAGGGATGACAATAAAAATTCGGCTCGTATGAGTTATTGGATCTGGCTGCAGGCCGTTTTCAGGATTCCGATCAATTCACTCTCGGTAAGCTCGATCGGGTTGCCTTTCATACTGCTCGATTTTTGCGCTTTCGTCACGACCCTTGGAAATTCCCGCTCGCTCAATCCGAACTCGGTCAGTGAAGGAACGTTCAACGTCGCACATAAATCCTGCACCCATTTCACGCCGTCGTTTGCCTGCGCCGTCGTTCGTCCGGTTAACAGTTGAGCCACTTCGTCGTATCGAGAGAGAAACTCAGAGTCCGGTTTTCGGCTTCGTAACGCCCGCACGTTCGTTTCCATGACGAACGGTAGAAGGCGCGCGCACACGGCTCCGTGCGGAGCAGACAACATCCCGCCCAGCGGGCCCGCAAAGCCGTGCACGGCCCCCAGCTTGGCATTGGCCAGCCCCAGTCCGCTAAAGAGGCTCGCTACGGCCATATCCTCGCGAGCGAGCGAATTGGCGCCGTCTTGATACGCTCGACGGAGAGAACGCCCCGCGCGTTTGAGACCTTCCCGGCAAAGGCCGTCCGTCAACGGGTTCGCTTTGTTGGAGACATAGACCTCGATGAGTTGCGTTAATGCGTCCAGGCCCGTCGTGGCGGTAATGGAAGCCGGCACCGAATGTGTCACGTCGGGATCGACCAAAGCGATACGAGGCAGCATCAATGGGCTTCGCATGCTCACCTTGACCTGATGCTCGGGCACACCCAGGACGGCGTTGCGCGTCACCTCGGCGCCGGTCCCGGCCGTGGTTGGGATCGCGATGTGCGGTGCGGCGACCTGCGTCAGCGCTTCGCCGGGGCCGACGACTTCCAGATAATTCTCCAGTTTGCCGGTATTGGTCAGCATGGCGGCTATGACCTTGCCCGTATCGAGAACGCTGCCGCCGCCCATACTGATCACGAGATCGCATTGCCCCTGTCGAGCTATCTCTACTGCCGCTTTTGCCGATTCGGTCGTCGGTTCCCCCTCCACGTGACAGGTCAGAGATTCGATGCCACGTGCTTTAAGTTGCCCAAGCAATGATTGGGCCCGCTCACCGCTTCGGCCGGTGACGACACAGGCTCGTCTTCCAAATTCGACCGATAAAGAGGGAACGTCACGGACCCTTCCGGAGCCGAACAAAATACGTGTTGCCGTCGCAAATTCGAATTTCATAAATGTCGCCATCAATCCCAACCTTGCTCGTCGGGAAAAACGTTCTCATATTTGATGCTCGACCGCGGCTCGGCCATCATATCGGCCACGGTATCGCGCCATCGCTGATAGTGTGCGGTTTCTTTGTGCCGTCCCGGGTCCTCCGGCGTACGATACACTTCGACCAGAACGAAACGTGTGGGATCGTCCTTCTGTCGGATCACGTCGAACCGGGCGATGCCCGGTTCCCGGACGCTATTCCTCGCGTTTTCAAGCGTCGCCGTTATGAAGGCGTTCACTTGATCGGACTTAACATGAACGAAAACATGAACAATAAGCATCATACTCTCCTTACTCATCGCCAATATTACGGGCGGAGTTTATCAAAAATACGACTCATACGCAAATGATTCCATCCGCGTTAGAAACGATCTTTTCGTTGTCGCAATTCGGCAAACACCTCTCCGGCCGGAGCTTTTCTCATGCCCAGAGCGACCTTCAATTCAGGTGAATCGGCACGCAAAAATACATTCGTCATTTTCTCTTGCGATATACTCGAAGGTACCGATAGCCCTCCCTGCTTTGACATTTGCCTGATTTCATCCAGACGCTTTTTGACAGTTTCATTATCAGGCTCGATACTCAAGGCGAATTCGTAATTCTCCACCGTGTAATCATGGCCGCAGTACACGAGCGTATCATCAGGCAGCAGGGCCAGCTTGAGCAGCGAGTGCCACATCGTTTGCGGATCGCACTCAAATAATCGTCCACACCCCCCGACGAACAATGTGTCTCCCGTCCAGAGCATTCCCTTTGGAATCGTGTTGGACGGCTGCATATAATAACAGACGGACGACCGTGTATGCCCCGGCGTTGCAAGCACCTTGATTTTCGCCTCGCCCATCGACAGAATCTGGCCGTCCTCAACAACCTCATTCACATCGCGTGAATGCCCCTTATAGCCGGCAACGATCTCACAGCCGGTTTTTCGTTTCAGTTCCGAAGCCCCGCCCACATGGTCCCCGTGATGATGGGTCAGGAGAATCGTCGTGAGCGACAAACCGTGCTTTTTCAGAATCATCAGGACCGCTGAAGCCTCGCCGGGATCGACCACAAAGGAATCCTTTGCATCGTATCGAACTATATAAATGAAATTATCACCCAGCGCGGGTATCGTAATGACTGTATCCATACGCTTCCAATCAAAAACAGAGGCTCTTATTCGAGTTCTTCCAGTATCCTTTTATATTGTGCGACAGGACGCGGCTTTCCTCTCACGCCGTTAATATCTTTGTTTGTTGCACTCAACGTATCGTATTGATATAACTCATTGGAAACAATATAATATATCTCACCTTTTAATAAAGGGTGGCTTTTTATGCATACGACGGTTGACATGCGAGCACAAAGTGACAACGGGTTTTCGCACATCTTTCAATGGAAAGGGAAAGGCTCATGAAGAAGGCACGTCTATTGACTCATCCAAGTATTTATCTCCTGATGGCGTCCCTGATGGCGTCAGCGGCATACGCCGGGCAGATCGAGCAACAGGCCAAGAAGATTCTCGACGCGACAGGTATCCAGGGCGGTTTTATCGTCCATATCGGCTGCGGGGATGGCCGTCTGACTGCGGCGTTGCGCGCGAACGACAGTTTTATGGTGCACGGCCTGGATAAAGCCGCAAAGAATGTCGAAAAAGCCCGCAGACATATCTTCTCGCTCCATCTTTATGGCCGGGTATCCATAGACCAACTCACCGGCAGCCAACTCCCCTACATTGACAACCTTGTTAACCTCGTTGTCTCTGAGGATCTCGGCGGGATTCCTATGAGCGAAGTGATGCGCGTCCTGGTTCCCAATGGCGCGGCCTATATCAAGCAGGCCGGCACATGGCGGAAAACGGTCAAGCCGCGCCCGAAGAACATAGATGAATGGACGCATTACTTATACAACGCCAGCGGCAATGCCGTATCCCATGACACGGTCGTCGGCCCGCCGCGGCGGATGCAGTGGGTCGGCAGCCCGCGCTGGGCGCGGAGTCACGAGCACTCGGCGAGCCTCAACACACTCGTTTCGACAGATGGTCGGATATTCTACATTATGGACGAAGGCCCCAGGGACTCTATCCAACTTCCGCCCCAATGGTTTTTGACCGCGCGAGACGCCTTTAACGGGACTATTCTCTGGAAGCGAGAATTGCCCCAGTGGTATAACCATCTGTTCCCGCTCAAGAGTGGACCGACGAGACTGACACGCCGGCTGGTCGCCGTCGGCGATGAAGTCTATACCACACTTGGCATTAACGCCCCGCTGAGCGCCCTCGATGCCGCCACCGGCAAACTCCTTCGCACCTATGCAGACACCCAAACCGTAGAGGAATTCGTCTGTGAAAAAGGTGTATTGTTTGTCGTCGTCAATCCCGACCGCGAGGCGGTCGGATACAAGCAAGAGAACGCAAACTGTTGGACAGAACGCGACCGCGCCAGTAAGCGATGGGGCTGGGACGAAACGGCTGATGAACTGATGGCCCTCAATGCTCAAACAGGCGATACACTATGGAGGATCGAGAGCAAGATCGTGCCGCTCTCGCTGGCCACGGACGGGCGGCGTGTGGTGTACCACGACGGCGAGGCCGTGGTGTGCGTCGAATATGACTCGGGCCGGAGATTGTGGCGAACGCCCGTCGAGCGCAGCAAGCTCATCCCCACGGGATGGTCGCCGTCGATGATCATGTATAAGAACCTGGTCTTATTCTCCGGCCGGAAACGCGAATTAGTCGTCCTCTCGGCCGAGGAAGGCAAAGAGCTTTGGACCTCGAAGCTCCATCCCTCCGGGCACTTTTGTCCCGAGGACATCTTCGTCATTGACGGCTTGGTCTGGTCGGGCGATATCGCCAGCGCCCGGCCGCGGTCCTCAGGCGTCTTTACCGGCCGCAATCCGCTGACGGGCAATGTCGAGCGCGAGTTTCCCCCGGATGTGAACCCCTTCGCCGTCATGCACCAACGCTGTTACCCGAGCAAAGCCACGGACAGATACATCATCCCCTCGTGGATCGGTACGGAATTTATCGATCCGCGCACAAAAGAGTGGGAGATCCATCACTGGGTCCGCGGCGGCTGTTTCTACGGTGTGATGCCCAGCAACGGCCTGCTCTACGCCACACCGAACGCCTGTGCCTGCTATTATCAATCCAAATTAGCCGGATTCAATGTCCTGGCTCCGGCTCAGCAGAGGACAGATGACAGAAAACAGACGACAGAAAGACTGGTGAAAGGTCCTGCGTACGATCAAATCGAAAATCAGAAATTGAAAATCGAAACTCAAAATGACTGGCCCATGTATCGTTGCGACCCGGCCCGCAGCGGACATACGGAGACGAAAGTTCCCACGCGGCTAAAGCAAGCCTGGGAAGCCAAACTCGGCGGACGCATCACCCAACCTGTGATCGCGGACGGTAAACTGTTTATTGCATCTATTGATACCCATACCGTCCATGCCCTGGACGCAATCTCCGGCACCAGGCTTTGGAGCTATACCGCCGGTGGACGCGTGGATTCGGTGCCCACGACTTACCGGGGACGCGTGCTGTTCGGTTCGGCGGACGGGTGGGTCTATTGCCTCCGCGCTTCGGACGGGGCGCTCGCCTGGCGGTTCCGCGCGGCCCCGCACGATCTGCGAGTGATGTCCTACGAACAACTCGAGTCCGTCTGGCCCGTCTCGGGTAGCGTACTCATTCAGAACGACGTCGCGTATGTCCTCGCGGGGCGTTCGGTCTTTCTCGATGGGGGTATGCGGATGATCCTGCTCAATCCACTAACTGGGCGGAAACTTTCCGAGACCGTCATGGACGACCGCGATCCGAGAACGGGCGAGAACCTGCAAGCGAAAATTAAAGGCAAGAAAATGCCCGTCGGGCTGCCGGACCTTCTTTCCAGCGATGGTCAATTCGTGTACATGCGGTCCCAGCGATTCAATCTGGACGGACAAAGAGCGGTTATCGATCCGGAACACCAGACCGACCAGGAAGGCGAAGGGATCCATCTGTTCTGTCCGACGGGATTTCTGGACGATTCCTGGTTCCATCGCACCTACTGGATTTACGGCAAGAACGCGGGCGAAGGATGGGGCGAATGGTTCGTCCCGGCCCGGATCGTCCCTTCCGGCCGCATTCTGACATTCGACGATTCTTATGTTTACGGTTATGGCCGGCATCCCAAATACCTGACCAACTCGTCCGTGCTGGAATACCGCCTCTTCGCCGCCGACAAGACGCTCGACCCCGGGCGGCTCGCGCGGGTGAATAAAACAAAAATCGCACAGAACACCGTGAACTGGAAGAACCGCGCCAAATTCCCGGAATCGCAGCTCAGCGCGGTTCATCGCAAATGGATGATCGAAAAGCCCGACCTGTTGGCCCGGGCGATGGTCTTGGCGGATCGAACGTTATTCGTGGCGGGTCCGCCCGATGTCGTCGATGAAGAAGAAATCTGGGGACGGACCCTCGAAGCGGGCGTCCAGGCAAAACTCCACGCTCAAAGTGACGCTCTCGCAGGGCAAAAAGGTGCAATGTTGTGGGCCCTCTCGGCCTCGGATGGCGAGAGACTCGCCGAGTACAAACTCGACCACGTGCCGATCATGGATGGCATGTCCGCCGCGAACGGTCGGCTTTATCTGGCGACTAAAAACGGGCGCGTTTTATGTATGGCGGGCATGTAAGTAAAACCGGAGGAAGCAAATTATGAATAAAACAATTACGCGACGACAATTTCTTAGCGCAGCCGCCGCGGCCGGAGCAACTGTTGTTGGACACCGGGTAGCCGGTAATGTACCCATACAAGAGCCCATCTTACCTGCGGTGCACGGCGCTCACGTTAAAAGAAACGTTCTGTTCATCACCGTTGACGATCTGAATCATTCCCTCGGATGTTATGGGCATACAATCGTCAAATCGCCCCATATCGATCAGTTGGCTTCGCGGGGTATTGGCTTCGATCGTGCCTATTGTCAGTTCACCGTATGCAATCCGAGCCGGACGTCTTTTCTCACGGGGCTTCGACCGGATGTGACCGGCGTTTTAGACAACAGGACACCCTTCCGCGCCAAGCTGCCGGATGTCATTACCCTGCCGCAATTGTTTCGTAGCCACGGGTATTTCACCGCGCGCGTAGGCAAGATTTTCCACGGCCGTACAGACACGGACGATCCGAAAGCGTGGGATGTCACCTGTGATCCGAAGGGAACACCACGGGGCCAAAAAGGACAGGGCAGAAATCTGACCGGCGGTCGCGTCAAGTGGTGCCGATGGCTGGCGGCCGAGGGAGGCGACGAGGCCCAGCCGGACGGCCAGGTGGCCGCCGAAGCCATCCGCCTGCTGGAGCAACGGGGACAAAGTCCATTTTTCCTGGCCGTCGGATTTCACAAACCACACGATCCGTTTATCGCGCCGAAACGCTATTTCGATCTCTATCCGCTCGAGCGCCTCAAACTCCCCCGAGAACCAGCCGACCGCTCCGCCGAACTGCCCCAGGCCATTGGAAGTGGCTGGAAAACGGTATTCGACCGCTTCACGGACCGGGAGCGGCGTGAGTTCATGCGGGCCTATTACGCCGGTATTTCTTTTATGGACGCCCAGTTGGGTAAGATTATGGCGGCGATGGATCGTCTCGGACTCTGGCAAAATACGACGGTTGTGTTTTTCGGCGACCACGGCTACCATCTCGGCGACCACGGCTGGTGGAATAAGAACACCCTCTTCGAACTTTCGGCCCGCGCCCCGTTGATCGTTGTCACGCCGGAGATGAAGAACCGAGGCGCCCATTGCTCGGGGATGGTCGAGTTTCTGGATATCTACCCGACGTTGGTCGATCTGCACGGTCTGCCTGCGCCCGGCCATCTCGCCGGCACGAGTTTCATATCTCTGCTGAACGATCCGACCCTTCCCGGCAAAAAGACGGCGTTCACGCAAGTCCAGCGAGGCCGCATTGCGGGGCGCTCCGTTCGTACCGAACGCTGGCGTTACACCGAGTGGGACGAGGGCCGAGAAGGCGTTGAACTCTATGACCACGAGAACGATCCCGGCGAGTACTATAATCTCGCACAAAATCCGCAGCACATCCGGACCGTGGAAAAGCTCAAGAAGCTATTACGATGAGCCTTGAAATATGCAGAAAGGTGGTTCCATGAGGTACCTGACTTTCGCTCTAATCATGACGGTAGTCTTCGTCGCCGGAGGATGCACAATGCCATTATCCGAAAGGAATGAGCAGGCCGAAAAACAGTTTGCGCTCCATCCCATAGGTAAAGTGGCCCGGGATAACGGCAAAACGTTGATTGTTCTGGACAAGAAGTACGAAGCGGGACTTTCGGGCCTGGAGAAACACGCCCACGTTACCGTCGTGTACTGGTTCGACAAAAACGATACACCGGAGAAACGAGCTATCTTGAAGGTTCACCCTCGCGGGCGCAAGGAAAACCCGCTGACGGGTGTGTTTGCCACCCATTCACCGGTCCGTCCGAACCTCATCGCCATTAGCCGGTGCAAAATCATCTCGGTAGAAGAAAACGTCATTGAAATCGAAGAGATTGATGCCTTCGACGATTCACCGGTGCTCGATCTCAAAAGCGGTTGACTTTAATCCGGATCATTAATCATTGTCTCAGGTATATTATCTTCGCTCAGATAAAGGAAAACCGTGCGACTCTACACGATAACTTCATATCGATAGACAAATTATCATAGAGAGGTCCTGAAGATGGATACAAAGAACTACACACGGCGAAGTTTTTTGCAGACGGCGGGAATGGGCATTTCAGTAGCATGTCTGACCGATATGACACGTTTGGCCAGGGCGGCATCGAGCAAACAACCCAATATACTCTATATTATGTCGGATGACCATACGGCCCATGCGATCAGCGCGTATCGCAGCCGCCTGGCGAAAGTCGCGCCGACGCCCAATATCGACCGACTGGCGAACGAGGGGATTCTCTTCGAGAATTGCTTCTGCACGAATTCGATCTGCGTGCCCAGCCGGGCGACGATCCTAACCGGTCAATACAGCCAGACCAACGGCGCGCTTGACCTCGGCGGCAAACTCGAACCGGAAAAGCAAACGCTGCCCCGGCTGATGAGACAGGCCGGCTACGAAACCGCCATGATCGGCAAGTGGCACCTCAAAACAGAACCGGCATTTGATTATTACTGTGTGCTGCCGGGGCAAGGCTCTTATTTCAATCCGATTTTACGCGAATCGGGCGGACAATGGCCCAAGAACGAGAGACGGTTCGCACGTTACGACTCGTGCCACTCGTCGGACGTGATTGCCGACCTGTCGCTCAAATGGCTCAAAGGCAGGGACCGGTCGAAGCCGTTCTTCCTGATGCACCACTTCAAGGCGCCGCATGATAATTTCGAGAACGCCGAGCGCTACGACTGGCTTTTCGACGATGTCAATATCCCGGAGCCTGAAAGCCTCTGGGATTCCGGCCGGCACGGCTCGCAAGCGACCCAAGGCATGGGTACGTCCATCGGAAAGCGCAACAAACGACGGAACATGGGACACCACATGTTCGTCGATCCATCGCTACCGGACGACCAATACAAACGCACGGCCTATCAGCGCTACCTGAAAAAGTACCTGCGATGCGTTCGCGGCGTCGATGACAATATCGGCCGGCTGTTCGCCTATCTCGAAAGCAGCGGACAGATGGATAACACGATCATCATGT
>CAYZAT010000065.1:0-15608 GCA_964476475.1 uncultured Pirellulales bacterium
TTTGTTCTAATCATTGATTTGTCGAACTAACTAAGTAGGCATCATTTCCGTATAAATTCACGAACTTCTCGTTATTTCGAATAATTCCATGCCGCGGACTAATCAAACAAACAAAAATATTTTCTCTTTGTTAATATGTCGGCGATTTCCAAGACCAGCATTAGCTATCTGGCTATCAACGACTCGGATCTATCTCCATATGGATGTAAGTCATCTACAAAAAGCGATTCAGGGCTGTTATCTGGGGACACCATACCTATTTCTTTTTAGTCTTCGGCTTCCTACCTGGTGATTTTATACGAAGGATGCGTCCGAGTCTGGCCTCCAATCGTTTAAGAAACGCCGTGCTGCCCAGAGGACGCCCGGTGCGTTCGTGACGGCGCAACACCTCGGCTTGCTCTGTCTCCAGGCCCTCCGCCAGATACGCACGCCAGTCGTCCACCCGCGACAACAGCGGCGCGACATCCACCAGGCCATCATTGCGACCGGCCACATGCGCCGCCGCACTGGACCACCGCCATCGCCAGGGCGCCCGGCACAACTTCGCCCGCACCGGATTCAACTCCACGTACCGCGCCGCGAGCATCAGGTGCCGCTCGTCCATCGCAAACGAGGCGAATCGTCCCTGCCACAGGTGGCCGCGCCAGCCTTCACGAAAATTAATCCGCCGGCTGTAACGTCGATGGGCCTCGCCGATCCCTCGCCGCAACCCGTCCTCCGACTCCGGCACGACGATCAAATGGACGTGGTTGGACATCAAACAATACGCCCATACCTTCACGCCGCACCGCTCGCACCACTCCGCCATCAACGCAAGATAGGCTGCGTAGTCTGCCTCGCTGAAGAACGTCGCCAAACGGCGATTCCCACGCTGTGTCACATGGTGCGGCACACCCGGAACCACGACTCTTGCTAAACGCGCCATACTCCCATGATACTATTTCGACGCCTCACATGCAACATAAATAGGTATGGTGTCCCCAGATATCGCAGATATCGCACATTCTGCTTGATGCAGACCACTAGTTCCGAATATTGTGATTATTGAATGACAAACAAATCTTGTTTTGATATTATTGACATTGTCGCGTGTAGGAGTACAGATTATGACGTTAGGTGACAAATTCCGAATTATGACATATAAACCAACATTTGAAGAAGCAGGCCACTAATGAATAAGAGAAGCAGGCTCGGAGTATTAATCACAACTGTGAGTGTCCTTACTGTCGCTGGTTGCTACTCCACGACTGAAACCGAGATTACTAGGGACTATCCTGCCTTTAGGCAAATGTCTAGTGAAGATGCAGGCGAAGCATTGAAAAATAAAACGCTTTGGTTTGGCAAAAGTCCTCAAACACTATTCGGCACTTATATCTACCTTATTCGTTCAGTAAGCGATACAAGCTTTGATTTTGCCGAGCGATATAAGGTGTTAGACCGCGCAGAGCCTCTGTCAAGCACTCATTATAAGCAATATTTCCATTGGGAGTATAAGCATAAGGGGACTGTATTTTTTGCAGACGTTACCAAGATTAAGCTGCTAACGAGAAAAAACTCCAACAGTGTTATCGTTCTCTACAGTAAAGAAGGTCAGACCGTCAGCATCACGACCAAAGAGAAGGCACCTGAAATATTGTTATCTGCACTCCTAGTGCTTTAGCAAAGACGCAGGGTCAGCCCTTATGAAATAAGTTTTGGGAACGAAACGGGGTCGCGTTTTGTAAATTAAATATTGTATATCTGCTGTATATATGGTGTCCCCAGATATTCCCCATCGCGTCATAACGCTATTGATCGTACTCCATCGCCGCAAAGACAATAGTACATAGTGTTAATGAAGCTCCCAGGGTGCCCAGTGATTGCCCATCGCTCGCCGCCCGAAGCGTATCGGGGGTCGTCCTAACTCGAAGGCTCCCAAGTCGGGCGCTTTTCCGGCATAATCATCGTTGAAATTTGGCAGTTTCACTCCCGAATCAATGACGGGATTCGGGACCGTCGTGACCGGATCGGTTAAGTTGACGATTTTATCACCTTGCTTGACTGGGACTTTGCCCCATTGGATTTTCGTCGTCGTGGACGAAGGATAAAATTCCAACGCGTACGATTTGACAAATGCCGGATTGCCCCGAAGTCCGTGCCTTTCTCTGGCGATACCCCGGTCCGAGCCGGTAAACAGGTCGTAATCGAAATCGCAGGGGAGATCGGCCTGCCGGGACGATGTGAGCCGGCCCGGGCAGTCAAAAATGTTGTTTCGAGTGACGGTATTGGGATTGACGTGGCCGCTAAAGACATGAAAGGCGCCTTTGGGCTGAATGGCCGTATTGTGAAAGACGAACTTCCTTCCTCCGCCAAACTCATTCCGCTCGCCGACTTTGATCATGCTCCCGCCCAGGGGATCGCGATGGGTCCGGCGGCTTTCACCGAAAACGTTTCGGAAGATGTAGAGGGGGCCTTTGGAGGTGCATGCCGTGGCGATATGCTGGAACGTTTTCTCGATATAGTTGTTCCAGATACGGACGTTCATATTGGCCCCTTCGCTTTCGATGGCGTCGTCCCAGACGTTGGCGATGATATTGCCATATATATCCGAGTCGCGATTCGGGCTTCCTTCGAAGCTGAAGTTGGATCCTCCGCCGATGGCGTCATTAAAACCGTGGTCTTCCGTGGATCGTATCTCATTGTAGCGAATGACGTTTCCCCCGCTCGAATTGATGAGCGTAATCGCCTGAGGTCCGGCCGGATGACCCGTTTCCCAGTCGTTCGAGGCGCCGCGAGGATTCTCGATCAGGTTGCGTTGAATGGTCAGGTGCCCCGCGCCGCGCTCGGCGTAGATTGCGCTGTCCGTATTGCCCTGATTGCCGTACGTTTTCGGACCGCCGATCCGGCCCCAGAAAGTAAAATAACAGTCTTCGATAACGATATCATGGCGTCTGGGTTTGATGAGGATGCCATGAATGGCGGCATTTTTGAGTTCAACGCCTCGGACGATAACGTAGTTGGCATCGATCACGCAGGTATAGTTTTGTGCATTCCGAACGTCGATTGTCGCCTTGGAATATTTCGCCGGCATGACAAGGTGATAACCATTGGGTGTGCCGGATTCGGTAATCTTTAGTGACGTTGAGTAGTTGCCGTCTTTGAGGTAAGTGATCTTACCAATAGGGAAGGAGTCATTCTTCGTTTGGCATATGAGATCGTGGCTGTTATCATCGAGCGTGATTCGGATGTCATAGGTTGTGTTCGATTTCAATCCGACAATACTTCCGCGATATTCCTGGTCTCGCGGATCATAAACGAGGGGATAACCTTGTTTCCAGGAAGGTGCGTCTTTTTCTTTGAATCGGACGTTACATTCCCCGAGGTCCGGCGATTCGAGATAAAGCCCGATGCATTCATACGTGGGGACTGCGTGAGCGTTCTTGTTATCCGCGCCATACAATGCTGATGTACTTGCTAACGTGAAAAAGAGAATAACCAGGTTCAAATCGGTGTTGCGTAAGAATGCGTTCATCGTTGGATTCCTTTATGTGGTTGATTTATTCACGTTCCTGCCACGTTTTATTTTTGATTGTCGCCGAGCTGATCGGTATATCGACGACCTTATCCAATTTTCCGCGAACAACTTTGCCAAGCGTCTCCTTTGTCATCCGCACGGGCTCAATCACAAGCTCCGGGACACTGAATGCTCGCAGACATGCTTCGTAGTAGCCGGGGTCTTTTTGCGGCAGAACGAATGGTTTACTCACGATTCCATTCACATCGACATAGCTGAAGTACGTTCGTGTAAACGACCCATGCATCCTCTTACTGCTAAATGCGATCCACCGGCTGTTACTCGACCAGCTATGCCATGATTCGCTCGCCTCACTGTTCGCATCAAGCCTCCTGTACACGAATTTTCCGTCCACTTGCCCGCGTTCAAGGTCGATCATATAAAGATCGCTGCTTGGCTGATACACCGGGAAGCAACTGTAATCGCACATACAGAACAACAACCAGCGGCCATCGGGACTCACTCGCGGCTCCAACGCGCTTTTGCCGCTTTCCTCCGCAGACACAATGACTTCCGGCTCTCCCCATTGGTCCCGCTTTAAATCATAGCTGATTCGCATCAGATCATACTTCACGCCTTCGACCATCTCTTGTGTGATTTCTTCCACCTGGTTTGTGGGCCACTTGATCGGCGCGCTGCAGTAATACAAATATTTCCCGTCGCTCGACCACCCCGGGTACGTCTCGAGCCGGTTCTTTTTCGATAAGTGTTCACACCGCTTCACCGTCTCGCTCTCGACATCGTAATACACCAGTGCCGAATCAATATCGATCACATCGCGGTACTCCTCTTTTCTGGCATGGTGAAAAAGCTGGTAAACCGTATTTATCGAATAAACCGCTATCTTCCCGCTTGGATGCCACGACGTATATCCGAATTTTGTGCCGATCTTACTTGCTTTTCCATTGTTGACGATCAGCTCGTAGCTGCCGTATTTTCCACTTCGCAGACCCATCAACATCTTATCCGTCTTATTGTTGCAGAACGCGTGACAGTTCAAACACTCGCCGTTGAAATAGCTGTTATCCAGCACAACAGATTCGCCATAACTGCCAAGGTCCCGCTGATAGATGCCTACGTCACGCCATGTCCGGTATCCGGGGTGGATCTTTCGATAAACGACATAGGCGTCGATCTCCTCGTGTGCGATTGTATTGCGAATAGGAGAGTATCTAAGCCACTTCCCATCCTTACCTTTACAGAGTACCTCAATCTCCAGCTTTTCGCCCTTGTTCTGCCGTAGCAGACGGCTCCATCGCTTTGGGTTAATCTCAATCTTACCGGTTCTGCTGAATACCTCGATGGATCCGCCCTTGACACTCTTGATCCTCGCACAGTAAAACTCACCGTTTTCGCATACAGCGAAATTCATCGCCGCGATGTTCGGCGGTATCACAATCGAGCGGTAATCCGGGTAGATCCGCGCTTCCCGATCGACCTCTACGCACTCGACGATCTCTTCGCTCATATCGCGTTCAAAGAACGCGCCAATCCCGACGCTGAGTGCCAGAAGAATCATCGTCGCCATGGTATAAACAAACTTTTTACTCATCCTGATTCCGGAAGACCATAGAAGTAGTAATACAGGTATGTGTTTCTAAATTTCCGTGCCAATTCGTTTTGAGCGGCTCTTTTCGTTCGATATCGTATCGTCGTAGCCATGAACTCATTAAATCGCCGCTCCGTCTCCGTTCTTATCTTGAGTCTGTTCAATGTGATCTTGTTCTTATTATGCTTATTATTCAGCAGTATCACTTCTTCGAATGCGACGGGTATTTTCTCATAATTATACTCCTCCACCCTCCCGGCCACTTCCACAACATTCCACAGTTCTCCGCGCAACATATAGAGAGCCAGAAGGTACTCGAACGCCATCTTGTTCTTCTTGCCGTTTTCGATCTGTGCTTTTAATTGCAATTCCGCTGTCGTCAGAAATCGCCCCTCGTCTTCCCCGGGTGTCAACGCGCGTAATCTCTGGATCTTCTCTTCACTTTTCAGTTCCGGATCGAGTTCGAGCTTCGTTAAATATTCCTCCGCCCATCGGCTAAAAAACAATCGCTTCTTCAAGGCGACCAGGTACACCTTCGCCGTTTGGTTTTTGCCTGAGACCATATTTAGCATGGCAAGTTTCTTCAGGAGATAAGGATGATCCCCGAACGCCACCATGCTCTCCGTCAGGACCTCATCCGCCTGTCCGATCAATCCAAGATCGAGATACAAATCATATTTATGCCAATACGATTTGATAAACGCCGGATGTGAAAGCATCAATCCATCCGGATGCTGCCGGTAATTGAACATCTCATCGGCAAACCTGTCCAGATGGTACAATGCCTGGTTCCTGGCTTGCATGGCCAGCAGTTGTCCCGGCTGCTTATCCGCTAATTCCAGCACCTTTTCCCAATCGCCTTTTCCGCGATAATACTCGATCTCATAGAGCGTTTTCATTTGATCGTTCGCGAAGTAATACGTTCCGCCTCCGGCAATACCCAGCAGCGCACCCGTATAGGCGAGCCATCGAAGAATCCCTCCCTGGGCGCTACTTCCGGGGAGCCGCGTTTGCTGCCTGTTTTTTTTCTTATCTTTCCTTCTCTTTGGGCTTATCGTCTTTCGTTTAACTTTCTTCACGAATCCCATCAACACCAAGTACGCCGGCATACATCCATACAGCCCATATAGCCAGGGGATCATTCTGTTCAACAGATCGTATTTTGTGATTCGCCACGACCACGGCGTTAACTCGCCGTATGCCTCGATACGACTGACTCCAAAGCCATACACCCCAATCAACAGGGGAAGCGCCGCCCCGAGCGATAAGCATGCAATTCCTACAATAATCCGCCTCCGGACGGCAAGCTCGTATATCCCGCACATCACGGCAAACAGAAGGCTGGCCGCTGCGGCAAGATAATATGCAATGACCATCAATATCGTACATCCCGCCAGCGATGTTTGCCATTTCTCATGGTGAATCGTGATATACACATTGAATAATCCGAGCACCACAAGTACCGCCATCGTCGTCTCGAAATGATAGACGTAGCTTGTGTAAAAGAACACGATGACGATGGCCGGCATGTACCTCACCCAACCGAGCCACTTTCCGTTACATTTCTCGACGATTCTGTCAATACACAATGCGACGAACCACGCTTGAAATACGACGACGACAGGCCCGATCCATCGAAATATAAAGAATTGCGTCAGGAAGAGCGATGTATATCTGACGAAACCGCCCGGCAGCGATAAGGCTTCCTTAAAGTATGACCATTCGCACGGAAATCCTGATATCCCCACCGTCGCGCCCGTAACGGAATACAACAATCGCAGATCGACATAAACGCCCAGGAAAAGATAAAACAGCAGGAAGAATATTAGGCTGCGTAAGATACTGCTATTCCATAAGACTGTCCATTTATTCAGTTGCACCAGACTCGGAGTCTCCAATAATCTTGAGCGCGTTGTCCCGATACACTTTCCGGAGAATTTCATCATTCAAAGCCAATCCATACAAAGGCCAATGATAGCTGGATCGGTCCCATGCGTAGAAATGCTCATCCGCTGATTCGAGAATCCGAAATGTGAATTGGTACATCTTGGTTCCGAATGTCATGTCCGTACCGTAAACGAGCCGATCCTGATATTTATCGTAGAACTGGCCAACGAACCGGGGAATCGCCGCCGTCTCGGCGTACCGAGCTGAAATATCCGCATAGAGATTGGGATATGTATCAAACATCTTGCCGATGCGATTAAGGTCGTGAGAGCAATTGGCAAAGTGACAGGCGACGAAAATCGTCTTCGGGTGCCGCTTGACCGCTCTTTCCAGGATGTCCACCATACCTTCGTGGGCGACGATACCCGGTTGGTTGTCCAATCTCCATTTGTAAGCGTTCATCAACCCGTCATTTCCGGCATCCATCGGCTGGTACATCCAGTACGGATCGGCCACGTGAATATTCACCGGCATGTTCAGTTCCGCGCATTTTTCCAACAGAGGGTCCATGCGCGGATCGTCCAGGTGCATGCCCCAGGCCTTTGTCGGTTTGCAATAGAAGAGTCCTTTTCCTTTATCCCCTAATTCGCCGACGCCCCGGGCGCCGAGTTTGTAGCAGCGCTCCAGTTCCTTAACAGCCATAGGTCCGAAGCCCGGTTGGTCGTAGCCGGTATAATCGAGCCCGCACCACAATTCAAATCGATCGGGATACCTGGCGTACCGGGCATAAATGGCGTCAAACTCCTCGCCTGTTGTGTAAGTGAGTATGATCGTTTTTTCGATGCCCGCTTCGTTCATAACTCGAACCCACCGGTCAACCTGCTCGGAAGTCTTCGCATAGGGGTGAGCGTGCATGTCAATTGCAGGATACCTGGCCTTTTCGATAGTCGTTTGGGGAATATTATAGATAGACTTCGGGTGAAAATCCTTGAGCAGTAGAGTTTCCGGTGAGGATGTGCCATTGGCATATAACACTTTCCCCGTACCGCAAATTATTAGTGTCATGGTGATCATTAAAAGTGAAGAGGTCTTCTGGTATGGAATCATGGCATATCTCCTACTATAATACGTTCGTTAAACGACAAGCCAACATTTCTATTCTGATTTTACATCATTTCGAGTTGTCATGCCAGAAGACTCATCCCCGCTTCTGGCGTAGAATTTTCCATAATGATCTTATCGTGGTATCGGGAGAAATAAATCTTGACACTTGTCCCATCGGCAAATATGATTCTCGGAGTTAGGATATAAGTAACAGGTTAAGCGTTGTTTTAGGGATGATACAATGGCGTCCCTGTTTATTATTTCAGGCGAGCGCAAGGGGGACTATTACCCACTCGGTTTTCGTACAAACGTGGTCGGCAGGGATGAGGCTTTGCCCATCCAAGTGTTGGATGATTTGGTCTCTCGGAAACATCTTCAAATCCGTTACGACAAGCAACAGGATCGGTACTATGCCCTTGATATGAAGAGCAGGCATGGTGTATTCGTTAACGACGTTGAAATCAAGGAAGAGGTTGCTTTGGCGGACGGGGACGAAATTCTCATTGGTCAAACGACGTTGTTGTTTACTGTAAAGGACTTTAATGATCGGGAAAGTGCGCTGTCACACTTTAAGAAGGTAGGAGAACGAAGGCGTCCCACGCAGATGGATTGACGCGTCCAAAAACCTTCATTTGATGGAATGAATGCTTACCTGGATTCCGTTTCCAGTTTTTTGAGGTTATATGTTTCTTTTAGCCAAGATAACACCTTCCCGAATTCCCCTTCGTTCAGCGGACGTTCCCACAGGAGCAACCGGGCCAGCTCGCCGTCGAATGATTCGTGGCCCGGATGGTTCGTTGCGTCGCGTTCCTGCCCGATGGCCATTTTCGATGGATTCGCTTTCGGATTGACCGGGAAGGGTATGGACGCTACGGGTGTGGTGTCGTTGACGAACAATTCGATCGTTACCTCTCCTGTTCCGGCGCCCATGCGGCCGGCGATGACATAGTAGCGATTCTCTTGCAGTTGGGGGCCGAGAAGCTGGGGATTGTTCCGATCCCATCGGCCGAAGGTAATGCCGTTTCGAGACCCGATCCAAAGCGTGTTGTCATCATTAAGCCCCGCCCAGAAACCTTCGTATTTCCCGCCGTTTTTCAAATTTCCGAAGAAGGAGTTGACGTCCTTGAGTCCGGATACCTGGGAATAGACCGACATTACGGCGAACCAAGTATAACCGCTGCCGGTGATGAGATGGTCAAAAGCGTCCTCATCGAAATTAATGAGTTCCTGCCGTTTGAACACGACGGTATTATGGCCTCCGATGGCTTCCACCTTTTCCTTCAGGACCGGGTACCCGGTTCCCTTTTTATGGCTTGCATCTCTGGTGGCGATAAAGGTTTTAGCCATGCCATCCGCTCGATTTTCCCAGGATGCAACCCGTCCGTTCGTCAATTTAATATCGTGGTCCGCGTCCAGGTCGAGGATAAGACCTTTGTGTATAGCGTTCGCCGGCGGTATCGTTCCCTTCGTTTCTGTTTTGATGCGGCACAGCGTGTCGTTAACGGTCATGTATAAAACCGATCCATCATCGCCCCAGGCACAGTTCGATGTCGGTTTGCCCGTATGAATCCGGCCGAGCGCCTTGCCCTCCGGCGTAATGACATAGACACCGCCGGGGCCCGTGGCGAAAAGATTCCCCTGTTGATCGAGTTTCAAGCCGTCGGGACCGCCTGGAAATCGCCCCCTGAATTTCGTGAAATCGAATAAGATGCTCCCATGACCGAGAGTGCCGTCTGATTGGACGGGAAAGGCTCGTATAATCGGGGCTTGAGAGTCGGATTGAGCTACATACAGAATCTTTTCGTCCGGAGAAAATGCAATGCCGTTGGGCCGGGTCATTTCTTTTGTGAGCAAAGTGATTCCGCCGCCCGGTGAGAGTCGATAGACGCCACAGAAATCAAGCTCTCGTGTTGGATCGTCTGCTCTTTTGGGCAAACCGTAAGGCGGATCTGTAAAATAGATATCGCCGTTGGATTTGACGACGGCGTCATTCGGGCTGTTGAATCGCTTGCCCATGAAACTATCGGCGAGCGTTTTTTTTCCGCTCCCTTCTTCCAGTCGTGAGATGCGCCGGTCGCCGTGCTCGCAGAAGATCATGCGGCCCTGTCGGTCCAAAGTTAAACCGTTGCTGCCGGGCTCCCGGCCGTAATCCGTAATACCGGTGTAGCCTGAAGGTTTCATAAACAGGCTGATACCTTCCCCTTCCTTCCATTTCATGATCGAATTACGCGGAATATCGGAGAATAGAAGATAGCCCCCGTTTGCATCTTTCATCCATAAAGGCCCTTCGGAC
Source organism: uncultured Pirellulales bacterium (assembly GCA_964476475.1). Lineage (GTDB taxonomy): Bacteria > Planctomycetota > Phycisphaerae > Sedimentisphaerales > Anaerobacaceae > JAFGTG01. The sequence continues at coordinate 10,387 of CAYZAT010000065.1, forward strand.
CATTCGAATCCCGCTGCAAGCAGTTCGATCTGCGCATTAGGTGCAACGAATTTACTCATGGCATCTTCAAAAATCACGATTTCGCCGATGGTTGAATGAGGTGCGGACTCCTGGGGTATGGCGATCCGGGAATGTGTCGGGAAGAGTATGAATAAGATCGTGAAAGAAATCTGAAATGTTTGTCGTCGTTTCATATAAAATCTCCTACACTTTTCTCCGTTTCCTGAAGGTATATATCCCGGCTGCCAAGACAACAGCCATACCCAGGATAACGGCGTACACTGATGAGGGCCTGGGTGTTCTGGGCGGGGGAGGGCCCGAAGGCGTTGGATCCTGATATGTGGTTTTGGCTTCGCGTGCGGTCTCAATTTTCGCCGGCACTTCTGTACCGAATGCCGTCAGCACGCTTGTTGCCGAATAGCCCTCTTGCGACCAGGTGAGAAACTTGATGCGGTCTTTTCGGTACACCTCTTTCACCAGGCCGTTTATGCTGGGATGATACCATCGCTCCCTTTCCTCCGTCATAGGGATCTTGATTATTTTAATCTTAAAGATCGACTTCGTCTTGAACATAAAGTGCCAACAGTCCTCAAATTTTCCTGCCGGTGTTGTGATCGTTTCGTTATCGAGCCTCTGGATCACCATCGTGCTTGGAAGCGTAAACTCATTTAAATCCATTTTCAAAGACGTTTCGACTGTTTTTTCCTGACCAATATTCATGTCCATGATTTGATAGGGTATCGGTGGGTCGTATCTGAGTTTAGCCTTCTCTCCTTTTTCATTCTCGAATTCGATGACCGTAAGCAGGCGCTCTGGGTTGACGTAGACTCGTCCGGCGGCTTTTTCATCCCGGGTGAAGCGCTCTTCGATGATCCACTGTTTACCTTCCGTTGCCTCGGCGACCCCGATCACGTGTATGATCCGCTCGCCGTCGATGTCATTCGGTTCGAAGCTGCCGGGTCGGGGCCCCTGATGCTGGTATGCCCATCGCTGGCCGACTTCAAAGGGTTCCTTGGTATCTTGTCCGGCCCATCCCGTAAGACACAACAAACCAACCAATACATTCAGGATGCCCCGCCGAGCGACGATAGGTATATCGGTCATAACACATTCTCCGTATCAAACCAGACGTCTGTAACGGCATCATCTTACCCGATTCATTCCGGTATCGCCACTACTTCGGAGAATTGTTGACCTGGGTTGTTATCGTTAAGCAGGCCAATGGACCTTTGAGAGTCTTTTTGTTTTTTCGGCGAGGTTAAATATCGTGCGGGCGTTGTCGTGCATGATGGGATCGACCAGCTCGATGGCGCGATCGAGACTGAGCCAGCCTTCTTCAACGAGTTCCGACAGGGCCAGAGCAATCCCGCGGCGTGCGACGACGGCATGGCCTAAGACCGGCTCGACGGGAATATAATCGCCCCCGAACGTGAGAATTTTGTTGGCCGGCGCCGTGACGAGATACTTCTTGAGGAAATCCTTGGCCGCGATGGGATTGATGATCCACGACCAGCACATATCGATGTAGGCGTTTGTGTATTGCTTGGCGACCGAAAGAATCTCTTCGTAGTAGGGATAACAGATGTGCATGAAGACGAATCGCGTCTCCGGCGCCGCTTTGCAGAGATCGGCTGCAGAACCTGCGTTCCGAATCAAACGCGACAGTGGCATGCTGTTCTGGCCGGCGTAGTATCCGGTATGAAGCTTGACGGGCAGATTTGTTTTTGTCGCCGCTTCAACAGCGTACCAGAAAAGGTGGTCTTCAAGCTGCTTCCGCTCATGAGCATTGAGTTTTTTCCCGGACAGTCGTTTCCGGAAAACCGGCTCTGCAATTTCAGTCGGCACTTTTTCGTAGTCGATATCTCGGCTGTAGGCATTCTGCGATTTCACCGCCACGGCGTATGGCCCGTACGTTTCGAGCCACCAGTCGATCACACGGTACCAGTCGGAAAGAGTCTTAACGTCGATCCCCGCCGGTTTGGCGTACGCCTTGATATTAGGACCGGCAAACATGCCCACGATACTGATATCCTGCATCAGAAGCGAGGGCATCGCGCTTTTGCGGAACGGTTCACCCAGGGCGTTGACTTGGCAGGATTCGATGCCGCTTCTCTCGCAAAGGATTTCTTTGTAAAAGCCTTTCCGGCGAACCTTCTCGTAACCTGCGGCGACTTGCCCGACTGTGTCTTTACCGAGTTCCGGAATATCATAGAGCTGTTGCATGGATATTTCCACTGCCATACCGTACCCGGTATTTCGTACGGCGGACCAATAAGGTGCAAGGGTATTCCATTTATCCACTGGCGAGATATTGGGAGAGAAGAATTTGTCATACTCGTCGCGGGGCATGCCGCTGGTCAGCATATCAGAATTAAGGTAATGATTCATCAGGAACGACCAGTCGTCACTCTTAATCCGGCCATGGATTCCCTTAAATCGGTCGTGCTCTTCAATGAGATGCTCGTGGGTGTCGATCAAGGGCGTGGAAAAGACTTTGGCAAAGATCGTCTTGCGTGTATCGCTTTTCTTGTCGAGTTCTTTGCCGGATACGCCGGCGAATAAATCGCCATAAGCCGGCCCGGCCAGAAACGCCGCCGCTCCGATGGCCCCGAGTCCTTTCAACGTTGACCGGCGGGAAAAATTCTCCTTCGCTTTCATTTTTTACCTTCCTGAATTTAATTGTTTGCCGCCGATGAGCTGGAAGACGATATAATTGGCGGTGAGTTCCGGTATCGTGCCGTTTTCCATCTGCTCCCAGACGTTATTATCGAAGACCCTTTCGTCGTTGCATAAGGTCACGTGGCCGTCCTTGAACAGACCGTGAACCGCATAATTGCTCTTTCGCCTGTGGCTGATTTGGTGTTTATGCCGAATTAAGTCGGTCATGTAGGGAATATGAGGATCGAGCGCATCGATGCTCCAGGCAGTTTCATCGGGCATTCCGGTGTTGCTATTCTTCGGAGTTCTCGGATCAATCGGAAGATAGGTATATCCCATGCGTACCCATTGATTGTGTCCCTGCCCGTCCAGGTAATTAAAATTCTGCGGAAGCGTGCCCCAGGGTTTGGGATTATTGTACGATTCGAACTTGTAGAGGAGATTCCTATTCGAAGGGCAATAGAAGATTTTGGGGTCCGCGATATACTTACCTTCATACAAGAGGGCCAGTTTCATGGCAAGCAGTTTGCCATTGGCATCGACATAAGGACTTTCGCTTCGATACAGGGCATAAGAGTGAATCAGCAAATAAGGGTTGGAATTCGCGTTATTCGAATTATAGGTCGGCATACGGGTGTCGTAGTCCGATGCATAAGCGACCACAGCTACGCCAATCTGTTTCACCTGGTTGGAGCAGACCGCTCGTTTGGCGGCTTCCCGAACTCTGCTTAGTGAAGGCAAGAGAATTCCCAGCAGAAGAGCGATGATCGCGATGACGACCAACAGCTCAATCAGCGTAAAACCGGCTTTTTCGGTTTTCATCAAGCCAATCCCTATCGCAATGCTCGTTCGTCCATGTCCGATGAAATTTTTAACGTCATCCGGTTTTAATTCCCTGCAACATGTAGCCGAATATCGTCGAGCAATATACTCCCTCTGTTGCCGATCGCCCCAGCTCTTTTAAAACCGATACTCATCGTTGCGATATTGTTCAAGTCCGTGTTGAAATCCGCAAGGTTAACGGACCATTCCTGCCACGTGGCCAGATTCAACTGACCGTCATAGAGTGCTTCGGCGTCATTGAGCTTGACGTACATTTGTTCCGAAACCGGATTAACCGGATTGCCGTAGAACCACAAAGAGAGCGTTGCAAGGTTTTCTTTCGTCCAGTCTTTGTCAATTCCAAGGGCATCGATGCTCACGGTAGCCTCGGAGTATGTCGCTGTCGTGTTGTCATACGCAAGGGCGACCGATTGCTTTCCGCCATGCACGTTATCCGTTTCAAGGGAATTGCCGCTCACATAGCCAATCGTGGCTCCGTTAACCGTCGGATTCTCGAAGCCATCCACCCATGTCATATAAACCAGGTTGCTTCCTTCTTCACCGAACGCGATGTCATTGTAGGCCTCGAAATTATCCACGGAGATATAATCGGCGACGGTAAACTCCCAAACAGAACCTGTCCACGGACTGCCCGGCTCCGTCTCATTAACCTCATCGATCCGCCAGTAATAGGTTTGTCCCAATTCGAGAGGTCCCGGATCGTAACTGGTGAGAACCTGGTTACCTTTGAATTCGGCCGAGGGGGTGATGGTGTCGGCGTCACGGACGGCGTTGGGATCCGTGCCGAAGTAAACATCATGGGAAACGGCATAAATGCCCGGTCCCCAACTGAGAATGGGACCGTCCGCCGTGCGGCCGGCGGTGGACATGTGACGTGGGCTCGGATTTTGGGCCTGCTCCGGCGGCAGATTACTGGTCGTCACCGTAGTCTGGTCGGTTTCTGTCGTGTAGGTCACTTCCACAATCCCCAAACCGTCATAACCGACTATCCAACCCTTGTTTATATATGCATTCACGACCTCTGTACGATTGCCGGCTAAGATCAGGGTACCCTCTGTGATGTCGATGAAGGCGGTTCCGGCGGTCTGATCGACAGGGCGGAGGTTGTTGGCGTTGATGATGCCGCCGTACAGATAGATCGTACCGGAACCGGATTCCTGACCCAGCTTGATATAATCTTCCACGTTGATGACACCGCCGCTCATATGAATAATCCCCGTTCCGTACTTGCCGATCTCAAGGTCGGTCGAGTTGCCGTTGCCGTCGAAGTTGACGGTTCCGCCGTTCACAATCAATGTGCCGAGGCCGTTTGCATTTTTGCCAATCTCAATCTTGTCAAAAATGTTCATCTCGCCGTCGTTGATGATCAGGGTGCCCGTGCCGTTGGTCCCGACCCACAATCTTCCGTCCGTCGAGTTGACGGTTCCGCCGTTAAGGGTAAGAACGCCCGTGGAGGTTCCTGCTTCACCGACACGAAGGTTGCCATCCAACATGAGGGAGCCACCGATCATGTCCACGTAACAAGGCCCCTTGCCGCCCGTTCCGATGTAGAGTGTTGAACACTCGGCCGCCACCGAAGCGTCGATTACGCAATTGGCGTCTTCCAGATACACTCTGGCCGTGTCGGCCGCCTCGGGCACGCCGTCGGGATCCCAGTTTTCGGAGTCATTCCACAGGACGCTGCTACCGCCATTGTCCCACTCGTACGTTTCGGCATAAAC
>CAYZAT010000066.1:0-15604 GCA_964476475.1 uncultured Pirellulales bacterium
TCCCGATATGGAAGCCGACCGAAAAGGCGGCCGCTTTCACTGGGTGATTGCCCTGGGGACGCGGAGAGCCAGCCGATTGTACGCCGGGCTGATGGTCATGACCTACGCCTGTATCGTGGGAGGTGTGATCTCGAAAACGATGCCGGTTTTGAGCCTGATTGCCCTGCTTTCAATGCCTTTTGCCTGGAAAGCGATACACATCACGCTCAAGCATCACGACAACGCGCACGAAATGATCCCCGCCCTGAAAGCGAACGTCATCACCATCCTGACCACGGACGCCCTGCTGGCACTCGCTTATTTCTTGAGTTGATCGTGCTTGGACCGGTTATGAGCTTTCCGAAGCCTTTTCTACCTCTGACCAAAGACGTAAGAAATTGCCTGAACAGATTTTACAGATATCTTCTTCCGTATATCCCTTATCTAAAAGCTTGGCAATCAAGTTCGGGTAGCAAGAGACATCTTCTAAACCTTCGGGCAAATTATCCCCAACGCCGTCATAATCCGATCCCAATCCCACATGCTCAATTCCGACTAATTGGACGACATGATCGATATTCGCAACGACATCCGAAATATCCGCGCGGCTCAGCGGATGCGTTTTCGTATATTCATCGCCGAATTTCTGCTTGTCCTCTCCTTTTAAGCCATGCGTCTCAACGTATTCCAAGACGTATTGCCGCCGCGCTTCAAATTCCTTATTTACCCGCCCGTTCACGAACATCGAACCGAAATTCATCTGAATGACTCCTCGCTTCCGGGCCAGGAGCTTTATCATCTCGTCGCTCATATTCCGCTCGCATCCCGGCGTGAAATGCCGGCAGGCCGAGTGCGTCGCCACCACGGGCGCTTCCGAGATATCCATAATCTGATAAAACGTATCATCCGAAACATGTGAGACATCCACAATCATCCCCAGGCGATTCATTTCGCGCACGACCTCTTTACCGAAAGGACTCAAGCCATGCCATCTTCTCTCCGCATCGAATGAAGAATCGCAAATATGATTGCTCTTGGAATGGGCCGGCGTGATGTAGCGGATGCCGCGATCGTAGAAATGCTTCAAATTCGCAAGATCACCTTCGATCGGGGCGCCATTCTCGATCCCCATCGCAATGGACACCTTTCCCGCGCCGAACTGTTCTCTTATATCCGAGACCGATCTGGCCAGAACGAACCTGCCCGGCCAACGCGGAGCAAAACCTTCAACCATATCAATGGTTTCGTTGGCAAAAGCGTACGCACCGCCGTCTTGCTCATAATCCGGCGGCACATAAACCGCCATAAAGACCGCGTCCAGCCCTCCTTCCCTGGCCCTCGGATAATCGAAATCCCCACTGGGCGTTCGGGTCGAAATATCCTCCATTTTCTTTTGGAGCCGATGAGGCACATCCTGGTGGGTATCGATAATGATACACTTTTGAGCTAATTCATTCGCATTCATGAGTCACCTTCCATCTCGTGGATTATCTGCTCCATGGCCGCCAGCGACGACAGATACAGTCCCTTCGAGTAGTTCTCTAACATCTTGATCGCCGTCGCCTTATCCTCGGCATATACCCGACGAACGGCATCCTCGAGCGGTTTCTGGATCGCATAAGCGTTTTTCTCGATTTGCTCGGCTCGCGTTCTAACGCGGGCAATTATCTCCGGCGACGCGCCGTTAACCTTGTGATAGAAATTGGAAAACGTCCAAAAAGCATTGAGCAGATCGTTCTTAAAAGGAGCGTTGACTTTGGCGTCATAAAACGAATTCGATGGTCTTTCCGATTCTGAACTGAATCCAGCGGGAAAATCGGAGATGCCGAAGTGATAGGGAATATAAAACGACATCCGCGGCGGAGCCAGAGACATCCAGTAAACAATACCGATATCCAGCGGCCTATTCCTTCGCAACTGGGCCACAAAGCTGGTTTGCGTGGCGCCGCTGCATATACGGCAAATCCCCTCGGATTCGCGATCTGTTGATGATGAAGATACGATGGTTTGCTCCCTATTGTTATGGCGTAGGATCTGCATGATCATGGTCACGTTCGTCTTCCTTCGCGGCACAATCGAAAAGGGCAATGGCCGACCAACCGGGATCGGCTCAGCACAGAGATAATTCAAACCGCTCCGCTGCCTGTTCAGATTCGATGGATGTGAGGCCGATTGCGGATTGGCATAGACAGCGGCAAAGTCAAACGGCCCATCGTTCTTGGGATTGTACCACCCCCTCGATCGGGCGTATTCGATGATATTCCCCGAAGAAAGGAACTTATCCTTATTCGACAGGTCCACGCGGCGTATCGTATAGGTATTCGCCACCATGGCCACTTCGTTATCATCCACCCGCTGGGCTAACCAGTGCTTGCCGTTAACGGCACAAAAGAGCCATCCTTCGTCGGGATCGCAAATAATGTACGTCCGGCCGGAATCCACGTAGCCAAAGCGTTCAACCAGTGTTCCCGCTAACAGGACACCTTCTCGCGCCGTCTTTGCCCGCTGAGCTACCAGTCGCCTCAATTTAAAGCCGATGCCCCCATCCGTGATGTCCGGCCTATTTTCGCGAGACGGGCAATTGTCCGACGTGACGCTCACCCCCCATTCGTTGATATAGCTGTCGGAGAAATGCATCCCCGGCATTTCCGACCAGATATACGCCCAGGTCTGCTCGGCCTGCTCCACTTGCCCCCCATTGAGCAGTTGTGCCATCTCTCCGGGAGCGTGTTTCTTGCGTGCGATCTTGTGATGGTTCACGATTTGAGGCGCGCCGTCATCCTCGTTGTGGGCCACGATGACATATCCATCGGCCGAGGCCTTCTTGCCCACCACGATGGAGAAACACCCCCGGCTTGACGTCGCCGGTATCCAGGCTATCGAGAACAACAAGATAACGAATCTGAGTTTCTGCCTAATCATGCCTCATCTTCCCAGTATATTAGAGTCTTGACAATTCACTTCACACGTCCGATGATGTGGATGCTATACGTGTTTTATGTTATTGGACATAACCACAAACGTCAAGGATCATAACAAGAGAGAAATCGGAGGAAATACTTATGAAGAAAATATGTGTTACACTTTGGCTTGGCTTACTGTTGATTTCATTGGGTTGCCAAAGCCCTTCCGCCCCGCTCATTGGCATTACGAGCGTCTATAAAATCGACGATAAAGGCACAGCCCGTACACAAATCCATTTCAACTACGCGCGAGCCGTCGCGGAAAACGGCGGTATCCCGGTCGTCCTGCCCACCCTCGACGACGAACAGATCATACAACGTTATGTTAAACAACTGGACGGCCTGGTGCTGGTCGGCGGCGATGACATCCCGCCGGCCGCGTATGGGGAGGAACCGCACGAAACGGTCAAGGTATTACCCTCGCAGCGCTATGAGTTCGAACGCAAGCTCATCGCGAAGTGGTTAGCCAACAAAAAGCCTCTACTGGGCGTTTGTCTCGGAATGCAGTTTACGAATGTGGTTTCCGGAGGGAGCCTGATCCAGGATATTCCATCCGAAGTCGGCACGAAGATCAATCATCGTGCATATCACGACGTTCAGATTGAGCCCGGCAGTTTATTGTCACAAATCCTCGGCGCCCATGAAGCGCGCGTCCTCTCAAGTCACCATCAGGCCGTGCGAAGGATCGGCCAAGGTTTGAAGGTGATTGCTCACAGCGAAGACGGTGTGAATGAAGCGCTCGAACGGACCGACGGAGGATTCGGCTTGTTCGTGCAATGGCATCCAGAGGCCATGGACGATAAGCAGCACCGTGACGCGATCTACGGAGCCCTTATCCGAGCATCTGTAAAGGCAAAATAAGCTCTACAAATAGGGTGACGGACGTGGATGGAGCCATTCAACCAGATGATGCTTAAGGGTCCATGCCGTGAAGAAGTTGCCCGCCGGGTTGTGGTGTCCGATGTAATAACGTTTGAGATATGTGTTGACGTCCGTATTGAACTGTGCGAACTCGGCCTTAAAACAATCACGCATATCGATAACAGGGTAGGGTTTGTCTTTGAGCCAATCAACGAAGGTCTGATCGAAACCAGACATGCCCTGTAAAGCCCTGGCGATATTGCCTCGTCCGAATGAAAGAATCAACATCAATTTCCTGCCGGTTTTCTCGACGAATTGCTCGGTCCACGTCACGATATTCTTGGTGGCGAAAAGCGCCGCCTCGGTGTGTGTTTTTCTAATGGCCTCTTCCGGCTTCAACCCCAGGATCGTTTCATCCGATATCCCAAATGCCTTTGAGACAGACATAAGCAGCTTTCGAGAGGGTTTAACACCGGCGCGTGTGCATAACGCGACATACAGCACGGGATCATCCCCAAACGTTCGAAGAACATAATCCTCATCACACAGTCGATAGACCTCCTCCGGTTTCGAACATAGATTTTCCAACTGTTCGCATCGGTTTTCCTGTACGTTGACCCGCAAAAAGGGAAGCGTGTAGCCGCACGGCGTGCGATGACCAAAACGGATGGCGCGCCACGAGTCCAGATTGCGATAGTGGTCGTCATCCCAAATGTTCAGGATGATATACTTCGCGGGGCTGCTCTTTTCGACCTTGAGCATACGCCGATACGCCTGGTAAACGCCGTAACCGCCGACGCCATAGTTGCGAATCGGTTCTTGAAGATGCGCCGCCAGATACTCCTGCCAGGTTTCCCCGTCGCTGACTTGATCGCAATGGGTAAAGCTGTTGCCGTACGTGTGGATCCGGCACGGTTTATCGGGGAAATGGATCACTTTGCGAGCCCCGTCGGTTTGATATCTGTAAAATCCCCTGGAACCGTCAACGCTTCTCGGTCGGACCGAATCACATAGAATCCATCCTAATTCACCATCAAACAGCCAACCTTGATTTCGACTGAGTTTTTCCGGCCCCTGGCGGCCGCGAAGAAAGTTATCCACCTGCTCGCGACTCGGTATTAATCGACGTAAATATCGACTGATAAGAGTACGATCAATCTCAGGATGAAGTTGATTAGCCCTGGCGGTCATGCCAAACGCCATCGCCGCGCCGGTTACCCCGGCGGCCCTTAAAAATTCGCGTCTCAACATAGCAAAGCTCCTTTCCGAACCATTCCAATCCATCTTCCTCCAATCAATGTTATCTTCATACCGGCCTCTTGTCAAAAAAAGATGGTGCCCAGAGTCCTTGTCTCTGAGCACCATTTATCCGTTCCGTTGATCCAATCTCCATGCCGGTAAGAATCCTTATCAGGCCCGTTGATTGGAAATCGCGGGTTTCTTACTATGGTGTACTGGTCACTTTCAGGTTGTCAATCGCCCACCACCAGTCATTTCCGGCATCGTACAATCCGAACGTCAGGATCACACTTGTCGCTCCCGCAGGATTATTCACATCGACGGTGATCGTCTCGTTGGTGGAATTGTCGTCCTTGAAATTCGGGCTGGCTGCGTCCGACTCCCACAGGAGTATCTCGACAGGATCCCGGTCATTGAAGAAAGCGGTTATGTTGGCCGTCTGGTGATAGTTGCCGTCATACTCCGGCCTCCAGCTCGAATCGAACGTGAGTTTCACCGAACCAGGCTGAGCACCCGATATATCGATCGGCGGTGTGCTGAGCCACGTATCATAAGGATCATCAGCAATAGGATCTGCGATACGATCCCGATCATCCCACTCATCCGGATCGGCCACCGCCACAGTTCCCTGGCCCAACGTGAATTCCGAACGCCTCTGATCGCCTGCGACACTGGTCCACCACTCCTTATCCGTAAAGGCCCAGCCGGCCCAGTCGGACATACCATCAGTCGTAGGATCACCGATCCCGGGAATGCCACTTTCGTCAATCGACCAGCCTTCCGGGGGCGTGTCCGTCCAGACCCCAGGTGTGCCTGCACTTTCTTCCAGGCTCTCACCCAATTCCACACCTTCGAAATCTTCTTCGAACGGCAGAGATCGTATTGTGACGGGATGTGCAGCCACTCCCAAACGAATGTCATCGAAAAATACTGTACCTGAGCCGCCGCTTCCCGCGCCACTCTTATCACCGAAGCCAATGCCAATTTTGTTGACGTTCGTTAGGTCCACACCCTGGTCGGCAAACAACTGAAGATCGATATCCCAGACCGACCAAACGGGTATCTGGGATGCATTCGGATTCTCGCGATAGATCGGAGAACGACCGTTTAGAGTAACGTACATCGGCTCAGCGGCGTTAGTCATCTTACCCCAAAACGAAATCGTCAATGTGTTCACATCTTTCACCGTCCAGTCATGCAGATCGGCCAACGTTAGCTCTGCCTCAGAATATTTTATACCATCCACGTTCTCATATTGCAGCGGCATCGATTGCACACCGCTACGTACGACTTTCTGCTCGGCATAGGGGGGCAGTAAATAACCGACCTGGGCGCCATTCTCGGCAACGCCAAAACCATCGATCCAGTGTTGCCAGATGGCTTGGCCGGCCGTATCGTCATCGCTATAGCTCTCAAAGCCCTCAACAAGGAGGAAATCGCCTGTTGTGAAGTTCCAGAGAGGACCTCTCGTTACATTCCCCTGGCCATCGACTTCATCCACACGCCACGAGTACACGGTGCCCGGATCGAGAAGACCAGGATCATAACTTTCGTCGCCCAGTGCTACGGAACCTACGTACTCGGGCGAACCCGCATCAGCATTGAGCACGGCGGCTCGGTCTGTCCCGAAATAAAGCTGGTGAGAAGCGGCGCTATCAGCGGGCTTCCAAGCCAGATCCCTGTTCATCTCGATATCCATTCCCCCGTTTGCGGGTTGTGGATTTCCGACGGCACCCGGAGTTGTAAAAGACCAGATATCCCCTTTATGGGTTTCCACCGCATCAAATTCATCAACCCGCCAGAAATAGACCTTCCCCACGTCCAGTTGACCGGGATCATAGAGCGCGGTTCCCTGGGGGATTCCCCCAGTCGCATTGTTCACCGTATCGTAATCGTCGCCGAAATAGATCGTATGCAATTTAGCTCCGAAACCCGGCGTCCAACTGAGAACCGCGCTATTCGGATCGACAAACTCGGCGGCATCAGCCGGGCTGGGATCCCGGGCAGTTTTAGGAGCAATCAGAAAACTCCAGAGCGCGCCTTTGTGCACTGTACCATCGTTCTGATGCTCATCAATCCGCCAGTAATATGTCGTTCCCGGCACAAGGCCTTCCGGGTAGGGGAATCCGGGAAAACCGACAACAAAGTACACAGCCGTCTGGGTGCCCCGGAACGTATCGCCGGTTCCCGCCTTGACACTCGCGTAATCGTCGCCGAAATATACATCGAACGAAGCCGCATTGGAACCCGCCTGCCAGGCCAGGTTCGCCCACGTATCCTCAATCACAGCCCCATCCGACGGATCCGGCTTTGAAACACCCGCCCAGACTCCTCCGACGACACTCAACGCTAAGACGAACACGAACGAATAAACCAACTTCTTACACATGACATTCCTCCTTTCAAAAAACGACTGGACAATGAATTAAGGTTTGGATTCTAAAACACCTTTACCTCACAAAGTTCAACGCTGAACATTAACTTGGGCAAGGAACACTTATAACAGGAAAAAACCTCAATAACCACATTTTTACCAGATTCACCCTTCATGGTCAAGGGAAATCCCTGATTCAAACAATGGTAAAATGTGTCATTCATTGATTAGGAGAGGATGAAGTTTGCGTGAATTCCGTGTTAATCTACCCTCCTCAGACCTTTTCAAACACTGGCGCATATAGAGGCTTGGCCTCCGTCACCTTAAATCAATGTCATAAACCTTCTTGTCTTCTCGAATGGCCTGCCGGCTGCTCATTTCTATCTCTTTGCGCATGGCGTACTTATGCTGACGCTGCCGGTCGACGGCACATGCCTCGAAACCCGGCATATCCGCGCGCGGACGCTGCGCCAACATACGCTTACCTGCCTTGATGATTTCCAGCGCCTCAATATAATGCGGGTCCGTCTTGTCCTCAAATGTGGACAGGCATGGGCTCAGACGCGGGCGATCAAAACTGATCTGAGGACCCGCATTCTTGTTATGAATGGCCAGTTTCGCAAAAGGGACGCCCGTTAGCTCGGTGAGACGCTTAATCTGCTTATCGTCCAGTGGGCATCGGCCTGTAAGATTCGCCGGATACGCGCAGTCATAGCGAGGATAATAGGGGGCATTGAGATCGATCCAGGTAACGATCCGGCCAAGCTCTTCTTCATTAAGCTCCACGTCATGGTGCCCCCTGCGAAGCTCTTCGACCAGCTTGCTTGCATGGGATCCCCATGAATAGGGCTGCTGAATATCCGACGGCCCGGCGCCAATGGCGCCGACATATTTTTTTCGCCATAATTCATTGTAGGACGTATTGAACGTCACCGTACGATCTCCGGCAAGCACAAGCTTCTCGCCGGCCTCTTGGCCGTAGTCGTGGCATGAAACACAGTGTCTATCGAAAACGGGCTGCACCTCACGGGCATAGCTGAATAACCGTCGTTTCCCCAACCAACCCTTGAGCCGGCTCGGTGGGTATTTCAAGGCCCGCGAGATCTTCTCACCCGCTTGTTGCGGTGATGTTCGGCGGTTCTCATGACATCCCATACAGCCCGTCGTCTCCCCGGATTGAATGATCGTTCCGCTTCGCATGGACTGGACCATCATCTTGTTTTCATCGAGAAGCTGAAAAAAAACGAACCGGTCAGACGGCACCTCGAAATAGGCAGAGCCGTCTTCCGCCACAGGGACCGTGCCGAGAATGCGCTTGTTCTCGAAGCTGTGCCAGTTGAGCGCCGGACAATGCACACCCTGCCCGCCCCAGGACGGATGGGTCCAGAATCGCTTCTCCGGGGATTCGACGACGCGGAGATACTTGATGGTGCCCGGTCCGACGCCCTTCATATGCGTGCCCTGATAGACGTTCACGACGTAGAAATAGCCTTTTCCATTCTCGAAGTCTCTTCGGGGCGGAACAACCATCGGCCGCGGCCGGGGTCCCAACGGCATCGGATCGAAACACCCGGGTTCTTCCACGTGCAATAGAATCTCGTTACCGAAGATATCCAACAAATAAATCCCCATTTGCTCGCCCTTGCCGGTCATTCGTGAGCAGAGAAAATATGTATCATTCAACGGATATGGGTCTTCGTATTTCGGATTGGCCTTCTTAAAACGATCGAATCCATACACATCCGGCTTCGGACCGATTTCCTTAGCCAGGTCAATCGCCTCTCGATCCCACGTCCGAAGAATCGGCTCCCGGCCGTCGATACCCAATCGTCGATCGAGAATCGCCAGCGCTCCCCAGGGACGATCGTGACAGGAACCCAGGATGCACAGGACTCTTTCCGAGCCGGGGATGGGGCGGGCGTCGATCGCCCCGCCGGGCGACCACGTATTGTTCCCCCAATAGACGGCGTGATTGGTTCCATCCGGATTGACCGTCCAAAGCCCCTGGGCATCGCCGAAGTTGCGATCGACATACTCCCAGCGGTCATAAAGAATTCGCCCGTCCGGCATCAGCGTGCTGTGACCTTCGTGGAGCGTGCTTTTGCCGATCTGGTGGATATTAGCCCCGTCGGCATCCATCCGAAAGAGGTTGCCCATAATGTGCCGATTGCACATGCAGTATTTCGGCTCGCGTGTGGAGGAAAAGACAATGCCATCATCCGGCAGATAGAGCGGATCGAAATCCGCCACACCTGGCGCACCCGTTAATTGCCTGAGGTTCGTACCATCGGCATGAATTTCATAAATATGATAATCGTCCTCGATATTCTTTCGCATTGAAAAGACGATCTTACTCCCGTCGAAATAAACCTCCGGATCGCGGATAAGCCCTTCGGCGGTTTCGATCAACGTCTTCGTCGGTCCGCCTTTGGAGAAATCCACTGTTTTCATGGCCCCACCGCCCACGAAGTTGCCCGTATTGATCTCTCCCGTCACAAACATCGTGGCGGTATTATGATGGTCGCTCTTATACTGACGTCGAAGCACAAAGAGAATCGGTTGGCCGCTGACCAGAGGATTGGCAATGAGCGCTTCTCGCTGAAGCTTCCGAAAGCCGCTGTCATCGTCTCTTCTTATGCCTCGCAGCTTCGTCAGATATTCCCCGCCATTCGGGTATCGCTCCCGGAACGTGTCGATCAGGTCTTCAATCGCCGCCTTCAGCGCCGCCCTTTCCTCTTCCGCGCCGTTCGACCGGCCCCATGCCGGTTCCAGAGTCGATACAACACCCGACATACAAAACACAAAAACGCAAGCGATTATCCATCTTCGTCTCAACAGCAGATTTACCATAGTTCAAAATCTCCTTTCCATCAGCATACCATATTTCCAACACGATTTTAAGCCCCAATAATGTCTTTAGAGTCGATTTTCATCAACCTTCCCAAATATGGGAAAAGCATCTGGGCTCCATCTGTCCCCGGACGTATCAAGATCGTGTCCAAGCCGGCCAAAGTGATTGTCTTCACCCGCGTGATGTGGTACGATATGATATTGTGATTGACTTGATGCAAGACGATATGAACGGCAAAACGATCTCGACGGGATACGTATTCGATATCAAGAAATATGCCATACACGATGGCCCCGGTATCCGGACGACGGTCTTTTTCAAGGGGTGCCCTTTACAATGCCGCTGGTGTCACAATCCGGAAAGCTGGCGACGGGCTCCGGAGCCCGGTTTTCGTCGGAGCCGGTGCGTGAGGTGCGGTCGGTGTGTAGAGGTATGCGAAGAACAAGCCATTACATTATCTGACAATGGAATTGTGACCGATGCAGATAAATGCAAGGTCTGCGGTGAATGCGTAAAGGCTTGTCTGAACGAGGCAAGAGAGATCATCGGGCAAGAGATGACGATCGATCAGGTCATGCAGGAGATTGAAAAGGACATCATTTTTTATGATGAGTCCGGCGGCGGCGTCACATTTTCCGGAGGCGAACCGCTCATGCAGCCGGACTTCCTCCTTGCCTTGCTGAATCGATGCCGGACACAGGACATTCATACAGCGGTGGATACCACCTGTTACGCAACGCCTGAGATTATCCGAAAGGTAGCCGCCCTGACCGATCTTTTCCTCTGCGATATCAAGCATATGGACCCAGCCGAACATGAGCGTTTGACGGGCGTTGACAACGAACGAATATTAGATAATATCAACAAGTTATCCAAAGCAGGTAAAACCATCGTCATCAGGATTCCGGTCGTCCCCGGTTATAACGACGACATAGACAATATGCGCAGGACGGCGGATTTTGCTCTATCGTTGGGCGGCGTTGCACACATCGGGATTCTTCCATACAATCCCGGTGGAATCGAAAAATCGGCCCGGCTGTCGTCCGAATACGAGCTGATACAAATGGATAGACCCTCCGATAAAAAAATGGAGGGAATTGCAGACATTTTTAAAGACCACGGTTTTGAAGTTAGAATAGGCGGTTAGTATGATGAACGAGCGAGTAGCAAAACTTCGCGAACAAAGCGTGGGAACCAAACCCTATATCTCAACGGAAAGAGCGGAACTCATTACCGAGTTCTACAAAAGTGACGTTCCCTGGCGGTTTTCTGCCCCGGTTTGCCGTGCCTTATCATTCAAATACCTGATGGAGCACAGGACCATTTGCATCAACGACG
Source organism: uncultured Pirellulales bacterium (assembly GCA_964476475.1). Taxonomy (GTDB): domain Bacteria; phylum Planctomycetota; class Phycisphaerae; order Sedimentisphaerales; family Anaerobacaceae; genus JAFGTG01. The sequence continues at coordinate 11,606 of CAYZAT010000066.1, forward strand.
GCGAGTTGATTGTCGGCGAACGAGGCCCCGCACCGAAAGCCACGCCGACGTATCCCGAACTGTGCTGTCACACGCTGGACGACCTGCGTATCTTGAACAGCCGGGAAAGAACGCCCTTTATCGTGACGGATGACGTTAGAGAAACCTTTGCACAGAAGATCATTCCTTTCTGGACAGGCAAAACGATGCGGGAAAAAGTCTTCGGAGCGATGACTCCGGAATGGCATCAGGCATTCAATGCCGGCGTGTTCACGGAATTCATGGAACAGCGGGCGCCCGGCCACGCCATCCTCGATGACAAGATCTACCGTAAGGGGATGTTGGACTTTAGACGGGAGATCGAAGAGAACCGCAAGAAACTCGACTTCCTTCATGATCCGTGTGCCTACGAGAAGGATCAGGAATATCAGGCGATGGATATCTGCACCGAGGCCGTGATGATTTTCGCCCGGCGTTACGGGGATCAAGCGATGCAGATCGCTCACCGGCAAACCGATCCCGTTCGCCGCAAAGAACTTGAGCACATCGCTGAAGTCTGCACCCACGTGCCCGCTCATGCCCCGCGCAATTTCCGGGAGGCGCTTCAGTCGTACTGGTTCGTGCATTTGTCCGTCATCACGGAATTGAATACATGGGACTCGTTCAATCCCGGCCGGCTCGACCAGCATTTGCTGCCCTTCTATGAAAAGGGATTACAGGAACGCACACTGAATACCGAGCAGGCGAAAGAGTTGCTCCAGTGCTTCTGGATCAAGTTTAACAATCAACCGGCTCCACCCAAGGTGGGCATCACCGAGGAGCAAAGCGGCACTTACACCGATTTCGCCCTGATTAATATAGGCGGTTTAAAACCCTCTGACGGCACCAACGGCGTCAATGAAGTCTCCTATATGATGCTGGATGTCGTCGAAGAAATGCGTCTCATCCAGCCCAGCGCCTGCGTCCAGGTGAGTAAAAAGAATCCGGACCGCTTCCTGAGGCGCGCCTGCAAGGTTATCCGTACCGGATTCGGCCAGCCATCGGTCTTCAATACCGACGTCATCATCAAAGAGATGCTCCAGGACGGCAAGAACGTCCGTGACGCTCGCAGCGGAGGTCCGAGTGGCTGTGTGACGATCAGCGCCTTCGGCAAAGAAAGCTGTACCCTCACCGGATATATCAATTGGCCCAAAATCGTGGAACTGACTTGCTTCAACGGCGTCGATCCTCAGTCGGGTGAGCAGATCGGCCCTCAGACGGGCGATCCTCGCGAGTTCACATCCTGTCGGCAATTCACGGCCGCCTACAGCAGACAATTGGAATACTTCATCAACCTGAAAATCCAGGGCAATAACGTCATCGAACGTCTTTATGCGAACTTCATGCCCGCTCCGTTCATGTCTCTCTTGATGGATGATTGCATCGCCCGGGGGATCGATTACCATAACGGCGGTTCACGTTACAATCCGACCTATATCCAGGGTGTCGGCATCGGCACGGTGACGGATTCTCTGGCGGCGATCAAGTACCACGTTTTCGACCAGTGTGACGTGTCGATGGACGAATTACTGGCGGCGATGCAGTCCAATTTCGATGGCTATGAAACCCTGCAGCACACGTTGCTCGAACATTCGCCCACCTATGGCAACGATGATGATTACGCCGACGCCATCGCAGAGGAGGTCTTCGAGACGTACTACGGCCTGCTCAACGGTCGGCCGAACACCAAAGGCGGCAAATATCGCGTCAATCTCTTACCCACAACCGTACACATCTATTTTGGTCAGGTCGTCGGGGCGCTGCCCAACGGTCGCAAGGCCGGCGAAACAGTCTCCGAAGGCATTTCCCCGAGTCAGGGTCGGGACCGTCACGGCCCGACCGCCGTGATCAAATCCGCCGCCAGAATCGACCATGCCCGCACGGGAGGCACACTGCTGAACATGAAGTTCAATCCCCAGGTTCTGGACGGGGATGACAACGTGGAAAAACTCGTTCATCTTATCAGATCCTACTTCAAACTCGACGGCCATCATATCCAGTTTAATGTGATCGACGCCGAGACGCTGCGAAAAGCCCAGGAGCATCCCGAGCAGCATCGCGACTTGATCGTCCGTGTGGCGGGCTATAGCGACTACTTCGTGGAGGTCGGCCGAAACTTACAGAATGAGATCATTGCACGGACGGAACAACAAGTATTTTAATGTCTTGTTGGAGACTGGCTATGAAAGGACTATCCTTCACATTTCTTGCTTTACTATCTTCACTTCTCCTCCTCGGTTGCGCGCAAACCACAACCGAGAGCCGATTACAGGACTTCATTACAACACACGTCGCCCAGGTCGAACCTTTAACAACGCATGCCAACCTGACCTATTGGAAAGCTTCTACAACCGGAAATAAGCAGGACTACGATAAGCTCCGCGAGCTCCAGATCGACATTCGTCGGATTTATAGCAGTCCACAGGAATACGCATTCATAGAAGACATGAAGAGTTCCGGACCGATTGAGGATGCAAGGTTACGGCGCCAGCTTGACATACTGTATTGCGCCTACCTGCGAAATCAAATCGAGCCGAACCTGCTGAAAACAATCATCGAGCTGGACACAAAAGTACAACAGAAATACAGCCATTTTCGCGGGATCATGGACGGTAAAAAGATCACGAACAGCGACATCTACACGATCTTGACGACTGAAATGGACAGCCGAACAAGGGAATTGGCCTGGAAAGCGAGCAAGCAAGTCGGCGAGGCGATCGTCGATGATTTCCTCCAACTCGTGAAGCTGCGTAATGAGGCAGCACGGAAACTGGGTTTTGACAGTTTTCACACACTCTCTATCATCACCGGCGAGCAGCGTGTCGAAGAGCTGGACCGCATCTTTGCCGAGCTCGATGGGCTAACCTACGAGCCGTTCGTTCGATTGAAGGGTGAATTGGATTGCATCCTGGCGGACAGCTACGGTATCACTCCCGAAGATTTGATGCCCTGGCATTATCATGATCCCTTCTTCCAAAGAACTCCGTTAGTTTACGAATACGATCTCGATCTCTATTATGAAAACCAGGACGTCAAGAAATTGGCTCAGGCCTTTTACGGGGGGATGGGTTTGCCCATCGATGATATTCTTGCCCGAAGCGACCTCTACGACCGCAAAGGCAAATATCCACACGCTTACAGCCACGATGTCGATCGCCGGGGGGATGTTCGCATTCTCTGCAATCTCCAAAATACCGAACGCTGGATGGAAACGATCCTGCACGAACTGGGCCATGCGGTTTACAGCAAATACCACGATCCCAACGAACCGTGGCTGCTCCGCGAGCCGGCCCATAGCTTCACTACGGAAGCCGTCGCCATGCTCTTCGGCCGCCTGAGCCGCAATCCCGCCTGGATGCAAAAGATGCTGTCGCTCACCCGGGAACAACGGGCCGAGATTGAGCACGTGAGTCGAAAGTATCTGCAATTCCAACAGGTTCTCTTTGCACGCTGGGCGATGGTGATGTATCACTTTGAGAAACAGCTTTACGCCGATCCCGATCAGGACTTGAATACCCTGTGGTGGGATCTCGTGGAGAAATATCAGCTTGTCAAAAGACCTCCGGGACCGCTCGACGCCGGCTGGCTTTCCAAACTACACTTTACATCTGCGCCGTGCTACTACCATAACTACATGTTGGGAGAACTGCTGGCTTCGCAACTTCATAACCATATCGTCCATCAAGTCCTTGGACTCGAATCGGACCGTAACGTGAGTTACGTCGGCCGAAAAGAAATCGGCGATTATCTGCGAAACAAGGTCCTCGGCCCCGGGGCCCTGTACCACTGGAACGACATGATCGCACGGGCGACCGGCGAGCCGCTGACGGCGAAGTATTTTGTTCGCCAATTCATCGAATGACCGTTATAATCCCGTCACGCTGTCTCATAACTCCAATGCTATCTTTATAGTGAACTTTTGCAAAATTGAAGTTAGGCATACTTTTGGAAAGAAAAAATCTTGTCTCTTGATTTTTTCTT
>CAYZAT010000067.1:0-15603 GCA_964476475.1 uncultured Pirellulales bacterium
ACTCTCACGTTAGACAACTGAAAATAATTTTCACCTCCACTCCATTCTTAGGTTCGCTTAAGATGACCTCCTTCCTCAAAAATGGTACGGTTAGTTGTAGGGGTTAAATCTCGATTGCGGGGCAAAAGGCCTCACTCATAATTTCGTGCCTCGCATCATACATAGTCATTCCCGAGCAAAAACTTCACTCTTTGTATCTTTATCATATCCGACCCCGTTCCGTCAAGGAAAATCCCCTGTTTCAACGCGAGGATGCGCGCATCTGGCGGATCAGCCCGTGATAGCTTCATTTTTAAGCGTTTTGACTGCACGTTGTATCGCCCGCTGAAAAGAAAGGGACCTATACCGCATCGGTATAGGCCCCAATTGCTTCTGTCTGAGTTCATTCCCGCCTGAGGGGAATGGGATTAACCTCACATTATTGACCGGCGAGGTACAGAATCTCACCATCGGACAAACCTCGGTTATATACGGCGACCTCATCAATCCCGCCGATCCAATCGCATCCCCATCCGTCCGAGCCGATGAGAATGGGAGCTTCACTGCTGTTAATCGCGCCCATGGGGGTCGATTCGGTGGCCGCACCATTGAGATAGCATGTCAGCGTCTCGCCGTCATGCGAGCAGGCGATATGAGCCCACTCATAACGCTCCAGGTTTTGGCCGACATAGGCCCAGGCCCTGGGCGACGTATTGAATGTAAACGCCATGTAGGGTTGAGGGCTGCCCCAGCCGTATCGAACCTGGTAGCTCCAACCCACCCCGCTCATCGCCTTGGCCATCGGCGCCGTCTCGGTGCCCTGGCCTTCCGGGTCATCGGCGCCGGGCTGTATCCAGAGGGCCAGAGAGATCGGACCGGGGATGTCCAGGCTGGCGTCATTGCCGCAATCGATATAGTCTCCGCCGCCACCGGGCGCGCCCAAGCCGTGAAACTCCAGAGCGGTCCCGAGGGCGCCGTCAATGTATGTGGGATTGCCTACGATGGTTCCGTCGTTGGCGTTGCCGGAGCTATCCAGCACATCATTCTCGAACGCGTAATACGCAACCAGGCCCTCAGCACCCGGATCGACCGGCGTAACAGGTGCATCGTCGGCCGAGAGAATCATATACCCATATCCCAGACTTTGGTCGTGCGCTTCGCGCCCGGTCCAGGTCATCTGAAGCTCTCTATCCTCAGTGTCGCTGTCGTCCAGAACAGCGTGGAATCCAATGGCGTTGCCAGCCGAAAAGTCCAGCGACGGCATCTGTGCGTATTCGACAGAGGCTTCGCAGATGTATCCATCGTCCGTTATAGAGGACGCGATTTGGAGATAAGCCGGCTCGGTTTGGCCTGCACCGTCCATATTGCACCAGTTCCATCGTTGATTATTGGCGGTAAAACCGTACTGGTAATGTTCATCATGGCCTGCAACGGCGTTGAGCGTCGAGAAAAATACTTCTACCGCGTCCGCATTCCAAATACTGCCGTCGGTTTTATTCGCGGATAACACATCGTCTTTCACGACCACGGCCATATAGATGTTCACGTCATCCCATAGCACATAGAATTCTCCGCTACAGTCCGCCGCGTCGGTCCAAGTATCCTGTCCGGAATGCAATTGCTCGGCCACATCAAGAACGGCCGGGGTCAGAGCTTCAAGATCCCAGTCGCTCAGATCCCCGTCAATGGCCTCAGGAGCACCCTTGAAACAGTCTATCACCAGCGATTCTCCGGTGACTGGGTGCATTGCCGGCGGGTCCCCGTCACCGAGCAACATGACGTTGTCGATGCGAAGACTTCCCACGGTGGTCGCCGCCGCATCGCTGGCGATCTGCACGCTCCCGATACGGGTGATGCCGGCATTCGTGAGAGTACCGACCTCCGCGCCGTTAAGGATGACGGCAAACTCTGTACCGTTTTGCGCCAACATCACGTTGTTGTACTCTCCCGCTACCACACTTGAGCCAACGATGTCGGCCCAGCCCGGCCAACTGCCATCTTCGGAATTGGCATGGATAAGGGGGCCGCCCCAGGTGTAGATCTCGAGGAAGGCGCCGGTGTCCGCATCGTCGATACGGACGTGGAAGTTGAAGCTGTCATCGCCCTTGAAATCGCAGGAGACCTTTGTCACGTCCACGACGTCTCGGGAGATACCCGCTCGCGCCCAGTCGGTGCCCTGCTCGCCGGCAATGAGAACCTCATTCTCTACAATTTGGACCGTAATGGTCCCATCCGTCTGAATCCCCCAGCCGTTCCCGACTTCGCCATCGGGCCTATTGAAATCGTCCAGGAAAACGGCGCCACAAACATTGGCTATCGAGAATACCAGAACAAGCATCATGAAACGTTGAATCTTACTCATTGTCTTTCTCCTTCCTTCCAAAACATTGTAGTAGGTTGCCTGTGCCCCGGCCACACACCGAAGCACGTTTCGCCTCCGACAGACATCAATCCACACACGGTTTGCACTTTGTGCCTGCCTAAGACCTTCTCACAATAAAACAACCGATCATCATTTTCACTCTCACGACCTTTAAACCCGTCCAGGATTGCCCCTGGTTGAAGATGACCTCCTTCCTTCAGAACCCTCAACTGATCTGTTCGTTAAAATGTATAAGATTTTCGCTGCCGAGTAAAAAACCTCTCATTTGAAGCTCTCTGCCTCGCATCACACGATGCGCATTAACTTCCGCTCTCTCTTAAAACGGAAGAATTTGGCCTGCTGGATGCCTTCACAACTACTGATGCCCGCCCCGGCAGGCACTAACTTCACTATTGCTATCTATATCAAATTACACCCCCTCCCGTCAAGGAAAATTTGTCATTTATCCGCGTTTAGGTCTCATTCGGGCGAGGAAAAGCATTTGTATTTTTCCGACAGCTTTGGTAGCCTGAATCCATCGTCATAAGGCAATTTAAGAATGAAATTCATCCGGTTCGGATAAGGAGTACACGTGGATTGGCGTAAAAAAAGAGTGTTTTTGTCGCTGTTGATCGTTCTTTCAGGCATCTTTTTTGTCATCAGTTCTTGCGAACGCATGCCTGAAACAAAGACTCGAAAAGTGGCCTTTATCGCCGGGAAACCGACCCACGGCGAGGGTACCCATGAGTGGGATAAAGACGCCCGGTTTCTCAAGCAATGTCTCGAAAACGCCACCCATATCGAGCCCTTGGAGATCGCCATCCATTACAACGGATGGCCGGAGAATCCCGCCGATCTGGACGATGCCGACGCCATCGTATTTCTAACGGACGGCAATAAGCTTCACCCGCTCATTGAGCCGGATCGACTGGCGAAGATTCACGAACTGGCGAAACGCGGCGTCGGATTGGCCTTCCTGCACTTTTCCGTGGAGCCCCCCCAGGGCAAAGAGGAGGACTTCAAACAGTGGATGGGAGGCTGCTACGAGCGCGGCTACTCGCAGAATCCGATTAATACGGTGGCCGTAATGCCTGTGAAAAACGACCATCCGATCACGCGGGGTTGCGGAGGCTACGTCGCGGAGGACGAATGGTATTTTGATATCCGGCTGCGTTCGGACGACGAACGCGTCGTTCCCCTGATGACGGGTAATCTTCCGCCTTACGATCCCAGGGAGAAAGTTCTGGCCTGGGCGACGACGCGCGACGATGGCGGACGGGGTTTCGGCTTCTCCGGGGGGCATTACCACGAGAACTGGCACATGGAACCCTTTCGCACAATGATTCTGAACGCGATCCTGTGGGTGGCCAAAGCCGACGTGCCCGCCGGCGGCGCGGCGTCCGCAAAGCCCTGGCGGTTCGTGAGTATTCCGGACTTTCTGAACGTGGATGTGACGTACCCCCAGCCGGGCTGGGAAGAGACTCTGGATTATGTTCTCAAGGCCGTCAAAGCCGAGAATCCCGAATTTGTTCTTGTGGCGGGCGATCTTGTGATGGGACGTTGGCCGGACAAGGAGAGCATTAAGAAATACGCGGCGATATATTATCCCGCCTGGATCAAACGCATGGAGGATCACGGGCTGAAGTTCTATACCGCCCTCGGCGATCATGATGTCGGAGATAATCCGTGGCGCGGGGATAAAGCGGCCCTGGTTTCGACCTTCAAGAAGCAATTCCAGAAATACCTCAAAATGCCGCTCAACGGCCCGCTCCGCATGAAGGGCACGGCGTTCTGGTTTATCCATGAAAATGCGCTGTTCGTTTCCGTCGATGTCTTTGAAAAAGGCGAAGGTCCCCAGGGCGGCATCGTGCCCAAAGTCACGGGAGAGCAACTGGAATGGTTCGAGAAGGTCCTCACGGAAAATTCCGGGGTTGAGCACGTCATTGTGATGGGTCACACGCCGATCCTCGGCCCGGTCGCGAAGGAAAGCTCCAGCGGCCTGATGTTGGAAGGCGGCCGGGAATCGCCGCTCTGGCAGGCTCTCAAGAAGCACGGCGTCGATTTATATCTGTGCGGCGAGGTTCACGCCATTACATGCACGCAGGCCGACGACGTCCTGCAAATCGCACACGGCGGACTGTTCGGTTACAATCCGAAAGTGAACTACTTAGTGGCAACGGTCTTCGCCGATCGGATCGAGCTGACGCTCAAGGAGCTTGAAATTGTCAACGAAGGGGAACGCCTGTGGCAGGTGGGGAACAACCGCCCTCATGAGAAGGTCACAATCGCCGACGACGTCAGGGAGAGAGGTTTTGTTACCGTCGGCACGGCGACACTTGCCACGGAAGGCGGAAAGAACGTGCTTACTCAAGCAACGGGCCATTTCAATCATAACGATACAACAGACACGAATCCTTGAAACCGTGGGTGGCAGCCTCAAAGCCGGAGGCTTTGGGGATGGCTGCTTCGCGGCAAGCCATCCCCAAGCTGCGATTGAGGCTGCCACCCACATTAACTGTGTCTTATTTGTTGCCGATGACTATAGGCGGCTCGTGGTCGAATTCGGTCTGCAACGCGTCGAGATTCACGTCGTTCACAGTGCCGCGGTGGACGATAAGACGGTAACGCAAAACAAGCGGTTGATAGCGTGACAGTGGAACCGGGTGGCGGCCGGGATAAACGGGATTCTGGGCGCTGCCCTTGCTTCGAAGTATCCACTTGTGGGGAAAGCCGGGGTTGGATCGATGGCAAAGGATCGCCAGACCGCTTTGCCTGTTGTCATCACCGAAATGGCCCGAGAAATCCAGCCAGGGGCCGCCCTCGACCGCCAGCGTCTGCGGCTCGACGGGACCGTCCGTGCCCGTGAATGACAGCCCGTCCGGCAAGGGGATGCGCGTCGTGAAGCCGCCGTAGCCCTTCGCGTCTTCGGAGCCGCCGAGACGAATGTCGTTCTCCAGAGCGAGCAGGCTGATCTGGAAATCGATCTTGCGGATATCATCTTTTGCTCGGAAAACCCGGATGACCGTTGTCTCCTTCACAACAGGTTTCTTCAGTCCGCCGTCGTCGGTGTAAAGCGGCGACTTCCAGAGCACATGAACCCGTAGAGCGCGCGATTCCGAATCCACATCGAGAACCCTGGCATCGTAGACATCCCAGAAAAAGTCACTCGCGGCCCAGCAGTCACCGAGCTTCTTATCGCCGAGCCAGACCTGGTGCCAGGCCCAGAAAATGCCGCGATGGTGTGGATGATCGCGCGGAAAATCTTCCGACAGAAGTTCCCCGTCGAGGCCATAGAACGGATGGATGTAGTCGGCGCGAGTAAACTTCCCGTTCAACGATTTATGCCGGCGCTGATAGGACATAATCTTCGCGTCCCCTTCCGTGACGTCGAAGCCCTGCTCGGTCTCTACGATTCGAATCGGGTCCGTTACGGTTATCTTCAGATGGGTGATCGCTTCATGGCCGTGTTCATTCTTTCGGCGGACCGTGGCGATATAATTTCCGGGCGTTTTATAGCGATGCGTGGTGACGGCGTAGCCGTTCGGGTCGTGCACGTTGGCGTTGCCGTCCGACCGCACGGTGACTTTCGGACTGCCGTCGCCGAAGTCCCAGACTTCCCTGCCGTGCTGAGTGCGGAAAGAACGCACCTTGAAAGTGATCTCGTCGCCGGGATTAATATGGCACGTGGGATAGAAAGCCGCATGGATTGTTGACGGTAATTTGTCCGGATGCTCCTTATCGATGATCTGAACGACGGCGAAATCGTAATCCACCCTTCCGGCCGCATCGGTGATTTTAAGGATTTCATTGTACTCACCCGCTTTGTCGTAGGTGCGTTTCACTTTGGCGCCGGCGGCGTTCGTGCCGTCGCAGAACGCCCACTCGAATTTTTCAATCTTGCCGCACCGACTCCAGGAGCGCGTGGCGTCAAGTTCCACGGTTTCACCCGTCCAGGCCAGTGCGTGAGGCCGGGCGACGGCGATGATCTCGGGCTTATTCTCGCGCTGGTTCGCTTCCCAGGCAAAAGCATAGCCGTTCTGGATACCCCACAGACCCGATGGCTGCCGACACTTAATGTCGAAATGCAAATGGGTCCATCCGCCGCTGCCCCCTTCTTTGCCCAGGACGCCGATCTTCTGCCCCATCCTGACGCGACGTCCCGGCCTGACGGAATCGTCGATTTTAAACAGGTGGCTGTATCGATAGAACCAGCCCCGGTCATCCAGAAGATAAATCACATCATAACGGGGTCTCACAGGCGAATCGTCGTAGCCGGGCAACCTCTCCGTCCCGGCCGACACCACCAACCCGTCGGTGGCGGCGACCACATCAACCAATCCCTCAGCCCCGCCGAAATCCAGGCCGTAGTGATAGTAAATATTTCTCTCGCCGGGCAGCTCGCCGCCATCGACAAAAACCGGCACGTTGGCCATTTGCGTATCGGTGGCGAACCAGCGTTGTTTAGCCGGGTAGATGAACGTGCCCGGCTTGATCCAGGGCGAGCCGGCGGGCCAGAGCCGGAGCCGGGCGTCCTTGAGCAGCCCCCACGCATTCTCCTTACTGCTTTTCTGCAAATACCCTTTCGTGATCGGGCAGTCGATCTGCACCCCGGCGACCGCCACAGGTAAATGGTACGTTGAAGAAACGAGGGAAACGGTTTGCCCGTTGACTTGTACTCTCACCTCCGCCCGGCGAACGGCGTTGCAAACGGTATCTCGCGTCTCTTTCAAATCGAGCAACTTGACGGTCGCTCTCGAACCATCGTGCAGTGTCACTGTTAGAGATTCTCCCACATTGACGTCCGCCACTCTCACCAATGGCATCCGGGCCGGCTCGGCGGCATTCAGCGAAAATCCACACAATAAACCAAGAACGACAAACCAACCAAACAGAAACGGGCGTTGAACGCTGGACAACATGACTTATCTCCTTTACACATACTGTTCAATATATTGACTCCCAACGGTTTTAGAACGACGGTACCGAATAAATCCGGCTGTAGCCGCTGAAGATGGAGTAGATCAAATACAGGGCAATGAGCCAATAAACGAATCGCGGGAACCAGCGGGCGAAGTCAGCAAACAAGAATTCCGCCGCTTCGGTATTCTGTTGCGCCAGGCGTTTTGCCACTTCGTCCAGGGTCCCGGTCTCTTCGCCGACCTTCCACATTTCCACCAACTCGGCCGGCAGCTTCGAGGACAATCCCCGCCCCATCGTATCCCCGGCTCTGACCCGTTCGGCGGCGGGTCGGAACATGTCGCCGACCGCGGCGTTGCCTGTGGCCGAGAGGGACATCTCTACGGAATTCGTCATCGGAACGCCCGCCTTGCTGAGCATGTGAAAAACCCAACAGAAGCGGCCGATCGCCAGCCGGTACATAGCACGACCCAGGAGGGGTATGCGCAAAACGATGCGGTCGAGTAACCTGCGAGATGGACCGGTTTGGGGCGTTCCGTAAATAATCAGGAGAATCACACCGGCCGGTACCCAAAAGAGAAGAAGGACCATCAGAACGGAGAACAAATAGGCTCCAACGTTCCACCCGCCTAAGATGAAACCGGGAAGCGGTATGACGAATGCGGCGATCGTCAGAATAGCAATGGGAAAGAGCATTCCCGACCACAGCTTCTTGACCATCCGCCGGGACGATTCATGCCACTTGGACAAAAGCCCCATCAAATCCGGCAGACTGCCGGAGGTCTCCGCCGCATGGATCAACATCACGTCCACCGGCTTGAACAGCCTGGGATTTTTACTCATGGTCTCCGCTAAGGGATCGCCTTGCGAGACACCGTCGGCCAGGGCCTGAAAAGCTTGTTGCATCCGGGGCTTCTCGCCCGAAGCGATCGTATTGAGTGAACGCAACAACGGAACGCCGGCATCCAGCATCACCGACAGATTATGATAGGCCATAGCAAGGTTTTTCGCCATCGACTTATCCTTGTCGTTTCGTCATAAAAACTTCTACGTTTAATTCATGGCATTCAAATACTCTTCGAGATTCGTGTAACCATTTCCATCGGCGTCACCGTTGGCGTCCGCAGGATCATCGGCATTGAGGCCATGTCGCTTCTCCCACGCATCGGGCATGCCGTCCCGGTCTCGGTCCGCCGGCGGGGCGGCCGATGTGAGCTCGGGCCAGCCGCCGACCTGCTCCTCGTCGTTAATGATGTTTCCCGTTCCGTTTTTGACTTCGTTGGCAATGCGCTTATCGACGGGGTCTCGTTTCGGGAGCGTCGCTCCGGCGTTTGCCAAAACGTCTTCGTAGGCAGTTACGGCATCATCCGTGTTGACCGGGGGAACCGATATGGGAGATAACTGCTTGTACGCCCGCACCTCTCGAGATGAGAGCCTGTTGAAGGTCACGAGGGACCACGGATCGTCGGGATACGCGCCGTTCATGCCGTTGCCGTCGAAGTAGGCTGTGGCCGTCGGCGTGCTTTCCGCGAACGCAACGCAGCCGGTTGAGTTGACGCCGGTTTTGTAATAGTTACCGACAAAGTTCATCTTTGTGATGCTGTTCGTGCCGTTCGAGCCGTCGGCGTTGTATCCCGCCGACGTCCCCGCCCAGTTGTAAATCACGTTATTCCTGAAATCGAGCGTGAATCCCTGGGGGGCCTTCGTGCGATCATTGTAATTGCCGGGTCGCGGTAGCCGGGCATGATGATGGGCGTAGAGATTACGATGAAAAGTATATCCGTTGCCCCATCCGCCGCGGATCAGCGAGCCGTAGCCGTGAGCACCCTTATGATGCGCCGAATCGTTCAGACTTTCGGAAATGATGCACCACTGGACGGTGACGTTACCCAGTTGGCCGCTTGATGACGCCGAAAGGGTTTCATCGACGGACCAGCTTGTCGAGCAGTGATCGACGATGATATTCTGGCCGGCCGAGATCGACAGGGCGTCGCACTCGGCTTTTGTATTGTCGCCGGGCCGGCAGCGAAGATAACGGACAATCACATGATCGGCCGCGATAACGAGGGCGTGGTTTTTCAGGCAGATGCCGTCGCCGGGCGCCGTTTGGCCCGCTATGGTGATATACGGCCTGGAGATAACCAATGTCGATTCCAGCGCGATGGTGCCGGATACGCGAAAGATCACCGTTCGAGGGCCGTCTGTTTCCACGGCGGCGCGCAAACTGCCCGGTCCCCGGTCGTTGAGATGGGTCACAAAGAGAACCTTACCGCCTCGTCCTCCTACGGCTTCGGCGCCGAATCCCTCAGCGCCCGGGAAGGCCGCAATAGACGCCGTTGTCCGGGCGATAGGGAATATTATCAATGCGATAAAAAGAAAAAAAGATCGTCGATGCATACCCGGTTTCCTCATTTAAATCGTGTCGAGGACGTCTTGCCCTCGAATTTTGGCACGGTACCCGTGATACGTAAGCATAACGTGTTTGATCGTGAAAAGCAATGGAGTATATGGTGCAAGGCAAACACACCTGAGCGCATGATCGGAATGGGCGCGCTACGGACGGTGTGCGAAGGTAAGTTTTCAATTTTTTAGCGGCTTAGGGCTTCGATAGTCTGACGATAAGAGATTTTCGAGGCGCTCTTGTCAACCTGGACCCAGCGAACCGTGAGGCCGGGATCTTCTCTTTCCGGCCATTGTGTCCCGGACCACGTCTCATCGGTGATCCTCACATGATAAACCGGAACGAATAATTTCGACCATACCGGGACATATCCATTGACGTGCAGATGGCCCGCGTAATTCGAATCCACATTATCTCTATAGGGATGAAGGAAACGTTTTATCTTGTCCATTTCTTCCTTTGAAAAGACAAATTCGTCTGCGAATCTGATGCCGGTACGGAACATCCCGATATGTGTCATGATGTTGATGTTTTCCTTCTTGGATTTGCGGCATTGCTGAATATCCTTCATGAACCATCGCCAGCTTCCCCCTTCGAAATCGTGAAGGTCACCGCCCTCATTTCCGGCTTTCCTGGGATTGAAATCGGGGCAAACGAAATGACAGCCCTTATAGTCGAAAGAAAAATTCTGAAGGTACATGCCCGCGACGGGAACCGATGACTTTCGCCAATGGTCCAGCGTCCCGGAGAGCCGTTGATAATGGGGAGCGAAAACCTCGTGAAACTCCTTTTCGCACCCGGTCTGGATTTCATTATCACCGATGATCGGAATGTAAGGGATGTGGGCCTGTTGGAGACGGTCGAGGATCGCTTTGGCAACGCGCAGGTTTCTATGGGTCCTGGAGCCGCCCCAGGCAATATCTCCCAACACAAAAGTTAATTCAATCTTTTTGCTTTCCTTATTGCGGACGATCCAATCGACAGCGGTCTCGAATTTAGCTTGATGTTCTGAGTTTCCACCGATATGCGGATCCGCGATGACGGCAAATGAGAATGTCTCGCCATATGCCGGAGAACAGGCCGCAGCGAGGATACCGGATATCATAAGTGTTAAGCACCGGGCCGTTTGCCTTTTTTCTCTACAAACCATACTTATCCTACAGGAATAAATCACGCCCAAGTATCATCTTGGGCGTGTTGAAAACCGATCTATTATCTTCAGATACCATATCCTGGTTCTCAATTCAAACGATATGTGGTCCTGAAGATCATCCGGTTGAATACCGAGTCGCTTTTATTGCGTTGTTTAGAACTGAACTTCTGCAAAATTCTTGTTAGAACCCATACGCAAACCATATCTGCCTTTTCGTTGGCATCTTCGGGTACCATTCCCCTCTCGGGCCTATGAATCCACGACCGCGCCGGACAAGTTCCACCGCCGTTCGAGAGCGGTCGGAATTGGTGATCCAGACGTCCACGACAGGTCGTTGGGCAATTCCGAATCGCCATGTGGTTCGTGGCTGAGGGATTGGAAAGGCTTTGATTCGCCGTCCATAGGGCGTTCTGATCACAATGATTCTGTGGTGCGGACGTTTCGGTTCGATTCGATGAAAAAGCGGTCGCCGAACGACACCCGGGCCGTGCCATCGGGGCGCTACGGCCGGCCGACCGACATTCGGTCTGTGGTGTTGCGTTATCACGTGCCTTCGGCCGTGATTTTTGTGGACGACGATGGACTTGCCGGACGCATTGCCCGCGAATAAACACAATGCCGTTCCAGCCGCCGCGATGAGGATGATTCTTTGCCTTAACATGATCGTCTCCTTTCTTTCTGCTGCGTTCGATCACTCTTTACTTTTTGTTATCGGAGCGAGCTAAACGTCGCTCTCTACTTATGTAAGGCACTGCGCAACAGCAAAAGTAACAGGTTCTTGGGGGACGGCGCGCTCGTTTGACGAGCTTTATTCATCTTCATGGTTAATCCTCCGCTCAATCCTGCCGATGAAGAATCTGAATTCCAAAACAACTCATCAGGTTAAAGAAGAGGGACGAAAAACAAATGTTCGAACCGGAATACGAAAATATAACCTGCCCGAAATGCCTGACGCGCGAAGTGTATTTTGACCGTCAGGCGGGGCATTATTGTATGTTTTGCGGCCATCAGTTCAGCACCGAGGAAGTGGAAGTCCTCCTCGAACAGGAACTTAGCCACGTCGAAGCAGGTAAGTGAAAACAAGAATCAGGGCAGGGAACTCGGACGTTTCTGTTTCGCTGTTCAATCCGGCGATATTAAGAGAAAAAAGGCCCCTGCCTAGCGGAGGGAGAGGAAAAAGCGAGATCGGCAGGGGCATGTGAACTCATTGATAACTACATTCTATCATACTTATCCGAACACGTCAAGGCCGATTTTCGAAGAAAAATGAGTTCCGGTTTATTTTTTTTAATCCGGCCGAGGCTCTTGCAACGAATGGTCATAGACCGACCGATATCCACCGCCCATATTTCGCGCCAGCCACAAGCAATAATCCAGGTTTTCGGTCGCCGTTACGTATCTACGGTCCATAGGGTGCGTCGCCGTGACGACCGCCACGAATTTCTTACGATCTTCGCCGGTTACCGTCAGAACCAACTCGTCCCGGAAATCCCCATATAGATCCGCCACCATTGAGACGGAACTATTTTTCGGCCGGTCCGGCTGCTCGACCCCGGTGAAAATAATCTCTTTCCCGTTGAAGTTGCCGATCTGTCTGCCGAGCAACTCGCGCGCGGAATCGCCGTCCCACTCGAGCGGAGTAAACCCATAAGGAAAGGGCTCCAGAAGGACTTCACCCTTTGCTGAAAACAGGATCAGATTGCGGTCGTTATGGCCCGCTCGATTCGATACGCACTCTATACCGGGCGAGCCTTGCCAGATATCGGCCGTCCAACCCGTATGCCCGTGCGTCCAGCGGGGATCGTCCTCGCGATTCACCTTCCAGATGACCTGTCCCGTGTTCGCATCCACCATATACACCCCGGCATGGACGCTCGATTCGACAATGTAGAAGACTTCCAGCCCGGGCCGGTCGGGCAGATAATCATGGATGGAAACGATGTCGGGGTGCTGCCTGTAGATAGACCAGCGCAGCGTGCCGTCATGGTTCAGGCACGTCGTACCGTTAAAGACTTCCTGTTTGCCGTCGCCATCGACGTCTGCGACTTCGATTTTATGGCCGCCGCTTCCGTTGGTCTCGGCGAAGCTGTCAAAACGCCATAACGGTTTCAACCGATGATCGAAGGCCGCGAAGACCTCGTTTTCATAAAGCCCGGTCTGTGTCACCACCGCCGGATGGACACCGTCCAGGTACGCCACGGACATATGAATGCGCGTCGAGGATTTGTAAAAGTCCGAGACCATCTTCGGCCACGGGGCCTTGTACTGAACCTCCCCCGTCATGCCGTTAAGGATAGCGACGACCACCGCGTCGCCGATCTGAAGGCGCGTGATGACCTCCGCTTTACCGTCGCCGTCCATGTCCCAGACGTTGAAGGGCACGTTGTTGGCGCTGCCGTAGCAGTGATCGTGATAGCAGATATCCTTGCGCCACAGCGACCGGCCGTAGGATGTGAACGCCTCAAGCTGGACCGGAAGGCCGGGATCCTGAGACATTTCTCTATTGCCGTTGTCCATCCGAATGACGCAATCGAACGTCCCGTCTCCGTTCAAATCTCCGAAGATAGGAACCAGCGAACCCTGCTTGAACAGCGGCTTAAATGTGGCGACAACCGAGGTAGGCTCCGAACCGACGGTGATGCCGATCCATTCCGAGCGGTTGCCTTCCTGGTTGGCTCGATCGACCGGCCTGAGATAGTATTGATAGCGCCGGCCGGGAGTCAGGCCGGAGTCGATCCATGTCGTCGAGCGAGTCACGGGGTCTCTGGTTATCCGAAAGCCGGCATGATCGCGCGTTCGGGCACGATAAACATGGAAGCGAGTGGATGAGGTGTCCCCGTTTAGCAGGGACCAGCTCAACAGCACCCTGCCTTCCCCTAAGGGAACGGCGCACAGATTCCGGCTTTGAATCGTCCACGCCCCTCGTTTCGGCTCCCGGACCGGCCGAAAACCAAGATCGGGATGGCGGATACCGGCGGATACACCTAATTGATGTCCGATCTTGAGATATTCCCGGCTACGCGCCCAGGATCCGCCCATCACCGCCGATTCGATGACGAACGGATCTTCGATACGATACCGAAAGCGCGTGGTGACGTGATCATAGTTCCTCGTGACCATCTGCCAAACATTGCCGGCCATCCCGTAAAGGCCGTACCCGTTTTGGTCGCCCCAGCGGGCGGGCTTGAGGTAATCTTCCCACCGGTCGAAACGGCGCCGGCCGTCGGCATCATAACTGGCCTTGCCTTGCGGGCTGTCGTTTCCCCAGGGATAGGTCTGGTTCTTCAATCCGCCGCGGGCGGCATACTCAAATTCAACGGACGTCGGCAGACGATAGAGGCGTCCATCCTTTTGGGTCAGCCAGTTCAAATAGGCGATCACGTCGCGGCGATTGACGAAGATGACCGGATAGTTGCCCTTGCCGGAGGGAATCTTGCCGTTTATCCAATGCAGCGGAGGGCAAGTGCCCGTGTCTTTAACAAAAGCTTCGTACTCCGAGTTCGTGACGGGGTGATCCAGAATCTCGAAATCATCGACGTTCACGCGAGCGCCCGTTTGCCTGGCCCCTTTTCCCCGGCTGAATTCATTCCCCTCAATCGGGATGAATCCATCGAGCCGGGATTGCCCGAAGCCAACTTGAACCGTCGAAACGATGCACAAAACGAGCGCGATGATGAGCCGTTTCATTATGTTTTCCTTCGCTTGACATTCGATTGCATTAGTTCGGCAGCACGCGGTTGAGCCGGTCGAGAATATCCGCAAGCCGCTTGCGGTCCCCGCCGCCCACTTCGGCCGTGCACCATCCGGTAAAACCGATTTCGTCGAGCGCTATCCGAACGGCCGGCCAGTTAATCGTGCCGTCGCCGATAGCGGACCAGTTGTTTTTGTCGCGGCTGAACCCTTTGACGTCCACTTTGACAATCCGCTTTCCCAGGGTCCGAACCCACGCTTGAGGCTGGCCGTACTTGTGATGGTTGCCGATGTCGTAGTAGGCGCCGACCCAGGGGCTGTTGCAGGCGTCGATGAAAGCGGCGTATCGTTCCGCACTTTGCTCCGGCTGGCCGTCGTGGTCGTAAAACATGTGATTCCACACATTCTCGATCAAGATGCTTACGCCCAGCTTCGCCGCGGTGGGCAGCGCTTTCTGAATGACCTCGAAGCTCCGCGGGACAATCTCGCTATCGGGACCATCCTTGGCGTGGCCCGGAACGAAAAGCGCAGAGGAACCGCCGCAGTAATGCGATTCCTTAATCGCGGTAATAAGGTCGTTCAGGCACTCTTCGCGGCGTTTCGGGTCGGATTCCGTCGCGCGGACGCTCCAGTGTCTCGAATCGACAACGCCGTGGATCGGCAGGCCGGTCTTCTGACTGGCCTCCAGGCATTCCTGCTTGTTTTCTCCGCCGGGCGAGTTCAACTCGACGCCGTCGTATCCGATATCCTGGACCAGTTTAAATTTGTCCAGGATCGACAGCTTCTCTTTGATCATGCCGAACTTGAGCGATTTTAAGATAGGTTTTCGTTGCGGCGTGCTTTGTCCCGCCGCTCTGACGACCGTTTGCGTGCCCGAAAACGTTGCCGCGCCGAGCGCCAGCCCGGCCGCCGCCGCTCGACGCATCATATCACGCCGACTTAAGCCAAGAGAATGGGGTGTCCCGGTACGATAATGATCGACCATGATAAGACCTCCTGAAAATAGATCACTAATCACATTGTGTTGCATCGGTTCGATGGTCTCAAAACCATCCAACGGATTGTAATGCAGGGCACGGCGATACGCAAGGATTCTTCGAA
>CAYZAT010000068.1:0-15483 GCA_964476475.1 uncultured Pirellulales bacterium
CCATGCCCGAGAGGGCTTCTTTATGTGATAAGATCCCGGTCAAGCTGAGCGTCACGAATTCCGGAACCGGACTTGCCAGAAATGTGAAAATTGTCGACACGTTGCCGGAAGGACTCAAGACCGCAGATGGGAAAAATGAAATTTCATTCAATGTGAAATCCTTGGCGCCTGGAAAAACAGTAACAGGGACGGCTGAGCTTGTCGCAACGAACACAGGCAAGTATGTCAATAAAGCCGCTGCGACGGCCGACGGCGGCTTGCAAGCCGAAGTCGTCGCTACGACCGTGGTGCATCAGCCTGTCCTGGCGATTGAGAAGACCGGACCCAAGAGTCGATATCTCGGCCGCACGGTTAAGTACAAGGTGAAAGTCAGTAACAAGGGCGACGGCATCGCCAACAATCTGATCATCGAAGACGACGTTCCCGCAGGGATGAAGTTTGTGGGCGCCAACCATAATGGAAAGCTCGTCGGAAACAAGGTTGTCTGGAATCTTTCAGCCTTAGCTCCCGATGCATCCCATGAAGTCGAGGTCACCTATTCTGCAGATAAAGAAGGAACGTATGTCAACACAGCCACCGCAAAGGCTGAATGCGCGTCTGATGTTTCTGCAACCGCCAGTACGGCCGTCAAGGGTATAGCCGCGATACTGCTCGAGGTCATCGACATCGACGATCCTATTGAACTTGGGAATAACGAAACGTATGTAATTACCGTTACGAACCAGGGGACGTCAGCCGGTACAAACATAAAGATTGTTTGTACCCTTGAGGAAAATGTCGAGTACACCTCCGCTTCGGGACCCACGACCGCCAATGTCAAAGATGGCGTGGTGACCTTTGGGCCGCTGCCAAAACTGGCTCCGCGGGCGAAGGCAATCTGGCGGGTGATCGTCAAGGCGGTGAAGCCCGGTGACGTGCGCTTCAAGGTGACTATGACCTCCGATCAATTGCGTCGTCCTGTGGAAGAAACCGAATCCACGGAAATGTACAGATAGAAAGACGTGTATGGGCGGCACGGTGTCCCTGATGCCGTGCTGCCGTTGAAATCCATCGCGACGAACGACTTGGACGTTCTAGGGCGTTACAGAGCATCGTAGAGCAACAAATGAAAGGACGGTAAAGATGAAAAGCAGAAGACAGTGGATTTTATTTATTTTGGCCATAGGTGTGATCGTATGTCTCGGCGCGAAGAATTCGGGCGTCCCCTCAGGCGACATCTTATTTAATATTAAGAGTGATTCGAATGATGTTGTACTGATTACGAACGAGGGGAATGTGGGTATCGGCACATCCTCGCCTCAAGCCAAACTTCACATTGGCGGCAAGGCGGGCAAAGACGGCATCATGTTCCCCGACGGCACGGTGCAAAAAACCGCGAAGCAACACCTCGGAATACGAAAATACGACAGTGGTTGGTTTGCCGTCTCGCAGATGACCACCTATACCAAAGCTCACGCCCTGGCCGCGACGCCGGATATTGTGCAGGTCTGGTATAGCAATACGCCCGATGGTTCGGGCAATGTGGTTTTGATCGGCTCTCCCGCTTTTGGCGGAGACCGTCCGGTATATGTCATTGATATAGATGAAACGAACATCACACTTCGGGCCCAAGCCTATGTCGCTATCTATTCCGACGCCAGCGGCGTTGTTCGGGCTCCAAGAAACGGCTACGTCAAAATTATCGCCTTGAAGTTTTCATAACGATGAACCGTCAACGTTAAGAGGGATCGGTAAAAGGAGGAAAGCCCTGGTTTCAGGCCTTACAAATTTTCGCCGATCCCGGGTATTCTAATCTGTTTTTGGCTTGTCTGAACCCGATGAAAACCGGGTAGGGAGGGGTCGCCAAACTCCTCGGGAGATAATCATTGATCTCGGACCCATGGATACCCCAACGTCTCCCCATTTGCCCCTTCATGAGACGGACCTTCGACGTCTCCTTCTGTCTTTCTGTTTACGAATCTTGCTTAGCCTTTTGGCCTCGGGGCTTTCTTTGGCAAGCAATTGATTCTCCCGCATTTCACAGAGTCGTTTCCTGGCATAATACCGGTTGAGTTTCTGGGTCCGGGCCTTCTGCATCTTGACGATAAGTCCGCTCGGACGATGGGTAAGAAGAACGCACGTGGAACTCTTATTGACTTTCTGACCGCCCGGCCCGCTGCTTCGGACAAACGCCTCCTCAATATCCTTCTCATCCAACCGACACGCCTCCATCCGCTGCCGAAGCTCCGCTGCTTTTCGTTCCGTGACGCCAAAGTCAATCATTACATACGAATTATGAAATACGAGCGACGATCTCGTCGGAGATGTCGAAATTGGCGTAGGTGTTCTGGACGTCGTCGTGGTCTTCGAAGGCTTCCATCAGGGAAATGATTCTCTTGGCCGTATGGTCATCCGTGATATCGATCGTGCTTTGAGAGACCATCGAAATCTCAGCCACTTCAATCGCGATTTCCTTTTCCTGGAGAGTCGTTTTGAGTTCCTCATAAGCTCCCGGGTCACAGGTAATCTCGAAGACCTCCCCCGTATTTTCCATATCGTCGGCCCCGGCGTTCAGGGCGATCTCCAGGAGCTGCTCTTCATCGGTGCTCTCGGTGTTGACGGTAATGAGGCCCTTCTGGGTAAACATCCAGTTGACGCAGCCGCTGGTGCCTAAGGAGCCGCCGTGCTTTTCAAAAATCCTCTTAATCTCCGGCCCCGTCCGGTTGCGATTATCCGTTAGGGCCTCGACCATTACGGCTACGCCGTTCAGCCCGTAACCTTCATATAACACTTCTTCGAAACTGGATCCATCCAGATCGCCTGTCCCTTTCTTGACGGCCTTTTCTATGGTGTCTTTGGGCATGTTCGCCGCTTTGGCCTTGTCGATAGCATAGCGCAATGAGAGATTCGCCGAGGGATCGCCCCCGCCCTGCTTGGCCGCGACGATAATCATGCGAGCGATCTTGCTCCATACCTTGCCGCGTTTGGCGTCGTTCGCCGCTTTTTTATGCTTTATTCCCGCCCAATGTGAATGACCAGCCATACCTGCTCCTGTTGTCACTTATTGTTTATAATTTATGATTTACTATTGCGGCTTCGCCGAAATACATTTTCCAATCGTAGATTATGACTCTGCATTCGTCTATTTTATGCTCTTTAATACCTTTTTCAATCGAAAATCGTAAATCATAAATCTCAAAGGACTTTCGAACCGTTGCCCTGCTGGATCATGGGTACATATTCTTCCAGAGCCTGGAGTACCGTCGCATCGGTCAGGTCAAGGGTCGTTTTCTTCTCGTGCGCCATATACGCCGCCATGACGAGCATGGCGATCTTCCGGCCGTACTGGAAATCAAGCATGCCGTTTTTGCCCTGCTCGAAGGCGGAGAGCGCATCGCGCCATTCCGCGATATAGCCGTACAAGTCGGCCTCATTCGGCTGAAGCACCAGTGCGCCGCGTGTGGCTTGCGCTTTTTCAAGGGCAAGTTCGCTATCCGCCACAGCGGTGGCGGCCGCATCGCTGATAAACAGTCCGGCCGGAGATTCCAACGAGTTGACGGTATAGGAATAGCCGGGTCCGAAAGCTTCCATGAGCAATCGCAGGCCGGGGGCGTCATACATCCAGGAATTCGTCGCCTGGGCCACGCTGCACACACCGGTTTCAGTATCCTTGAACTCAAGCGTAACGTTCGAGTAGTCTTCGGCCGGCGTGGCGGTATAATCCACGCCCCGTTCTTTGAGACGGCCAATCCACGGTTCCTTGCCCCACTTAAGCAACGCCATGTTGGCGGTGACCGAAACGGGTGTCAGGTAGTCGGGCGCTCGTCCGCTCGGCGTCAGCATGTACATGCCAACGGCAATACTATGGCAACCCATATCACAACAGACGCCGCCGCCCTGACGGGTCGGATCCCAGAACCACGGCTCGTGCGGTCCCCCGTGCTCCTCGGCGCTGCGGGCCAGATGGACTGCGCCCATGCTTTGCTCCACGGCTGAAAGCTGATTTCTGGCCTGAACCACCGAGGGCATGTGAAGCTGGTTTTCAAAATACGCGGTAGGTACACGGAGGGCTTTCGCCATCCGCGCCATGATATCCGCTTCCTGGAGGTTCCGGGCCAGCGGTTTTTCACAAATGATTCCTTTTAATTTAGCCCCGCCTTCGACGGCCTTGGAGATATGACGCATGATCTCGACGTGAAACGGATTCGGGGCAAAAATACAAACCACGTCAACAACTTCACACATCTCAGCAATGTTATCGAATACCTGCGTTTCGCCCAAACCATCCTCGCGCGCCCGCTTGGCAAGGGCCTCGGCCCCCTCGGGGGCACACACGCCCGCAAATTCCGCTCCCCGCACCGAACACAACGCTCGCTCATGAAATCCGGCGACAAAGCCGGCCCCGACCATCCCTATTCTTAGCATTGAAATACCCCTTTCAATTCACACGTTAGTCACCAGATTAGACTTTTCCTTTTTTATCGGACGCCAATCGCCAGTCACAAACTCTTCGTATCTCATGTATCTACACTACTTTTTACCGGAGGACAATCGAAAATTACACGACACCTCAGAAAACAAGATGAATGATCCCGCTGCTCAATACACCGGCAAAGCGGCCTTCCGAAACGAAGGGACCACAGACTCTGATAGGCGATCCACCTTCGCCGATCCCACAGTTGTAAAGGTCCGAAATAAATGCGAAAAAACAGTGAGATAATAAAAAGAGAAAGAAAAAGAACAAAAAAAGGCAGTTATTTCAGAGGAAACCGGCCTAAATGATCGAAAATATATAGGTTTCAATCCCTTGTGAAGAGGCCAGGGGAACGAGTTCTACGAGCCGGTTCGAGAATGGCGGTATTCGTAGAGATTCTGAAATGACTTTGGGAGAGGCTCACGATGGGGTTGCCTCCCCTAAAAATAAAAAGGAGATAAGTACATGCCCGCAACAAAAGTCAGAGCGAAGAAACGAACCTCCGTGGCCACCGTCAAATCGAAGAGACGACCGTCCGGAGCAAAGGTCAATGCAAAGAAACGGATGACCTTACCCGAGATCAAGCTAAAAGCCATGGCGCTGGGACTCAAGCCCGGAAGAATGAAAAAAACGGACCTGATCCATACCGTCCAGATCACGGAAGGCTACACGCCGTGCTTTGGATACTCAAATGGTTCCTGCGGCCATACGGATTGCTGCTTCATGGATGACTGCTTGAAAATCAATGCCTGAGACCCTCATGTCTGCTGAGTGTCTCCCATTGCTTCAGGGAAGAATCAAAGCAATTCAGATGCACCCCGTTTGCGCTTTTTTTCACGTCATTGAGCTCACAGAAAAAACATCTATATACGTATGAAAATTCCAGTATTTTGTTGACAATTTCGGACTTTGCCCATAGTTTTTGCCTTGTGTCAAGGAATATACTTCTATTCCCCGGCGTATATTCCTCGTTCAAAATGGGGAAATCTATGTAAAGGGCCGGGTAAATGGCCTAAGGAGAGCATCGTGGATAAAGGTAAAGTAAAATGGTTCAATGAGAGGAAGGGATTCGGATTCATCATCCCCGACGATGGCGGTGAGGACTTATTTATCCATCACTCGAACATTGCGGCGGAAGGTTTCCGGTCTCTGTACGACGGCCAGGCAGTCGAGTACGAGGTGGCCCAGGGCCGGAAAGGCCCCGAGGCCGTCAACGTCCGCCCCTGCTGAGCCGACACCGCCTCAGGTCAGGACTCCTAAAAACCCACGGCCCTGCCGACAGGCGGGGTCTTTTTTATTGGTTCCCAACGAAAGACTCACGAGAGAGTCGGAACAGGAGATGCAAAATGAAATGTCCCGCGTGCGAGAGGTTCATGGTGGAGGAAGATTTCGGGCAGGTCCATGTGGATATATGCAAGAACGGATGTAAAGGTATCTGGTTCGACTGGAAAGAGCTGAGCAAGTTAAACGAAAGTCATGAAGGCGTCGGCAAGGCGATGGAAGACGCCTTGAACAGCCCCCGGGTCATTGACGCCCATCGCGACCCGCTCAAGTGCCCGAAATGCGGGATCCCCATGCAAACACACAAATACAGCAGCGCCAAAGAGGTCACGGTCGATGAGTGTTACGCCTGCGGAGGCTTTTTTCTCGACAGCGGCGAGCTCAAGCTGATCCGAGATCAATACATGAATGAAAACGAAAGACAGGCCTACGTGCAGAAACTCTTAAATGAGACAAACCTTGAGGACAAGACCGAAAGGGCCGGTCTGAGAGCCAACGCCTGTCACGCGCTCGGCGGCCTTCTGAGCCGGAGATGGCCGTTCGTCTGGCCGTGACAGGATGCCGCGGATTTGCTTTTAAGGAGAATTGCCATGCAAAATCTAAGGTTCGTCCTGTTAATCATTGTCACGGGTGTCATGATTTACGGATGCAAAAAGGAACCCACCCCAACGGAAACCATGAAATCCACAGAAGACACACCCCAAAAACAAGAAGAAACACAAAAGAAAGAAGAAACGAGAAGGGAGGCTGCAATGGGATTCACACTCCAATGGCTGGGCCATGCCAGTTTTAGGATTTGTCACGAAGATACGGTCCTGTACATCGATCCGTGGAAACTCAAGGATTCGCCGCACGATGCAACCCTGGTGCTCGTCAGTCACAGCCATTACGACCACTATTCGCCGGACGATATCGCCAGGGTCAGCCGGCCGGACACGAAGCTCATCGCTGCGCCGGACGTGATCGCCAAGGAAAAAATGGGCGAATCGATCATGCCCGGACTCACGGTCGAATTGGACGGCGCACGCGTGATCGGCGTGGCCGCCTACAATCCCGACAAAGACTTTCATCCCAAATCGAACAACTGGGTGGGCTTCGTGATCGAGATCGGCTCGAAGCGTCTTTACTACGCGGGCGACACGGACCTGACCGAAGAAATGAAAGCCCTGCAGAATATCGACGTAGCACTTCTGCCGGTGGGCGGGACCTATACAATGGATGCGGCCCAGGCGTCCGAGGCGGTTTCGCAGTTCAAGCCGAAAATGGCGATTCCGTATCACTGGGGTGACATCGTCGGCGGCCGAAGCGACGCCGAAAAGTTCGCCAAATCGGCGCAATGCGAAACAAAGATATTAACACCCGGCGAGACCATCGCTTTAGAATAGCGAACGAACCAGGAATTATGACCCGTGTGATCGGGAAGTAAATCGTAGAGCAGCCGGAGACCAACCTTAGACAAACGGCACGTGCTTTGTACAAGGACGAGCACCACCCGGCAGCTTATTGTCACACAAGCAGCGATAGAACCTCACCCGAAACTCGAACCTTCAAGGTGCGTGACGATACGGGTCTATCCTTTTTTCCTTGAATCATCCGTCAGCTTGTTGTGCGCCATTACTTCTTCGTCGCAAGGGTCAGAATCCCTTTCATGGCCGCCGCCTTAACGTGCGAAGGCTGTGCATCGCCCTTGAGCTCATTGTATATAGCTAAAGCCTCAGACTTCTTACCGTCGGCCAGCAACTGCTCGGCGCAGGCCAGGCAGGCGTCGGCTACAGGTATCTTCATGTGGGCAGATGCTTCCTTCGCGAACTTGCGCAATTCCCCGGCCGCAACCGACGTGCCGATCAGACCCAGCGATTGGGCCGCCGCTCTGGCGATTTCGATGTCGGAGTCACCGAGAAGCTTTGAAAGGATCGTGATACTCTTCCTGTCGCGGCGTACGCCCAGGGAACCGATCATACCCGGCTTGAGCTTGCCGCGAACCTCCGGCAACGCGTCGCGTATCGCCTTGGCCGCTTTTCCGCCCGGAATGCGTTCCAGGGCGTAACGAGCGATGTGCGAGGTCTCCTCGGCCGGCAAAAGAGCGGCGAGGGCCTCGACAGATTGGGCCGTGCCCACGACTCTCAGTTTGCGGCACACGTAGTCCTGTGCGGATCGTGAGATGCCGCCGGCAAGCACATCCACCAGCTTCTTTTCCAGCGGCTTAAGTGCAGCGGCATTACCTTGCGCGCCGACGATCGCCTGATCGATCGGCTTCAAGGCCTCGCGGTCTGAGCCCCAGTCATACGTTTTAAGCGTTTCTAATGCTTTATCTACTGCAGCCGAATCCGCCCGGGCAACGGCGATGCCTGCCGCGCCGGCCGCCAATGTCATTTTAGTCGTTACTTTATTCGTCATAATCAAGTCTCCTTGTCGCCACTATCGCTCTCTTATATCACCCAGGGCTCTCTTCGTGCAACGTCCACGAGGCGGTTGGCCTCGTCGTCGTTAACGAATTGCTGTTTTACGGTGTCCCATTTCAGGGACCGTTCCAACTCGTAGGCAATAAGGAACAGGTGGCATACGGTTGTGGTGTGGACGGCGAATTCGATATCGCGGAACGGCCTCCTTCGCGTCTTGACGCAGTCGATGAAGTCGCCGTAGATACCGCCGGTTCCGGCATATTCGGGAACAGGCTTCGAGGGGCCTTGCTCATTCGTCCCTTCGACGTCCAGATTGCCTCGACCCGGGTAGTTATGGTGAATAAGCTTGCCGTTCGGATAGCGGCAGGTTGCGAACTTTTTGCCGTTTTCATTATGGAAAATGACTTCCTCAGGCTCCAGCTCCCTGACATCAATGGCGAAGGTCGCACCGCCGAAATGATGGGCGCCCCAGTCGGTCATGCCGCCGCCGGAGTAATCCCTGAACGACCGCCAGGATGTCCCGTCGATACTGTAGCTCCCGCTGCATCGGTGCGGATGGTACGGCGCCCAGGGGGCGGGACCAAGCCACCGGTCCCAGTCGAAGCCGGCGGGAACGGGCTCCCCTTTCTTATTGCAGTCTTTCGGGAGCGGCCCGACGTTAACGTTAATCGACTTGATAATGCCTTTGTCTCCGTTCCAGCAGGGATCGACGATCTTTCTGTAATCTCCGAGCACGCGCTGGCTGCCGCCGGACACGACACGACTGTACCGCCGGGCCGCGGCCACCATCAGCCGGCCTTCTCGGAGCGTCTTGGTCTCGGGCTTCTGGCAATAGATGTCCTTTCCGTTGCGGCAGGCCTCGATCACGATGATCGCGTGCCAATGATCCGGTGTGGCACAATGCACAGCGTCAATATCGTCCCGCACCATGATCTCGCGGAAGTCGTTGTACGTTTTGCAGTCCTTGTTGCCGTACTTTTCGTTCACACGATTCATCGCGCCTTCGCGAGCCTCCCTTTTGACATCGCTCACGGCGACGTACTGGACATCATTACGGCCCAGAAACGCGCGTAAGTCGCCCCGGCCCATATTGCCGATGCCGATGCCGGCCATCACGATGCGGTTACTCGGCGCCGTGTTGCCGTCTGTCCCCATCACGGCCCCCGGAATGACGTAGGGCAAGGCGATCGAGGCGGCGCTTGCTTTCAAAAACGTTCTTCGGCCATGAAACCGGCTCCGATCCTTCACTGGTTTTCTTTTCTTATCTGCCACGTGTTGATCCTTTCATTGGGTCCGTGTGGTTCATTGCTTCGAGTCATATCGATCCTGAATACAACCTGCTTACTCTGACATTCTCCATCTTTTACACGGTCAGACCGTAAACCATCGTCTCCATACGAGACGAACGAAAATTCTACGAAATATACCTTGAACGATCAAGGAATAAAATTTCCAAAACCATCTTATCGAGAACTCGCCGTATAGAAATATCATCACACTGCTACCTCATAAGATTCAAAGCTGCGTGTTATCCCAAAGAGAATCGAGGGTGGCAGCCTCAAGCGAAGCTTGGGGATGGCTTCGAAAATTAAAAATGAAATATCAAAACTAAAAATTGTGGAATCCGCCTTCGGCGGATGACGTCCTTAATTTTACATTTTACATTTTGATTTTTGCATTTGCCCTTGAGGCTGCCGCCGGGGCGACGGATACGTAAGATTAAATCGGTGACCGGCCATAAAAAAAACTGACACCATCGCTAATCCTTGTTTATACTTTGGGCTGACCGGAGCGTAAATGAAGGACCGATCACTTAGGACGTTCATGAGCAGGCAAAAACAGAAGACTAAAAAACCAATAACGCAAGGCGTCATAACCGGCCGGCGATTGTGGCTGTTCCGCATGACGGCGCTTATCGTTCTTCCGGTTCTGCTGTTGGCGGCGGCGGAGATAGCTTTGCGAATTGTCGGCTGCGGTTTTTCCCCCGAAGCGATGATTCAACGGCGGATCGATAACAGGAACGTCTTTTGCGACAACGTCAAATTTGGCTGGCAATTCTTTCCCCGACACATCGCGCGTGAATCCGAGCCGTTCATCTTTCCTGTTGAAAAACCGGACAATACGTATCGAATTTTTATTCTGGGTGCCTCCGCTGCACAGGGGACCCCGGATCCTGCATACAGTTTTGCGCGGATCCTGGAGCAAATGCTGCACGATCAATATCCATCCCTAAGCTTCGAAGTGATTAACACCGCAATGACAGCGATTAATTCCCATGTCGTTTTGCAGATAGCAGAAGACTGCGCCCGCTGTGATCCCGACCTGTTTATCGTCTATCTCGGCAACAACGAAGTGATCGGGCCCTACGGCGGCGGAAATGGTTATGGTCTCCCCCGGGCCAATTTGCCCGCCATCCGCATGGTCATTGCTTTTAAAGCAACCCGACTGGGGCAGCTCTTAGCCCGCCTGGCGGATTCCGTTGGTGCAGAAAGAAACACCCCCAACGTGTGGCTAGGATTGGAAATGTTTCTCAACCATCAGGTACGGCCTCATACGCCTCTTCTGGAAGCCATTTACCGAAACTTTCAAAGAAACTTGGAAGATATCCGCCGAATTACGCTGAAAAACAGAAGCAAAATCATTTTCTGTACCGTCGGAAGCAACCTCAAAGATAACCCGCCATTCGCGTCTTTGCATCGACCGAATTTAAGCCCGACAGACAAGAAAGAATGGAACAGTCTCTACGAGCAGGGAATCGAATTTGAATTAAAAGGCAATTATACCGATGCGGTTGAACGTTATCTAAAAGCCGCGAAGATTGACGACCATTACGCCGATTTGCAGTTTCGGTCAGGTCGCTGTTATTGGGCGGCGTCCAAATATGAAGAGGCACGGGAGAGATTTATTCGAGCACGTGAGCGGGACACGCTTCGTTTTCGCGCCGACGTGCGGATCAATCATATTATTCGCAGCGTGGCTGCGGGCAGGGAAGCAGAGGGTATATACCTGACAGATGCCACCAAGGCCCTTGAGAGAAACAGTCCCCATGCGACGCCGGGGCAAGAATTATTTTATGACCATGTTCATTTGAATTTCAAAGGGAATTACATTCTTGCTAAGGCAGTTTTCGAACAAGTTGAGAAAATCCTTCCTTCTAAAATGACAGAGATTCACGAGGATGATACGCATCCAACGCTAACGGAGGATCAATGTGCTCGAGCCCTGGCCTATACGGGTTGGGATAGATACCGGATTGCCGACCAGATTCTGAACGACCTGATTAAGCATCCGCCGTTCACCAACCAGCTCTACCATCAGGAGCGTGTCGCACACATGGAGCAAAAGATCGAGGACCTGAAAATATATCTTGCTCCCGATGCCCTTGAAAATATCGCACTCGCGTATCGACAGGCGATAGAACAATCCCCTTCGGACTGGCGCCTGCGGTGGAAATATGGAAAATTCCTAACGGAAGGTTTGAAGGACTATCAGGCCGCTACTGAACAGGGCCGTTTGCTGCGAAAACATTCGCCGCATTCCTATTTGGTCAACACCGCACTGGGCGCGGTCGCACGCGGGTTGGGCGATATTGATGAAGTCGTCGCTCAATACGAGCAAGCGATACGCATCAAGCCCACCTGTATTGATGCGCATTATTACCTGGCATGGGCCTATCATGAGCAGGGTAAGATTGATAAGTCTATCGAATTCTATTCCAAAACGCTGCGACTCCAGCCGATTCACGTACAAGCCTATAACGATCTGGTTGAGATACTGTATCGCGAAGGCCGGATTGATGAGGGGATCGAGGTCTGTCGCAAGGCCTTGCGCGTTGCCCCGGACAGCGCCATTCTGCATTGCAACCTGGGTATTATGTTGATTGAAAAGGGCAATCGAACCGAGGCCCTCAAAGCGCTGAATACCGCTTTGAGGATAGACCCGAATTCACAAAAAATACAACAAGTACTGGAAGCGATCTTACAAAAAGGTCAATGAACTGCTCAGATCGTATAGCCGGTTGTTCAATCAATTCGACGTTCAAGCTGAAATGTGAAACGCGGAAGGCCTATCTTGCATTGATGCGCCTGGAGGGATATAATCGCTCTCATGGCTGAAAAATTAGAATCCCTATCCGTATCCATCCCACCGTCAACGCAACGAAGAACCGAGCGTTATTGGTCTCAACAACTCATACGACTTATATCCAGACGCTTGTTTTTGACATTTTCCTTCGCGCTGGCAGGCAGCGTTTTGCTGATGGGGGACTCACTTATGGCCCAATCGACCGAATCCAAAGGACCGCTCATGGCTTATGTGGGCACGTTCAGTTCACCCCTCGCCGACATGCCTCCGACGCAAGTGGACTTACCTCCCGGAAACGGACGCGGCATTCACCTGTTCCAGGTGGATCGCACGACCGGGGCCATGACACCGTGCGGCGTCTATGAGATGGGGACGAGCCCGAGTTGCCTGGCTTTGAATGCCGCCGGGACCCGCCTGTATTCCGCCAACGAGACGGACCGGGTGGGCGAAAACAACGAAGGTACGGTCAGCGCCTTCGCGATCAATCGGTCTGACGGGCAGTTGAGACTACTCAATACCGTCCGGTCCGGCGGCGCCGGGCCGACCTACGTCAGCGTGCATCCGTCCGGGAAGTTCCTGCTCGTGGCCAATTATTTCGGCGGTTCCATCTCGGCGCTACCGATTCTGCCCGACGGCGGCCTGGGCATCGCCACCGACATTAAGAAGGACGTGGGCACGCTGGGACCGACCAAGGCAACGAACGCCCCCCCGGGATCGTTTGCCTTCAGCGGACACGACCGAACGCACGCGCACATGATCCAGGCCGATCCTTCGGGACGTTTCGTTCTGCACGTCGATCTGGGCCTGGATCGAATCTACGTCTGGAAGTTCGACGACCGGAAAGGCACGCTTACTCCGAACGATCCGGCTACGATTGCGCTCCCGCCGGGAGACGGACCGCGGCATTTCTATTTCCATCCGAACGGGCGATGGTTCTATTCCATTCAGGAAGAAGGCTCGAACGTCGTGATGTTCGACTACGAGGCCCAAAAGGGCCGGCTTTACGCACGGCAAACCATCTCCACCCTTCCACCTGGATTCGCCGGGAGCAACTTCTGCTCTGAAATCATGGTGTCCACCGATGGCCGGTTCCTCTATGCGGGCAACCGCCTGCACGACAGCATTGCGATCTTTTCCATCGGCGACACCGGCGTCTTGACTTACCTCGGCGAGGAATGGACGCGCGGGAACTATCCGCGCAGCTTCAATTTCGACCCGACCGGCCGGTTCCTTTACGCCTGCAACCAGCGGAGCGACAACATCGCCGTTTTCCGCGTGGACCGCAAGACGGGGGGCCTAACCTTCACCGGCCATTACACACCCGTCGGTAATCCTTCGATCATCGTTTTCCTGGACCTCGCAAAAACGGATTAAGACACTCTAACAAAACTTCGGTCTTCTGGGCTTGTCATTCTGAGCGGAGCGAAGAATCTCAGTCTTTGCGGCTGAATTGAGACCATTCGCTTCGCTCAGAGCCTGCCCTTGAGCTTGCCGAAGGGGTGACAAGGGAAATGTTTTGTTAGAGTGCCTAAATTCGAGTAGAATAAAACGATGTTGAAAGGATAATTGAAATTATTGCATGAGTACTAACATTGGCGTCATATCCGATACACACGGCCTGCTTCGTCCTGAGGCGGTCGATTTTCTCAATGGATGCGATTTCATTGTTCATGCGGGTGACATCGGTAATGAGAATGTTTTACTCAAACTCCAGTCCATCGCTCCCACGTATGCCATTCGAGGGAACACCGATAAGGGGTATTGGGCACGTGAATTATCGGACAAAGACGTTTTGAAAATCGAGGGCAGGTTATTTTATCTCATTCATAATATACAAGATTTAGATTTAGATCCCGTTGCGGCTGAGTTCGATGCCGTACTCTTTGGTCACACCCATAGACCGGAGAGGTTTGAAAAAGATGGAGTGCTCTATTTTAACCCGGGCAGCGCCGGGCCATTGAGATTTAATTTACCAACGACGATTGGCCGGATTTCTATCGTGAATTCCGGCCTTGAAAGTGAAATTATTACCCTAATAAAATAGTACTCTTCTGTACGTAACTGTTTTTTTCCTCGGGGAAGGTTGCGTGCATCTTGTTGCATCGGAGGCATTTAATGTTTGAGCTTTTGAAGTTTGGGGGGGGGATTTAAAATTTCAGTCCGCGGACACAGTCGAGCCGAAGACCAGCCGTAAACTAACGGTAGATACATGACCCAAATATTTGGCAGAAATGGATTTGACTCGTCTGACTTCATGAACTGGTCAGACCGATCCATATCCTGAACAACTTTCAAGTTCTGATCACAAGCATGTTTTACGGCTCCGCCCTAACCGAAATCCAACCTTTATATTCGATATGAATAGTCTTTCCATGAGCACACGTTAGCAGAAGCTATCTTTTTGTCACCCCTTGAGGAATAAGGAAAGGCCCCTTGCAACTCCTCCGTCAGATTGGACGGAATATCGAACAAACAGGTCTGGCTGAAGCGTTTAAGGGGTTGTCATTCTGTTTGCGAGAGAAACGGCAAGATTAATGATGACACAATCGCCAAACCGGCCCTGGCTATCGTGACCTTCAATGCGTATCCCACGGACCTCAAAATCAATCTCAATGTTACTAAGATCAAATCCGAGGACCATGAGGCCCGGAGCGTTTCCGCCGCGATAGTGTGTGACGGATATTTCCTGCAATTGCTGGTCTCCGTCGGTGAGGTAAACGCTGGGCAGAGTATCCGATTTTAATACAAAGAGACCGATTTCAGGGCCGGGGCGATCGAGAAGCAGTAATTGGAAGCGATATTCTATCCAGTGATCCTGTTCGAGAATCAGCATTGCGTTTTTTGGCTTATCTCTGGGATCAGCAATGAACTGAACGCCTGGCTGGCCCGGCAAGTTGAACCGCCAATTATCCTGGTCCGGATTGTGGCTTGCGGCGATTTCTCTAAGAGTGGTGTACCTCATGAAATTCATGTTGCTGTCGAACTGGGGCTGTCCCGGGCCCGGCCAGGGTATGAAGGTGGGTGAGGAACTGTCCGGTCTGTTCACAGAAGTGACGATCGCGGCAGTGCCGGTCAGGGCCAGAACGATTCCTATGGTGATAAGGAACGCTTTTGTCAGAATCGTAGCCAATACCGCCCCACTTATCGTGACCTTGGCCGCGGCGGCCGTTACGAAGGGAATAGCCAGAGCCGACCGGGACGATGTGGACGTCATCGCCGCAAAAACCGTGAGCGCACCCAGGAAATGGGAGCGTCTCAGGCCTT
>CAYZAT010000069.1:0-15380 GCA_964476475.1 uncultured Pirellulales bacterium
CGGCGGCGATGATATGGACGAAGCCGTTATTAATCATCTCAAAAAGACGTATAACCTTCTCATTGGCGAGGCCCGGGCCGAACGAGTCAAAATACAAGTCGGTTCGGCGGCGCCGCTGGAGGAGGAATTAACCATGGAAATCGCGGGTCGGGATACGATCTCGGGCCTGCCGAGAAAGATCGTCATCACCAGCGAGGAAATCCGTGAAGCCCTTCGCGATCCGATCGCGACGATTATCGACACGGTGACGGCGACCCTGGAAAAAGCCGAGCCGGAACTGGCCGCGGACCTCATCGACAACGGCATCCATATTTGCGGCGGCGGTTCGCTGTTGAGAGGCATGGACACGGTTCTGGCCAATGCGACCGGTCTGAAGGTCCACACCGTCGAAGACCCGCTCAGCAGTGTGGCCCGCGGGACCAGCGTCTATCTCGAAAATCTGGAACTCTGGAAAGATACGATGGATCACAACGAATACGGGTGGGAATGAGTGTAGAATTGAGAGTTTAGAATGAAGAATGTAGAATTTTCTCAATATTGAATTCTGCATTCTCAATTCAGTTATGGCAAGGAAGCAAGAAAAAGTCTCCAGGCGAATGTTGTTTACCTGGTTTATGTTGGCCGGGTGCATCCTGTTGTTTGCCCCGCAAAGTTTTACGGGTAAGTTCCAGCTTGCCTTCGTCGATGTTTTTCGGTGGCCGCTCAGTCTCGGCGGCAATGTCGCCCTGACGGCGCGGACCCAACAGTCGGCGGGCGAGAATCTCGGCGGCGGCGAACAGCGCCTGCTGAACGTCATCGCCAATCTCGAACAGACGGTAGCGGAGTATCGTCGGCAGTTCCAAAAGCAGCACAAATATACACCGTACGTCTGGGAAGGCGCCGATGTAACGGTGGCCGCTGTGATTGAGCGTCCGGTTGACGGGCCGAGCAACGAGCTGACGATTGACTATCGCAAGAGGATCGGCCTGGCCAAGGGCCAGTATGTGCTGGGCGGCGAGAGCATTATCGGGACGATATCCGATGTCTTTCCCCAGTTGGGCACGGCCCGGGTGAAGTTGATCACCGATTTCACGTCCCAGATACCGGTTAAGATCGGCAACGGGAATCTAAGGAATATCATGAAAGGCACCGACGGCAACGTCGCTGTCATCGAGCAGGTCAAGACAAAGATCGACGTCGGCGAGAGGGTCTTTGCGCTGAGAAAACGGGGTTTTCTGGATCTGGATGCGCCGATTGTCACGGGCCGAGTTTCTCGATGTGAACGAAATCAAAAGGAAGCCTCGGTCTGGGACGTTACGGTCGTGCCGGTCTGTGACATACGAAATATCGAGGACGTCGCCGTAATTATTATGAATCCGAAGGCCGGATAGGGAAGTAAGATGCGATGGCTTCGTTTTGCAATTCTCATTCTCGTCGCGACTATAGTGCAGAAGGGCATGCTGGCGCGCTGGGATTACAAACCTGATTTGCTGCTGATCCTCCTGGTGTTTTTTTCCGTTTACAGTCATCCGTCGGAGGCGATTATCGGCTCGTTCACCATCGGTTTTGCCGCCGACCTGATCGGCTCGCCGCTTCCCATGGGGCCCCACGTGATCAGTTTCGGTTTGTTCGGCACGCTGCTGGCGTACATCCATCGCGTGGTCGCCATCCGGCGAAAATCCTATCAGGCACTTGCGATTCTCATCACCGGGTGTGTGGCCGGCGCCCTGGTCTATTTTCTGGCGTTTATGATTAAGAGAGAACCGTTGCCGGAGAGAGTCTTCGTAACGATCCTTTTGACGTCGATCTTTTCAGGCGTTGTCGGACCGTTTTTATTCCCCCCGGCCGCGTATTGCATGGGCATAGAAACGAATCGCTTCCAGCGACGTTCGAGACGTTAAAGGAAGTGTCTAAAGTGACACGTAAGTGTCATCCCGAGCGAAGCCGAGGGATCTGGCCAGGAAAAAAAGATTCTTCGCTGCGCTCAGAATGACAGCTTTTCTGTCACTTTAGTCACTGTTCAGAGGATTATGTATAACCGGCGAGTCACCATCTTTGTCGTTTTCAGCATTTTGCTGTTATCGGTGTGTTTGGTCCGCCTGGGGCAGATGCAACTTTTCGGCGCCTCCGCCGTCCAGCAGGAAATTGATGAGCTGAAGCGCCGCATGGGCCGGACGAAACAGATCAGCACCGTCCGGGGTGACATCCTCGATCGAAACGGCAACGTATTGGCCACGGAAAAGGCCCGGTTCTACGTGCATATCAACTACAGCCTCAGCTCTTATCTGGACGATCGCATCAAGCGGATCATGCTCGACAAAGCCGCCAAAGGGTCCGATCCGCAAGCGGCGATCACCGAGGTGAAGGACAGAATTCACGACCGGGACGAGCAGTTGCAGCGCATTATCAATATCTGCGCTCAGCTTGAAGGCGTCGATCCCGCTCTGATCACAAACAAGATCCAGAAAATCAACGATCTCGTCTGGGACGGCCGCATGTTCCAGGCGTGGCGGCACACTTTCTATGTTCCCCAGCAATTCACCCAATACGGCGGTATCGAGAGCATTCCGTTTTCTGTGGCGATGGCCGATTTCGAGGCGAAAGAGCCGGACCATGAAAAACGATTCGCCCTGGCAACGAAAATCGATATCGCGGAAATGTATATCGACTGGCCGTTGCTGGAGTTGAAAACGGATGATGATATCTTCGCGGCGCAGTTGGAATTCATGGATACCGACAGTATTCAGATTCTGCCGAACGAGGACCGGTTTTATCCCTACGGGCCGGCCGCCGCCCATACGATCGGGTGGGTCGGCAGCGCCAGCCAGGAGCGGGATCGGGCACTGTTCGAGAATGACCGGCTTTTGCGGTATCAGGATGGAGAGCTTTGCGGCCGGGAGGATGGTGTCGAGTATGTCTGCGAGGCGATCCTCCGTGGAAGACGGGGCCAGGTCAGTTCCGATATCGACGGTCAGCTTATGAACCGCAAGCCGATCGAGGAAGGCAATGACGTGCAACTGACGCTGGACATCGATCTCCAGCAGGCCATTGAAGATTATCTGGCGAACTACAATCACGAACCGAATTGCGGACCGGGTATGTCGGTGGTCGTTATCGAGGTCGCCGCGAGCGATATCCTCGCCCTGGTTTCGCTGCCGACCTACGATTTGAACCGCGCCCGCTACGACTATGGCGATTTGGTCGAGGATAAAACCAACAAACCCCTGATCAACCGGGCCATCAATAAGCAATATCCGCCCGGTTCGATGGTGAAACCGA
Source organism: uncultured Pirellulales bacterium (assembly GCA_964476475.1). Classification (GTDB taxonomy): domain Bacteria; phylum Planctomycetota; class Phycisphaerae; order Sedimentisphaerales; family Anaerobacaceae; genus JAFGTG01. The sequence goes on from CAYZAT010000069.1 coordinate 3,259, forward strand.
TTATCCTCATCGCCGGGCTCGAGTCCGGCCAGGTAACTCCGGAAGAGGTCATCCCGTGCCCCTCCCGGGCAGCCCCGGAGAATTGGCCGGACTGTCTGATTTATCGAAGGTCCGGAGTCGGGCATGACGATCGATGGACCAATAGTGCCCGCAACGCGATTCGGGGCAGTTGCAATGTCTATTTTTCACGGCTCGCCGATAGGATCGATCCGAACGTTTTGCAGGAATGGCTCTTCAAATTCGGCTACGGGCAAGACGCTCTTTTTCTGCCGGACTGGCTGATCGACGCGGCCAAGACCGACGTGGTCAGGCATTTCAACCAGGCCCCCGGTATTATCTGGAGCGGTTTTTTGAGAAACGCAATCTACGGCTTCGAGGATGTGCCGCCGCTGAGAGAAAGTAGCCGGCGATGGTTCGGTATCGGGCAGGGCAACTTCCGCGTCACACCCTTGCAGGCCGCCAATGCCATGGCGGCTATCGCCCGCGACGGTATCTTCAAGCCTCCCAGGCTTTTCAAAGAAATCTCACATCTCACATCTCAAATCTCAAATTCAGAGGGCGCCGATTTAGGCATCTCGTTAGGCACGTTGGCGGTGATTAGCGACGGCATGAGCGCCGTCGTCAACGAGTACGGCGGCACCGCCAACAACCAGTTCGCGCCGTCTCTCGGGTTGTTCGAGCGGCAGGACGTCAAAATCTTCGGCAAGACCGGCTCGACGGAACGGCCCGAGCACGCCTGGTTCGGCGGCTTCGCCCGGGACGGCTCCGGCCGCAAGATCGCCATCGCCGTCGTCGTCGAGGGCGGCCAGCACGGCTCCTCCGACGCCGCACCTCTCGCCCGTGATATCCTCCAGTTCTGCATCGACTACGGCTACCTCGGAAAATCCCTCTTCGCCGATCCGTCCTGATCCCACGAAAGAATCTTCTGGCGAATTAACAGGGTCGGTCTATACTGGTTGCTTGTATCCTGTTCAAGGACCAATGCGTACATTAAAGGGAGAATAGATATGTTGTGTCCAAAGTGCGGCGGGGAAAATCCGGGTAACGCCCATGTGTGCGAAGCTTGCAGTACCGCATTGATAAAGGCCATGACAAGCAAGCTGGCGATTGTGTCGCTTGTGTTGGGGATTTTGAGTTTGTTCTTCTTTATCCTGACGGGGATTCCGGCGATCGTCGTTGGGATTATCAGTTTGCTAAAAATCAGACGCAGTAACGGCGCACTTAAAAAAGGTAAATATATTGCTTTGGCGGGTATGAATGTCTCAATTGTTTTTATGTGCATCTTCTATATCCTCTGGAGTCGTGATGCCCCGCCGATACCCAACGATTATACCATCGCCGACCTTCGCTCTGCGCCAGCTGAATACGCGGAGAGCTATGAACTCCTCAAAATGTTAATCGATGAAGACCATAATGTTCCGGGAGCGCCCGCTATCGGCCTTTCAGATGGTGATATTGATATGATTGCCGATATCAGGGATGTTGTGGAAAATGGAACAGAGGCGGAAGTTGCTCAAGTTCTCAAGCACGATGCTAATGATATCAAAGCTGCGTGGGCCAGCAGCCAAAAAGCCAGAAACATCATCCGCCGACTCAACCAATTCCCCGAAATAGCCGACCTGGCCGAACCGGGTTACAATTTCAGGATTATGCGTTATACAAACCTGGTAGAACTGGTCCGACTCTTTCAAGTTTATGCCTATTTGCAGACCGATCCGGACCATATCCATGCTTTCACTATCGAGTTGATCGAGTTGGATTCGGTGTCCAGGAAGCTCTCCTTAAACGCCCGGCTGTTTATTGAAAGATTCATTTGTCATCTATGTCTGGAAACGACGATCAAGGCGTCCAATGCCATTGTGAATCATCCGAAAACTTCGAAGAATACCATCGAGCTTTTGGCAACACATTTCACTCTTCTCAATGAAGAGCAACTATCATTGCGCAATAGTGTTTTGTTCGAATATCTTCTTATTAAGAATGCCGTTTTAAATAACTCAGGCGTTAGCCTCACGGGCAAGATTCCGCTGCTCAAGAGACATTCCACGCTGCGCTTGTACAAGAATCGTTGTGACGACTGCTTGAACGCAATGGAGCAAACCGGAAACACAACGACAGAAAGGCTGTCTGTGTGGCCGGTTCACTACCCCTTCAAGGAGACCGATCCGTTCCGAAATGGGAAATTGCTGCTTTTGATCTACAGAGGCTACAATCCTCTGGGCTCAACAGGTATACAGGGGATGAGATTCTTCTCCAATATCAATCAAAAGAAAGGCTTTCGTTTGCTGGTACGCAACGATCTCCTTCAGGTTGTATTAAACAAGAGGCTTGGTAAAAACGTGAGCACGAAGGCTCGTGCTTACGGTGACGAATATATTATTGACGTTAAGAACAAGAAAATCTTCAGTCCCGGTCCGGATGGGAAAGTTGGGACGAAAGACGATATCGAACTGCGAATCAATCCGAAGGTTTTGGGCTGGGGGAATTAATGGCAAGTAATGAGTAACAGGCAAGGGCGTCACTCGGTATGTCATTCCCGTGAAAACAGGAATCTAGGATTGTAACGATGATCTGGATACCCGCTTGCGCGGGAATGACGTCATTTACCCATTCTTACCTTGTCTATCACAGTATTGTTATGGGTTTATGGAGTTTGTTCAATTCTTGCTGGAGGATGTGGAAGAATTGGTTGTTGTCGGGCCAGAGGATTCGGTCGTCGTCGGGGATGGGCTTGTCCAGTTCGTCGAGGAATTCCGATACGACCGCCTCGTCGAGTGTTTCTGCGGAAATGCCCAAACCGAGTTTTCGGATGTAATGAGCGTTAATGGTTTGCTCGTATTGTCCGGCTATCGGCAGTAAGAGCATTTTCTTTTTCAGGGACATGCACTCGCTGATCAAAGAAAAGCCCGCCGAGGCAATGATGCCCCGTGCACTCGCCAAATCGGTGAGAAAGCCTTCCGTCGAGCGTTTCTTGAACGAACAGTTTCGATCTTCGACGTCTTCATTATAGCCGTAGATGATAAATGGCTGCTGATCGAACTTATGTAAAATCTCTAAGAGCCGGTCCCGGTCCGTCCCGGTGGTCGAGTACAAGAGGATATGGTCGCCGGATGTTGGTTTAAGGGTACTCACGGCGTTTCTTACGATGGGCGGCGCCAGGACGGCCGAATCGACTCTCAGCGGGGCTTTGAAGAAATTCACGACGATATACGCGACGGCCCCAACGTAGTGACATTCGGTGACGACCCGCGCCGTCAGGCGGGAGAACCAGTTTTTGCTTTGGGACGGGTGGTCCAGCTTGCAGTGCGTGAGCATGTGCTCGTGGTCGATGCTGATGAACGGCACGTTCTTGCGCCAGGCCCACCACGCGCTAAACGGCTCGAAATCGGAGATGACCAACTCCGGCTGAAACGGCTCGAAGTGTTTCTTGAAAAGCTCGTCGTTTTGCCGGTTCGCCTCGGGTAACTTGAGAAGGTTTTGCTTGAGCGTTTCCGATTTGTCGATCCGCGTGCCCTCGAACGCGAACGACAGGCCGAAGATCTCTTTGACCCGCTCGCCGAAATAGCGTTTGAGATAGAGCAGCGACTTCTGCGATCCGACGAACATGACGTCGTGGCCGGCGTCGATGAATCTCTGCCCGATCAAGTGGGAGCGGCTGCTGTGTCCGAATCCCTCCCCCGCTACGCCGTAAATGATTCTGGCCATCGGTGAAAAATCAAAAGTTAAAATTCAAAAATTAAAAATGCGGAACCCGCCAAAGAAAATTTAAAGATCAAAAATTAAAAATCAAAATTGCGGAATCCGCCTCCGGCGGATGGTTATCCTAATTCTTCATTTTACATTTTGATTTTTGCATTTCCTTTATGGCTTCCTTAATATCACGTTTTGCAATTTGATTTTTTATTTTTGTTTACTCGACGTCGAGGTACGTTAGTGTTCTTTCTATGATCCTGGCGGCTACGGGCGAGGATACAACGCCGCCGGTGTAGCTTTTACCGAGTGAGAGGTTCGGTTTGCGTATGGAGACCAGAACGACGATGGCGGGATCTTCGGCCGGGGCGCCGGCCAAGAAGGACGCCATATAATTTCGATCGGAATAACCTCTCGAATTGCTCTTCGCAATTTGAGCTGTGCCGGTCTTGCCGAAAACCGTCCACTTTTCAAGTTTCGCTCTCTTTCCCCCTCCTCCGACCTTATTTACCACATCGCTCAAAGCTTTCGTGACCAACCATTCGGCGACCTCAGGTTTGATGATGTAGCCGACCGGCGGCGGAGGGCGGTTAAGCTCCTTGATCTGGCCGTTTTGGTCTACGATAGCTCTGACGATAAATGGGCGAACCAGACGTCCTCCATTGGCCAGGATGCAAAAGGCCCGAATCAACTGGATTCCGGTGACGCAGATTTCCTGCCCGAACGGGATGCGGGTAATGCTGTATCCATCCCATGTGTCGGGGCTTCGCAGCAGGCCGGAGACTTCACCGGGCAATTCAATTCCCGTTCTTGCGCCGAAGCCGAAGAGCTTCAATCCTTCGTATAGTTTCTCCTTACCAAGCTTCTGGCCGACTTTGGCCATTCCAATATTGCTGGATTTCATCAGAATCCCGGTAATGGTCAGATTGCCGAATCCGTTGCGATACTCGCCGATATGTCCGAATCCCTTGCCGGAGTAGCTTCCGTTCTCGCAAAAGATCGTCTCGTCTTTTCTGATCGCGCCGGCTTCAAGCGCCGTGGCTACGACGAACGGTTTGAGGATACTGCCCGGCTCGTACCAGTCGGTGAGCGCCCGCGAGCGGAAGTTATTCGGATCGCAGTTTCGGTTAGCCGGATCGAAGTCGGGCAGCGAGACCATCGCCAGGATGGCCCCGGTTTTCGGTTCGGCCACAATCGCCACCGCCGATTCCGCCTCGTACTCCAGATATCGCTTCATCAGCTCGTCGCGGACGAACTGCTGGATGGTCGCGTCGATGGTCAGAATGATCCCGACGCCGTTGGCCAGGACGCCGTCCTGGGCTTTCGGGCGAATGGGTCGGCGGCGGAAGTCAGCCAAAAAGATGTTCCGCGAGGACGAGCCGACAAGCTGCGTGTTGTATTTCAGCTCAATTCCCTCCAGTCCCCGGCCGTACGGATCGGTGAAGCCGACGATGTTGGCCATTAGGGAGCTTGTGGGATAATACCGTTGCCAGTCCGACTCCACGACGATGCCATGATGGACTTTCCGGGCCAGGTCGCATTCACACGGATCGGCGCCAATCTTGATTCTGACATATCGTTTGTCCTTTCGATCCATGATAAGCTTGCAGATTTCGTGTGCAGGCATATCCACAATCGAAGCCAGCTTGTTGGAGACCTCTTTCGGATCGTCAATGATGAGCGGGTCAGCCCTAATAATATGAATCTTGTTGCTCGCAGCCATCACCCGGCCGCGGCGATCGAAGATCCCGCCCCGCTGAGGTTGGCGGCTCGTGTAGGCCTGTTGCTGTCTGGAGGCGGCGTCGAGGTAATGCTCGCCTTTGTAAAGCTGGAGGTATAAACATCGTCCGATGAGGGTGAGAAAGGCTCCGATCAGCAGCAACGAGAAGATAATGATGGTTCGGGCGTTTTTCACGGGGCTAATCTTCGTTCTCTGTGTGAGGGATTCGAGGGGAAAGCGAGGCGGGATTGATCACACTTTCCAGCCGGAGTTGCCTGGCCCCAAGTTCCTGTTTCAGTCGGTCTCTTTCCGCGTTGCATTGGCAGAGCTGGTAGAAGAGGCGGTTGTTGACGTTCCGCATATACACCGTCACGATAAGGACCGCCGTAAAACAAAACACAACAAAGACAAAACGGAAGTGAGACATTCTAAGCAAATTAAAGTTTAAAAATCAAAAATCAAAACAGCGGAATCCGCCGAAGGCGGATGACTTCATTAATTTTGCATTTTACATTTTGATTTTTTCATTTCTTTGGCGGTTTTTACCTGGCCGGTAATTTCAATGTTGTCCCGAGCGCGAGGCTATGCTCGTCCTCTAAGATATCGGCATTTAATTTAATAATTTCTTTATATCGGCTGCCGTTCCCAAGCTGATCGGCGGCGATGCGCCACAGGCTATCACCGTCTTTGACGGTGTATCGCTTGCCGCCGGCGGGGACTTTCGGCCGATCAGCCGTTGTCTTCGGCTTATCCGGATTCAGCAGCTTTCGGCCAATGGATTCGACCTTCTCAAATAGCGAGTCTGATGGTGGATTCTTTGTCTCATTCTGATCCGCCTGCGAAACGAGCGGCGGGGGGATAATCAGGTTCTGCCCGATTTTCAGGTCGTGCGGTGAGGTGAGCTGTTCTTTATTGATCTCGAAGATCCGCATGATATTCGCCCGTGTATTGCCGTCCTCGGGGCCGTAAAATTTCAGGGCGATTTTCGCCAGGTTATCGCCGTCACTGACGACATGAATCTTGGGCGAAACCGGCCGGGTTGGGCGGGGCGGCTTTTTAAATTCGATTTTCTCTTCCTTTTTCTCCTCTCTGGGCGGTTCCGGAGCGGGTGGATCGAAGAGTTTGGCCAGGGTTGATTGCGTGGATTCGACCTGAGGCGGCTCCACCGGCACGATGGGCGCGGGTTCGGATTCCTCGGGCGTTTCAACGATGGGCTCGTATGAAAGGGTCTCCGGCAGCTTGATCTGGAAGCGGACGTCCTCGTCGTCCTCCACTTCAGAGGCAATCGTCTGTGGCTGAGGTTCCGGCTCCTCCGCCGGCGGCTCGGGCCAGTCAATCATATCCTGAACTTCGCGCTCCCTGTCGCCGATGCCCAGGGTATCGTTTTGCGAGCTGACCATATTCGTAGTGAGCTCGCTGCCGTTTGTGGTGCTTCGAAAACGGGGAAGACCGTTAATCACAAACGCGATAATGAAGATGAAAACAAGGCCTAATAACAATCCAATCTTAGCGTCTGAAGTCATAATCCAAACTCCAATTTCTTCCGTATGCGATAGAGCGAGACTACGGTCTCTGTGCAATTCTCAATTTGGCGCTTCTCGCTCGTCGGTTTTCTCTGATTTCCGCCCGGGTCGGCACGATCGGTTTTTTCGTAATGATTGTGTACGTTCCGGTCGCTTCGTTTTGCTTGAAATCATTCTTTACCAGTCTATCTTCCAGGCTGTGATAACTAATAATGGCCACGTGTCCTTTGCTTTTAAGTAGCGCCGGGGCGGCCTCGAGTAACGCTTTTAAATTTTCCAATTCGTTATTGACGACAATTCGCAAGGCCTGAAACGTCCGGGTGGCCGGGTGAATTCTGCTTTTTCGGCTTTGCCGGGGTCTTCTCAATGCCTTGAACACGATTTCGGCCAGGCGGGCCGTCGTCGTAATCGGCTCGGTTCGACGCTCCTGCACGATAAAGCGAGCGATCCGTCGCGAGGCCCTATCTTCACCGAACTGATAAATCACGTCAGCCAGTGATTTTTCATCCAATGTATTCACTATATCGGCAGCGGTCCGCTTCAATCTTTTGTCAATTCTCATATCCAGGGGCATATTCGTCCGAAAACTGAGTCCGAACGTCGCATCGTCCACCTGCGCCGAACACAGTCCCAGATCCGCCAGGATCAAATCCACCTTTTCCATGCCCTGTGAGTGTACGACGTCGCGGATTTCTGAAAAATTCGAATTGCGCAAAACCACCTTACAATCAAGCGTTTTTAGAATATCCTGGGCCCTTCGGACAGCGTTCCAATCAATATCCATACCGATGATCACTGCTTCAGGGCCCAAGGTCTTGCCGAGAAGAAAGCTGTGACCTCCATGCCCGATCGTCGCATCGACGACCACACCATCCGCTGGTATCTCGATCTGCTCGGCTATCGTTCCGGCAAGAACTGGAATATGCTCTGTAATCGAACCATTCACTTCTCGTATGCCATATTATGCCTGTCGCATGCCGCCTCGATCCCTGTATTATAGGACTCGGCGCGGCATCCGCAGCGTTTACGTGATGAATTCAACCCACCGCAACGGCGCTCTTTCGGCTGCGGAGCTTTTCAACGTCACTCGAAAAAGCGACGGCATAGAAAGCACTGTCGAGCTTTTTCAGCCGCTCCAGCTTTTCATCGAGAATGGCGAGAGCGGCCAGCGTTTGTTCGTCGACGTCCCGGCTGCCGGCTAAACTCTCGGCCACCGTGCGACAAGGGTTCGAAGTCAGTCCTATCATTTTGTTGAATCTCCGCTCCAAAAGTTAAAGCTCCTCATTCTGTTTCTGCAGGACGATCTGTCGCGCCTGCGCCATTTGTTTTTGGTACTGGGCCATATGGTCTGAAAGATACTGTTCCCAGTGCTCGGAATTCCATAACTCAATGTGGTCTCTTATGCCGACCAGCGTGATGTTATCCTTTAATCCGGCCCTCTTTCGCAGCCGTTCGTTCAGGAGCAACCGCCCCTGGCCGTCCAGCTCGACCTTGCTGGCCATCGCAAAGCTCATTCGCTCGAACGTCACCGCCTCGTCCGGGGCGGCGGTCCCCGGCCCGACGGCAAGGACGATCCGCTCGAAATATTTCTCCGGATACAAGCAGAGAATGCCGTTCGCACCCAGGACAAGATAGAAATTACTGCCGTGCTCATCGACGTCGATCTGGCTCCTCAGCTTGTTCGAGATAAGGACCCGACTCTTGCCGTCAACAACGTGCTGGTATTCTCCTGTTAATAAAAGCATGGCAATAGCCCCACTTGTTCTATCAATGATGGGAAATTTTACCACTTTCTCCCACTTCGTCAATATATAAAACCATTTTTTGGGAAATTTTCTCGAAATTCTATTATAGGACGATGGCAGATAGCCCTTAATTCAAGGAGGAAGTGCTGTTTACGTGAAAAGCAAGCCGGTGTGGATTTCGGCCGTTTAAGCAGGTGGTTTTTCACAATTTCTATGAAAGAATGATCGATTTTTCACAAAACCGCCGGGGCAAAGGTGGAAAATTCTCCAAATCCGCCGAACTTCCGGTCCGAACCGAGTCTATAATCTTTCAAAGAGATCATTCTGCGCGGCCTCCCGGGAAGCCGATATATGCTTTATAAATACAAGGTGCGTCAGAAATCGATTGAAAATCTGAGTCAGATTTAGTACGCTATTAACAATGGAAGTCCGAAATTTGTGGTAGATGTCGAAATAGACGTAATTCGTAGGCAGAAGGTATGACACATCAAGAGAAGGCAAACACAAGTCTGCCAAATGGACGGCGGAGTAATCAGACCAAGACAGGTGTGAAGAGGTGGCTGTGGATCGTCGGATTTCTGTTCCTTTTTGGGGCGGGCGCCGTGGTCGTAGCGGGGTGGATTCGAAAACCGGCCTCAAATGATGCCGATGCGGTGGCCAATACCTTTACGGTCCGCGTCGATGATTTGACCATCACGGTCACCGAGAGCGGCAACGTCAAGGCCCAGGAGTCCACGGATATTATGTGTGAAGTGGAGGGGCGCGGCGTCGAGATCGCCGATATCATTCAGGAAGGAACGGTCATCACGCAGGAGGACGTGGATAATGGGAAAATCATCTGCCAATTGAACTCGTCCGATCTCAAAGATTACTACAATCGAGAGCTTATTGATTTTTCCAATGCCCAGGCGAATTATTTAGAAGCCCAGGAAGCTCATGTGATCCAGGGAAAACAGAACGAATCCGACATCGCCGCGTCGCAGTTGGCGGTGGAATTCGGCCTGATGGATTTGCAAAATTATCTCGGCGAGACCGCCTCCGCCAAACTCATCGGTCAAATAGAACGCGATCCGAATTCGACCATCGATATGGCGGGTATCCTGGCGTTTCTCGAAGATCCCAACAGCGAGGGCGGTGGGGGCAAACAAACGCTTAAAGAACTGAATGACAGCATCATTCTGGCCGAGCAGAGACTCACGCAGGCCCAGAGCGAGCTGGAATCCACGATGAAGCTTTTTAAGGCGAACTACGCCCCTCAGATCGAGGTTCGGCAGAAAGAGCTGTCCGTCAATAGTTTCCGGGTCCAGCATGAGCAGGCCTCGGATGCGCTGGATTTGTTCAAGCGCTATGATTTTCCCAAGCAAACCAAGCAGCTTCTCAGCGACTACCACGAGGCCCAGCGCGAATTGGATCGAACGCTGGCCCGAACCCGGTCCCGGCTGGCCCAGACGCAGGCGAAGCTTGAGAGCAGCAGAGCCCGACACGATCTGCAAAAAGAGCATGTGACCAAGCTCGAGCGTCAAATCGCCGCCTGTACGATTCGCGCCCCGGCGCCGGGTATCGCCATTTATGGAACCAGCGCCGACTGGTATCAAAGACGGGAGGATCCGATCGAGATCGGCGACATGGTGCGCAAAGGCCAGAAGATTTTCACGATTCCCAATTCCGACCTGATGGGCGTGGAATTGAGAGTCCACGAGGCCTCGGTGAATATGGTGGATCCGGGCCAGCGCGTTGAGGTGACCGTCGAAGCGCTTCCCGACCTGGTGTTCCACGGTAAGGTGATCAGCGTCGCTCCATTGCCCGATCCGCAGCATGGCTGGCTCGATCCCGGCGTGAAGGTCTATACCACACAGGTCTCGATTGACGGCAAGCACGACGTGCTCAAACCCGGCATGTCGGCCAAAGTGAAGATTTTCGTCGAGCAGCTCGATGGTGTCAAAATCGTACCGGTCCAGGTCGTGGCCAACCGATCCGGAAAAAAGGTCAGTTATGTCGTCAATGGCGATGATGTTGAGCAGCGGGAGGTTCAGACGGGATTGTTCAACGATACCTTTGTTCAAATAACCGGGGGGCTGGACGTGGGTGAGAAGGTGTTGCTGGTTCCTCCGCGCGTGGTCCAGCCGGGGCTTGAAGAGGAACCGTCGCCTTCCGAGCCGCCCAAAGACGAAGAGCCGACGGAGGAATCCGAAGAAGACGAAAGCCCGCCGCCTGTCGATCCGCCGATGGATTCTGCGTAGCGTTACCGTTGATTCATCCATAAAGAACCATTGTCGCCGTCCTCAATGCTAATTCCGCGTTGGTGCAAATCCTCTTGACATCCTGAACGGATTGTGATAGAATCCCCGAAGTCAATGCCGGTTCCGGGGGAGGGGCTCGGAATCCTTGTTTGGCGGACAGTAATCAACCTCACACTATAAGAACAGGAGCGGCGACGATGAAGAAAACATTGATGATGTCGTGTATTGTAGCCTTAAGTCTTTCGCTCGGTCTGACCGGCTGCAACGAGGCCAAGGTGAAAAACCTTCAGGATGAGCTGGCGAAAACCAGGAAGGAGAAAGAGTCGATCGAAGCCAAAATGTACGTGGTCACTCAGGCGAGGGACGAACTGCAGACACAGGTCACGGAATTGGTCGAGTCGCGCGATCAATTACAAGCCAAGGTGGCTGAGCTTGACTCGATGCAACAGAGGGTTAATAAGGATGCTGAGACCATTGCGGAATTGAAAGGGCAAGTCGAGCAGCTCACACAATCGCGGGATACCGCGGCGGCGGAGGCTCAGGCCGCCCAGGTGAGAATCGACGAACTGGCCGCGAAGCTGGAGGCCGAGACGGCAAAGGTACGCGTTCTCCAGCAGCAGCTCCAACAGGTTCAGGCGGCCATTGCCGAGCTGCAAAGCTCGATTAAGCTGTAACTGGAATAGACAACCGATGAACCCGGTCATCCGTGCGCAAGCAGCCCCGTAAGGGACACCTCACGGGAGGATCTATTGAGGTTAGCGGTTTAAAGGGATCCCCGCTCGCGCGGGCGCGACAGATAGTGATATCTTCTTCATTGAAAATCTTCTTTCCAACGCTCCGAATGATTTTCACAAAGCCTGCTTGACAGATGCCTGCTGCCTGCCGTATGTTCTTGGAGTCCTGCATTCGCTGGAGGCAGGAAAGACAATCTGTTTCGGAGATCCTCTTATGCTCGGAAAAAAGGTTCTAACAGGATTCACTTCCTGGCTGATTCTCGTGCTGCTCTCGCCGGCCACCTCGATCGGCGGCTCTAATCATATGCGGAGCGGGCAAATGGCCGGATACCTGGGCGCCCCTCGTGAAAATGTTTCTCAAACGTATGGCGGCGGTTTTTCCATGTATGTGGCGGCCTGGCCGTTGTTGGAGGACTATCCGGGAAATCGTTTTCAAACCGGTCTGTTCGGCACATGGATGCACGCTCAGA
>CAYZAT010000070.1:0-15142 GCA_964476475.1 uncultured Pirellulales bacterium
ACGTCCTCTATAGATTGTGTATTGTGCTTTACGGCGTCCATTGGCGGATTCTTATATGATTTCCATTAGGGTCATGGTTAGTATTTGGACGGTACTGAGATATTTCGCCATTGCATTGTACATTTGCTCGAAGACCAGCATCTGGGCGGCTTCGTCATTGACATCGACACCGCTTACTTCACTTTCCTGATTGGCGAGGTTTTGGAGTATCCCTTCGATGCTGTCCTGGCGTATCTGTCTGACGGTGATGCGTTGCCCTGTCTCTGTCACCACTCGGCGATAGAATTCCCCGGGCGTCATGGAATTCAGACTATCGACGGCGCGGTTTTTCGTCTCTTCCATGCGCAGGGCGTTTGTGTTATCTATCCCATCCGATCCCAGGGCCGTTGCGATACGACTCGGTGTATCGGTGATGACCGCGCTGACCGCCATGTTCGTCGCCGCGTTGCCGGAGAAGAACGTATTGATCCCTACCGCGGCTAAGACGCCCGATGTATCCGTCTCGGCAAAAACATCGACTTCAAACGTATTGCCATCGGCCAGGTCGCCGGTGCTGAGGGCTATCTTGATGCCATTGCCCATGTCGAGGTTGTCTCCCGCCGGATAACCGGCGCCCACGTTCAGTGTTGTTACCGTATTACCCTCCCCGTCCGTCAGGGTGATTTGCAGGGCGTCGTTCCCGACGGAGCCGGTGCCTGAGACCGTAAACGTGAAGGTTTGATTTTTCGTGCCCGTATAGATCCCCGAAACGGATACGGTGGGAGGCGATGTCGTCCCGGTGAAATCACTCGCTGTAGGCGTATCAAGAACGCTGGGCAGGAAATCGAACTCATAATTCGTATCGGCTTGTATATGGAGCCTCGATTCATGTACGGAGGCGCTCAGGCCCGAGATGGAATCAATTTTACCGGCTAAGGTCGTTAAGGAATCGGTTGCCGTATCGACAGAAATCGTCGCTCGTGTCGTTTCTCCAGTCGTTGCATTCGTGACTCTTATGCTCATACGTCCATCGGATAACGGCGGGTCAAAATCCGCCAGGTCTTTGTTTACGATGGACCAGCCGGTTAATTCGGTAAATGAGCCCTCTGAACCCACGCCCTGCACGTGGTATTGATTCACTTGTTGAATGATGGCATGGGCCAGCGTATCCAGGTCGGCGTGGAGGCCGGAGATGAGTTCATTTTTCAATGAGAACAAACCGCCGAGCTGTCCGCCTTGTAAGGACGTACTGTACGTGGAGCGGCCGGCAATACTTAGGCCCAGGTCGAGGTTGTCTCTCAAGCCGACTTCCAGGTCAAACGTAGTCGCGCCGCTTGCGACGGGTATCCCGGTGACACTCACGTCAATGACACCGTCGTTTCGTTGCTGAGTCTCAATATCGATCCATTGGGATAATTCGGAAATCAGTTGATCCCTTTGGTCCTTCGAGTTATTGGCCTGCCGGCCGTTCGTCTCTTGTTGTTGGATGAGGCTGTTGAGGTCGGCTATTTGACTAATGAGCGCGTTCGCTTGCTCGATTGTGTTCTCGGCTTCCAAGACAATCTGGTTTTCTAAGGTTGTTAAATACTCTCCCAGGACGCGAAATTGAGCCGCCATGGTTTCCGCGGCGGTCACGGCCTGATTTTGATATATGGCGTCTGTAGGATGTGCGGACAGGTCTTGCAACGCGTTGAAAAACTCATCAATCGCTGCGTTTAAACCTTCACTATCAGATAATTCTCCGAATGCCGTTTCGACCGAGTTCAGTATGTCCAGTTCTTGCGAGACCTGACCTAATGAGGATTGCTGCCGGAAGATTTCATTTTGTATAAAGGAATCAATCAATCGGGTGACCTCGGCGACCTCGACGCCGCCTCCGATCAGATCCGAACCGGTTTGGGACTGTGATGAATACGCCGGAGCCAATTCGATTCTCTGGCGGTGATAGCCCTCCGTCGCGGCGTTGGCAATATTATTACCAATGGTCTCCAGCGCCTTCTGGGTTGCGTTCAGTCCGCTGATTGCTATATCATAATTCATGCTGTCGCTCGGTTCAGAATAGGTTTTTCAGTGGTCAGATCCTTCAACATTGAGAAGATGTCTGAACTCAGAGATTAGTCCGCTACAACTGTAAGTTGATAAGAGCCACGTCAGTTTGCCGTTTTGCCGTGCCGTTCGAGTTGTAACTGAAGCTTTCGACTTTGCTAAGATCAAAGATACTGTTTAGAAGCAAATTGTTGAATCTGGCGCATTCAGACAAAAGCAAAACAGTCTCTAAATGTTCCTTACGGAATTGCCCGACAAGCGATTTGATCTCTGTTTTTCTCTTTGTGATCTGATCCTTTCTCCTTTTTGGCAAAATGGTTTCAAGAGCCGATAGCGTCATCTGCCTCGGTTCATATCCGAGGGCCGCCGCTAATTTCTGTTGTATTGATTGCCGGTTTCGTTCGTGGCGTTTATGATCGTTCGCCTCCACCTGGATCTTTTCAAGCAGTTTACCTAAGGCGACGTCGTCGCGTTTGATGACGAATCGACGCAGCTCATCGAGCCGCGAGAGTCCTTCCTGCAAAAACTGAACGTTTTCATCCAGGCAAAGGAGCAGTGCATCGACTTTTTCTTCTATTTCGATTGCAATCGTTTTCATATCTCCGCATCCAATGGACTTTCCGCGGCTTTGGCTTGATCAGCATTATTTAAGAAGCCGTATATGTCCTTCCACAATCCAATCCCGCCATTTTGGGCGACATCGCGGGCAAGGAACATATAAAAAATCCCCTGAACCTGTTTGAACAGGCCGCTTTTCTCAGAGCCCCAATCTCCGATTGAATTTTGCATTTCGCCCAACAGCTTATTGAGCAGGACCGATTCGAAATCTTTGGCGATCTTCTCTTTTTTTTCTTCCGAGGCGCCGTTCAGACTCGATAGGTCGAGCTGCCCCAGCGGTTCAGGCGGGCTGACGGATTCGGTTAGGATTAACTTGGCACTGTCCATCGAACGTCTCCTACATAATGATCAGCTTGGCTTGAAGTGCCCCGGCCTCTTTCAAGGCATTGAATATCGCTATCAAGTCGGTCGGCGAGGCTCCGATGGCGTTGAGGCTCTTGGCCAGATCTGAAACGGTTACCGAACGCGGCACGGTAATCAGGTGTGCTTTGGTTTCTTCCACGCCGATCGATGTATCCGGAACTCTCTCCGTCGTGCCGGCGTCGGAAAAAGGCGCCGTCGGCTGGAAGACACGCTCACTTTCTTTGATTCTGACCACCAGACTGCCCTGAGAAATCGCCACCGCAGAGATACCGACTTTCTCCCCGACGACAATTGTGCCCGTGCGTTCGTTGATCACGACGGTTGCCGGGATATCGACCTCGACCTCGGCTTTCGTGATATCATCGATAAAGCCGGCAATGTCGTACTTACCCAGTTCGGCGGGGACTTTAATCCGGATCGTCGCGGCATCGACGACCACGGCATGGTCCGGATGAGCCTGGTTAATGGTCTGGCCGATCTTTCGGGCGGTCGAGAAGTCTTCATTCCTGAGATTCAGGCTGATGATCCTTTCGCCGGCAATGTTCTCAACGAACGTCGCGATTTCTTCTTTTTCAACGATCCCGCCGTTGGGAATGCGCCCGACCGTCTGGTGGTTTTTCGTCACGGTGGCTTTGTCGCCTCCCGCCGACCAGCCCCCTAATGAAATTCCCCCGTCGGCGACTGCATACACCCGACCATCGAGGCCCTTCAGAGGCGTGGGCAGAAGTTTTCCACCCTGAAGACTTTTCGTATCTCCGATGGCGGAGACATCCACGTCGATTCGCGAGCCTTCCCGTGAAAAAGGCCCTAACTCCGCCGTAACGCAAACGACGGAGACATTGCCGCCGGTCAGGTCGGAGGGAGAAAGAACGAGGCCCGAGTTCCTCAGCATATTCGTCAGCATTTGGCGGGAGAGAAGTGTCGTATCACCGGTGTTGGTCAAGCCGATAACGATGCCAATGCCTGTAAGTGGATTGCCTCGAAGCCCTTGAATATCGACGATGTCTTTGATTCGTTCGCTCCGTCCGACACCGGGAAGGAATGTGCAACTAACCAGTGCACACATCAGGAGTGTTTTCAAGCTCGTTGACCTTTTCGTTCGCATGCCTGTCATGAGTTCCATGTGTGATGACTTTCAGAAAAACGGTCTGAACGGGATCGTTAGAACGGCCAGATTAAATTCAGCAGGCCGCCCAGCCAGCCCGGTTTCGTATAGGGCGCTGAAACGCCGCTGTTCTTGGAGATGATATGAAAATCAGCGACCTGTTCACTTTTGATCGTATTGTCAAATGCGATGTCGCTCGGCCTGACGATGCCGCTGACCTCAATCGTCTGGATGTCGCCACCGATGTTACGGTTGCGCGTTCCCATGACGAGCAAATTGCGATTGGGCAATACGTCCATGACAACGACGGTAATACTATCGACAAAACTTCGTTCGTCCTTGTAATCGGCTTTGCTGTTCAACGCATTCCCGGATGAGGCCGCCATGCCAAACTCGCCAATGTCGGCGAACTTGCCCAGTTCCCCGTTGAAAACGGTTGACCGGTCCGTATCCTTATTCAAATCTCTCTTGGCCTTGTTATCGACTTTGCTGTCTTCGCTTATTTTGATTGTTAGAATGTCGCCGATCTGACGAGCCACATCGTCGGCATATGTATCCCTCATATCCTTGCCTCTCCTGGCCCAGATCGAGTCCGCTTGCGAGCAGGATACAAAGATTAATGCGAGTATCAGGAAAGATAGCTTAATCACTCTTTTTATATTCATCATTCGTCCTTTCTGGATTGTTACCGAATGCGTCTTTTCATAAAGCAGGCTCTACGCTTCCATCTTCACAGACTCTTGCCAGGATGATCCGTTGGGAGTCCGCGTTGCGAACTCTGATATGTTCGCCCGCTCTGCCGTCCTCCAGTGTCATTCCCGTCGCCGTAATGAGAAGTCCCGGCAGCTCAATTCGAATGACGACACTTTGGTTGCGTTTGATGATCGTTGAGGAGGTGTGAGATTCTACCATATACGGTTGAAGGATGGCATTCGCGGCCAGCGGACGCTTCGCGATAAGACCAAAGGGCGGCTTCCAGTCGGAGGGTTCCGGATAATTCGACCGTTTCAGCTCCACTTTGACATGCTCAGGGCCAATGACCGCGTTTTTGGCAATCGGCGCTATTGTCACGGCTTGTCGGCAATTGTACTTCAGAGCAAATAAAACATATCGACTTCCTATCCTCATGCCATTACACGACACGATGATCTCAATCTTTGCCTGGCTTTTTGTGCGGCTGAGGACAAGTCGTGGAGTGAACTGTAATTTTTCCTCTTCACCGGGGATGACCAGGTCTTTCGGTCTACGAATGACGCTCCATTGGCAAATGGATGCATCCGGAGGATGATTCTTGAGAAACGAACTTGCCAGAGCGACAAGCTCTCGACTGCTCACAGCTCGTTGCTCCCGTTTGACGGTTGTTTGATCAGCTCCTTTGAATGTGACTTTCGATGAAGGGATTCCACTGCTTGCCAATCGGCTTAATATGGTTGGCCTGTCGATAACAATACTCTGATTCGCGACTGAAATCCGCCCGATGGCGACATTGTTTGCCTTGGCGACGAGGGATTCCGCACCCTGGATGACGCTGACCCGGCCCAACATCAAATTCGCCCCTTTGACCGTCACTTCTCTGGGCAGATAGATTCTCAAGTCAACGTCTTGCTGCGGGTCACCGGCTACGTTTTTCGCCGAAGCCTGGTAAAAGAATGCAAAAACCATAGCCGCACAAAACAGAATTATCTTTGCACTCTTATGTTTTTTTGTCCTCATGTTCTCTCCTCTACTCATGATCTTATCTGACGACACTGTTCGCGGTTTGGAGCATTTGGTCACCCGCTTTAATGGCACGTGAATTAATCTCGTAAGCTCTCTGGGCGGTAATCAGATTAACCAATTCGGTTACCATCTGGACATTGGACTTTTCCAAAAATCCCGACTGGATGGAACCGAAACCATTTTCGCCCGGCGTGCCGGTGGTGGGCGTGCCGCTGGCTTCGGTTTCCGACAGGAGGTTGTCCCCTTCGCTTCCAAGACCGGACGGATTCGGAAAACGCACCAATTGAAGCGGACCGAGAACCGATTGGGTGCCCGATGAATCCGTCACATTGATGCCTCCGTCTTTTTCTATATTTACGGCAACGGCGTCCGTTGGAATACTTACGGCCGGCTCTATCGTGTATCCGTTCGAGGTCACCAATTGGCCGTTCGCGTTGATCTGCAAAGAACCGTCGCGCGTGTATCGTAAATCGCCGTTGGGCATCGTGACTTGAAGAAAGCCGTCCCCTGAAATAGCAATGTCAAGAGCGCGGCCGGTATTCTGAAGCTCACCGGGTGTAAAAACTTTGGTGGTGGACACAACACGCACGCCGCTGCCTATTTCAACGCCGCTGGGGGACTTGATTCCCGCGGACACTTCGGTGCCGGGTTCTCTTTCCGTGACGTATAGCAAATCCTGAAAATTGATCTGGCTTCGCTTGAATCCCGTCGTGTTCACGTTCGCAAGATTATTCGCGATGACATCGACCATCATTTGTTGTCCCGTCATGCCCGTGGCCGCTGTGGAAAATGCTCTTAACATATGGTTTTTCTCCTTGGTTGTCGGCTCTTCTTTAACCCATCGCAAGGCTTGTCAGACTGCTGGAGGTTTGTTTTAAGGCTGAGATCGTCTTGATATTGGCTTCGTAGAGTCTGGAGACCAATATCATGCCTACTAATTCATCAATGACTTTGACGTTCGACGCTTCCTGGTAGCCTTGTTTGACAACGATATTTTCGGCGGCGATTGGTGTCGCCTCTCCCGTGGCCGTCCGATAGCAGTTATCACCGGCGGCCACAAGTCTGCTTTCGTCTTCGAAAGTCACTACATTCAATGTTCCGATGGCCGTGCCGTTGGCACTGATCGTTCCTTCGCTCGATACGCTCAGTTGGGAGATGCCCACGTTGCGCGGTATGACGATCGGGCCGGATTGGCCGGCGACGATTCGTCCCAGGGAATCCACGATTTGACTGTTCTGGTTGACGTGCAACACGCCGTTGCGGGTATAAAGCGGCCCGTCGGGTGTTTCGATCACCAGGAAACCTTTACCATACAACGCCAGATCCAACGGCCGTCCTGTTTCGACGGTGTTGCCCTGTGAAAAATCAAGTGACGATGTCGAATCGCTATTGTCGGATGAAAAGCCCTGTTGTTCTTCGAGCGACTTCGAGAACGCGTTGCATCGGCGCTTATAGCCGACGGTGCTGGTATTCGCCAGGTTGTGCGCGATGATATCTAATTCACGTGTTAAGGTGTCAATACTGGAGCTAATTTGTTCTGTGATCGATGACATATCACATTCCTTGTGAGAGTGCCGGTTCCGGTACGGTTTGTTCGTTTTCTATGTCGGAAGACGCTGTTGCCTGAGCATTGGTTTTCATGGAAGCAGCGTTCGTGGCGCGAATCAGCTCGTTCACATCGGAGTCACTCAATCCCGTCAATTCAATACCGGTTGAGAAACCGTCCTGTAGGGTTTCCACGTGTCTGATCTCACCAATGTCTTCTACGATTTTTAAAGGCATTCTTTTAAGACGTTGTTCTATATTCGATTGGACGGGATGTTCATTGTGGGATGTAGAGGAGTCCGGTCGGGGTTCTTCGCTCAATTTGAGTATGATTAAGACTCTCTGGCCAATTTTCACTTCCAATGGCGCCTCAACACGCAAACCCGGACCGGCTAACTCCGTCACCACTGCGGGAACAAAGCCCAGTGTCCCCCAGGTATTGTGAGCGGTCTCAGTGGAATCGGATCCTTTATCTTGACCCTCCCGAGTGCTCGTCGGTACCGTTCGTACAAGTGGAAAGTGTGTAATGAAGGCCGGCTTGCGGACGGGGACACGTAAGAAGCGCCGACGATTAATGAAGCGTATATTATGGCTGTGATTCAGGGCAAGTTCATTTCCCCGGCAGCTCACTACCGTCGTATCAAATTCCCAAACCGATCCACTGTAGTAATAACGTACACGGCAGACTTCACCGGGATTTCTCTGTAGCGGGGTCGCCGTTCGAGTTGTAAGCTGTACATCGTCATTCCTTACGACAATCGATTCGATATTGGCCAGATCGTCGTCATCAGGGCAGGTTAACTCAAGTTTATGCCCCGTTGGAATCTGCCTGCTGTTCGGTTTGCTTGAATGTCGTCCTGAACCGACGGAGGCCGTACTCTGTTTCTCGAAGCCGAGTTTTTCGCGTAACGCGGAGATGATGAGACTCAAATGTTTGCTGGCTTCAATTCCCTGCTGCGCCAGGGTGTTCTCGATGATTCCGGACGCGCCGCAATCGAACGCCTCGATCATCGTAAAGACCGATATGTTTTGTTTGAGACCGGCCCTGTCTGCGATATCCAGCAGAATGCGATACTCCTGCTTCGTCAAACCGATTTTGTCGGCGCACTCAAAAAATCGTCGATCACCGCTTCTTCGTTCTTCCGTTCGACGATGATAACTGACAAAAATGAGCAATACCGTCAAACAGATGATAGCTACCAGACCGGTCACAATGAACCAGCGTTCATGCATGAAATGGCCGCCCGGCTGGCGGGCCGCCTGCCACTTTTCGAGGGGCGTCAGCGCCGCAAGGAGCACGTTCAGTCCTGTTGTTATGACCGATACTGCTATCATCTCAACGATCCATTTCCTTATCGGATAAGGTTGGTTAATTCCCGCAATATGTCATTGGCGACGGTGATGGCTCTGGCGTTGGCCTGATAGCCGTTTTGGGCCTTGATCATCGTGGCAAACTCGGTCGCCACATCCGCATTGGATTTTTCCAATGCCCCGCCCTGAATGGAGCCTGCACCACCGCTCATGGCTTTCGTCGCAATCGCTTCCCCGGAATTCGCGGATGGGATATAGTAATTGTTACCGACGGCTTCCAGGCCGGCGGTGTTCTGGAATAAGGCCAATTGGACTGAAGCAATGTTCTTCTTAATGCCATTGGAAAAGGTACCGATGACAGTCCCTTCATTATCGACCCAGACCGTACTCAGGTTTCCCGCTCCATAACCATCCTGATCTCTTGCTACCGCGGTGGAATTTCCTGCAAACTGGGTCAAGCCGTCTAATTTGCCTTTTGTTCCCAGATTGAGATCGATCGTTTGCGGGACCAGGGGATTATGTGCGAAAGATATCTCGAACTGTGATATATCCGAGCCGGTTATGCCATTGAAAGAGCCGTTATCGGCATTAAAAGTCAAACCGTCGATGCGTCGATTGTCCATGGTGATTTCGGTGATGTCCCCTGTAACAGAGGTAAGTACGATGTCCCATGCGTTGTTTGTATCCGTTCGTACATATGCTCCGGAAAGAACGTGTTCACCTCCCTGGGAGTCATAGATGGTAATATTGAAATTCTTCGTTTCTTCTCCCCCCACAGTGTCTATCTCAAAGTATGTCGGCAGGGTCAATGAACCGTCCCCGGCGTATGACAGAGTCATGTCTGATTTGCTATAGCCGCTGGTGTCGTCGGTGATAACGATTTGCCCGTTGCTCAGAGAGGCTGTTGAGCCGTCCAGGACGTTTGTATTCAGGTGGTCGATGAGATCGCCCAATGTTGTCGCTCCATCCACGGCCAAGGTAAGGCCGCTATCGAATGCGGTTCCATCCTGGTGGTAACCGCTGATCGTAATGGTCCCCGACGTCAGTGTCCCGCTGAACTGATCGAGCTGGTCGATTTCGGTCGATACGGTTGCCATGGAATTCGTGTTGTATGTATATTCGACGTTCGAGTTTATCACGTGTGTTTGTGTGACATCAAATTTGTCATCGGCGCTGAGGTTGCCTGAGACAATAATTTCAGTGGTCGCGCTGGCCGGGATCCCGACGTCGTAAGGGATACGTACATTGCTGTCGCCGGAAATCTGAAAACCGTCGGTTTCGCCTTGTATTCCAATGCGTCGGAGGCGATAGCCCGTGGCCGGATCGACCAGGTACGAGTCCGCATCGACGGCAAACGATCCCGCACGCGTATAGACATTCCGTTGACCGTCACTCAAGACGAAATATCCCTCGCCTTCGAGCGCCAGGTCCAGAGGATTTCCCGTGTTCACGATATTCCCCTGTGACATATTGCGGGATATGGTGCCGATGCCAACCCCGCTGCCGATCTGTAGGGGATTCGTGCCTCCGACGTCGGACGTGGGTTGTGATGCATTACTGATCGTTTCACTCAGCAGTTCCGAGAAGTTGATCGAACTGGCTTTATATGCCGTCGTGTTGATATTCGCCAGGTTATTACCGGTGACATCAAGCATTTTTTGGTGGGCCTGCAACCCCGAAACTGCGGCCGTCAGTGCAAAAGTCATTTCATTATCTCCTTAGTTTCAAATTCAAGATCATCAGGTCAATCTTTAATCGTCACGACATCGTCCAGGTTAATCGCATAGTCCTCCACGGATAACAGGATCTCCCCGTCCACATCATTGTAGATTTCCTCGATGACGCCGCGAGTGAGCTCCTGGGTGCCGTCCTCGGCTTTTGCAATGAACGAAACCTCCTTGCCGATGAGCGACGCGGCGTATGTTCGTTCGGTGGTGGCAAGAACGCTCGCAAAGTTCGAGTTCATGGATTCGAGTTGCTCGAGCTGTGAAAACTGGGCCAACTGAGAGGCCATTTCTTTGTTGTCCATCGGTTCCAGCGGATTCTGATTTTGCAGTTGGGTGACCAGAAGATTCATGTAGTCCATTTGGGCGCTGCTGACCGAGGTTAACGATGCATCACTCATGGTTTTTCACTTTCTTTTATTGGACTCAAAACTCACGTTTCCTTTGTATCCCGACGTCCCTGGTCGGGATTAAAGCACGACTTAAAAGGTCTGCCGAAAAGACGGAGCAATTGTTGTGCCAGTGCGAAATCGTTATCGGTCTTATCGTCCGCAAATTGCCGTGGGAGCACCTTTTAAAAAGAATAAAAAATTGGACAGATCGACAACGGACTTTGGTTGTGGTTTAGGCGAGCGATATATTTTCCTGTCTCTCAGAAAATTTTACCGCTTCTGACCCTGGTCGCTGTTTGGGCGCTTCCTGTATGTTCATGGCCGGTCATTGGCTTGATATCTGAGGTCCTATAAGAAAAAACGGTTCAATCATGAGTTTTGGCTCTTTCTTTTCGCGAGTTATTGAGAACCGTGTGAAAGCTCATGCACGCTGCATGTCCTATAACTATGAAAGCCCAACGGTGTGTATAGAAAAGGAAAACGACGTCGGTGACATTATTGGCCCGTCCAATAAATAAATTAAAGTTGTTCGGAGTCATCGGTCGATTATGGCGTTAGTTAGCAATGTTCAAAGAAGGCGTCACTCAATGCTGACGGACGTCAAGGATAAGGTTTCTCGTTATGGGGGAAATTAGCTTAGATAAGATACTAACCATTGGCAGAGACGCGGAAGTCCGCCGGCTCGCAGGAGAGCATGCTCGTAAGGTTTTTGGGGCGGACGATCCAACGGATGCTCTGGAGATGGTGCAAAGAGTCCGTCCAAGCTTGATCTTGTGCGACTACCGGTTTGATCCAACGGGTATTCGTGAATTTTTGACAAGGGCCGATAAACGTTTAGCCAAGGTGCCGGTCGTCGTGGTGGGAAGCAACGGCCATACCGACGGCTTGGTTGAGGAATTCGCCGAGGTGGACGGTTATCATTTCTTAGAGATAAGTCGGGACGACCACCAATTGAAACAGATCATCAATAAGATCGAACTGACTCAAAAGGGCACACAGTCGGAAACCCGAAATGAAAACAAATCCTCGTCAGCTCATTGCGGGCAAGATACTCGAAGACGTTTTTTTTCGGACGATCTGTCTGTCTCTGTCTCGATGGTTGGAAAGAGTCCGTCCGTTCTTAACACCCTCCGAATGATTCGACTTGTAGCCCAAAGCCAATGCAATCCGATTCTGATCGTCGGGGAAACGGGTACGGGTAAGGAACTGGCGGCGAGGGCCGTCCATACGCTGCGGCATCCAAACGAGCCTTTCGTTGCGGTGAACTGTGCGGCCTTAACGGCCACCTTGTTGGAGAGCGAACTCTTTGGACATGTCAAAGGGGCGTTCACAGGGGCGGACCGTGACCGAACAGGGCTTCTCGAATTGGCCGGCGCCGGTACGCTTTTGCTGGATGAGATTTCTGAGATGCCGATGGACTTGCAGGCCAAGTTGCTGCGCGTTCTGCAGGAGAAATGTTTTCGAAAGGTGGGAGGGACCAAGAGCATTCCCTGCAACGCGACCATCATCGCATCAAGCAATCGCAATCTTATCCATGAAATTCAAGCCAATCGCTTCCGACGCGATCTGTATTACCGTTTGGATGTGAGTCCCATTGTTCTGGCTCCGCTGCGTTCGCCCGAACGAAGAAAAGATATCGGACTTTTGGCAGAGTATTTTCTCGAGACATCGACCATCTGTCCGCAGAAGCCGAATAAAATCGAATCACTGACGAAATTAGCCGCTGAAGCTTTGGAAAAGCACGAATGGCCCGGGAACGTTCGCGAGTTGAGGAATGTTATCGAAAGAGCGATCCTTCTGGAAACGACGAATCGGATCGGACTGGGGGCGATCGTGATCAATTCGATCGAATGCGCTCAGGCCTCGGACAATCAGACAAACGGTTTGATCAAAGGTTTTTCTCTGGCCAAAGCGGAACGTGAGCTTATTTTCCGGGCGCTCCAAGAGACGGGTTGGCAAAAGACGCGGGCCGCTGCTCTGTTGGGGATCACCCGGGCGACATTGTATGCGAAGGTCAAGCAATATAATATCGGTAAGAATTCCCGCGTTGCGAAGAGCCACGCGGGGAAAGACCGTGACGACACGGTCGTCTCGTCCGTTTCTCTGCCGACC
This sequence comes from uncultured Pirellulales bacterium, assembly GCA_964476475.1. Classification (GTDB taxonomy): domain Bacteria; phylum Planctomycetota; class Phycisphaerae; order Sedimentisphaerales; family Anaerobacaceae; genus JAFGTG01. The sequence continues at coordinate 12,915 of CAYZAT010000070.1, forward strand.
TGTTGACAAGACTTTCCCTTACTTCCTCTTCCTCTCTGTCAGAAAATCTATCGGCTCGTATAGCAGCCTGAGAGTGTTGTATGAGATCAATCCCGACGAAGTGGGCGAAGGATCGGGTTTCAGCGCCGAGAAGTCCACAATATCGTCAACTTTCTTCGAATGGAGGGTTATGGCACGATTATTGCTCTATTCCTTAGATTACGAGTGTTTATCAATATGCCCTCATGATCTCGGAGGGCCAAAAGTTGCCTGGCGGTTTGAAGGCAAAGTTGAAAATTATGGCGGTGAATGACGATAAGAATATTCCCGACGCCGGTGCCTCCGAAGTACAGTCGGATCAGGCGCCGCTTTCGGATGAGATCTCTGAGCAGAATGCCAAGATCAATCCCGGGGTTTCCAAAAACCAGATGGAACTTCCGGACAGTGAGGAATCCGTTGGTGATAAGGATTTGTACGGTCTTTCCATGAAATCGCTTGGTGATGGCGTTTCTCCCAGAGACCTCCTTGCCGACCGATCTTCTCAGGGATTCGTTCGAGATTCACGGTTTTCGTGGCTTCAAAAAGTTATCGCTGCGACGATTATCATTGTCGCGTCCATGCTGACGTATACTCTGTTAGAATCTCCAAGGAGGTCTATTGGCGATTCACATCCAATGCCCACTCAACAAAAGGTCACAGAAACCCAGCCTTCCCCTGCGTCCGAACCGTCGGCGAAAGAGACTTCACCGGTTGAGTCGGAACACATCCAGATCCCCCTGCCGGCGCTTTTGCCGACCCAACCTCGTTCCATAGAGGTGGCTCGCAGTTTCTATATGCAGGGAGATTACCGCAGGGCTTATGCGACCTATGACCAACTCCTTCCGGCTTTACCTGTGAGTGAGCAATTTCTAAGGGATTATCTCCAATTGGAAATGGCTCTTTGTGCGAAAGAAGCGTCGGATTCAGGGAAAGCGAGTCAGTTATTATCTACGATTTCTCATAGTCGCTCACCTATTGTAAGGATCATGGCCAATTATCATCTCGGTTTAATTGACTTGCAAAGGAAACGGTTCCTAAGGGCCAGGACCAGAATTTACAATGCGCTTGCCATTCTCAAGGCGATTGATTTGGACGACGATTGGGCGGCATCTTTTGAGTCTGATTGTCACTTTATGATTGCTGAATCCCTCTGTCGGCGGGTACTTTCATTAAGCCACGAGGAGGCGAGCCAACCTGACGATTTATGGAGTGGCACCAGCGCGACGTATCATCCCTTCGATCAGTTTGGAGGGATCGAACTGCAACGATTCCTTCGTTCCGGCTCACAAGAGATGGATAAGGCTTTGCTCGGGCCCATTATTCGAAGACGCGAATACCCGACGGATCCGTCCCGGTGGTCTGTTCTCTCATATGGGGCGCCGTTGGAGGAACTGATGGGTCGATTTGCCGACGCCGCCAACCTCGATGTTCATTGGGCCATCAAAGGATCGTCGGCCTTTGTTTCGGCGGAAGACGCCGCTCGACAACGGGCCGTCACTCTGTGCCTTCCCGTCGCGACGCCACATCAAGTCGTCTTGATTGCTGCCGGGTGTGCCGGATTGCTGGCGTACGTTGACGATCGTCCGGATCGACTCAAAGTGACGATTTATGATCCGGTCGAATATTCATCCCTGGATGCATACGTATCATTAATGGGGCAGCAGGCGATTTCATTGTGGCAGACGTTTGTTCTGATGTTCTATGACGATGACCGGCTCAGTAATGCTCACTTGGCCACGGGCCTCCTGCAAACGTGTTTGGGGCAGACCACCGAGGCGATGGCCGAGTACAAGTTGGTCGCCAATCGCTTTTCCGAAAAGTCGCTGGCCCCCTATGCGTTATTGTATTCGAGTCAAATAAGAATCGATTTACGCGACTATCATGGGGCTCGAGGTGATTTGAATCAGCTCATCGAGCAGTATCCAGATACTGAAATTTACGAACAAGCCTATTGGTATCTTGCCGACGCCACAATGGAAGCGAGGCTTATGCCCGAGGCCGCACGGTTATATCAAAGGGTTTACAATGTTGGGTTGTCGGTGGAATCGAAAACCATCTCTGCCTTTAAAGCGGGCAAGTGCTTATACGAGACGCAAGCATATGAAGAAGCGGCAAAATGGCTAAACCGATATATTCATTTAGTCGAAGACGATGAAGGATATGACCTTTATTCGGCTTATTACTTGCTGGGGCAAACCTATCTCGCCTTA
>CAYZAT010000071.1:0-14865 GCA_964476475.1 uncultured Pirellulales bacterium
AAGCCCTGCTGGAATGCGGCAGTGAGCACACCATCAACCGTATCGGCTCGATGTTTACCGTGTTCTTCAATCCGGGGCCTGTGACCGATTATGTCTCAGCCACCAAGTCTGACACGCGCGCCTATGCGCGATTTCATCATGCCATGCTCAAACAGGGGATTTACCTGCCGCCGTCTCAATTCGAGGCCTGCTTTGTTTCGACCCGACACAAGCAAAGCGATATCGACAGAACGATCAAGGCGGTTCGCGCCGCGATATGAGGGGCGTTACTGGTTCTTGTTTTTGGGATCCGCGAGTGATTCGGAAAGACTCATGAAGCGATGCTCCGGATGGCTCCATGCCGCCGCGGCGATGGTCGTCTCCTGGAGCAGCTTTTTAAGCTGTTTCGTGGCATCGATCCAGGTTGAAAAGACACGACAGTTCTCCCGTGTTCCGCCGCATTCGCAATGTTTTAAAATACAATCGTCGAATAGCGGCTCGCTCTCAATCGCCTCAAGCAATTCCAGCACAGAGATTTGCTCGGGCGGCTTGGCAAAATCATATCCTTTTTTCTTGCCTCTGATCGCCTTAACCAAACCTTTTTTAACGAGCTTTTGGAATATTTTGGCGAGATAATCGGAAGGAATGCCCTCCGCCTTAGCGATCGTCGAGGTTGTGGCCGGCAACTGTGTGTTGTGTCTGACCATATACATCAACGCATGTAACGCATACGCGGCGGACTTGGTGATTTTCATCCAATAAGCTCCAAAGTATCCTCGATTTCCGATTCGCAAACATCAACTGGCTTGCTTGCGGCGCTTGTATTTTCGTGAATGAATTTCCAGTTCGTCGATTTTTCGATATAAACTGGATAAGCCGATGTTCAGAGCTTTCGCCGCATCCACTTTGTTCCAGTTATGCTTGTTCAATACCCGGTAGATATGCTCCTTTTCGCACACCCTCATCGCCGTATGCAGATTCTCGTTTTCTTCGGTTAAGGTCACATTATGGGAGCCTAACAGCCCGATATCGAACACCTGGATAATATCTTCTTCGGAAAAAATCATCGCCCGCTCGATGACGTTCTGCATCTCCCGGATGTTGCCCTTCCAATCGTAACTCATAAAAAGCCGCAACACGTCGTCGCTCACACCGGCGCAGTGTTTGCCCATCTCGGTATTGTATTTTTTGATGAAATGCTCCGCTAAAAGAGGAATATCCTCCTTCCTCTCACGTAGAGGAGGAAGATGGATACCGACAACATTCATCCGATAGTATAAATCCTCTCGAAAGTGCCCGGCCTTGATCTGTTCCGCCGGGTCCTCATTCGTTGCAGCGATCAAACGGACATTAATGTCGATGGGCGTTGTATCACCGACCGGTGTGATCTGTCGATGCTCCACGGCTCGAAGCAGTTTTACCTGGCAGCTCATCGGCATATGACCGATCTCGTCCAGAAACAAAGTTCCACCATTGGCGCATTCGAAAAGCCCCTTCTTGTCCTGGAAAGCCGACGTAAAGCTGCCCCTCTTGTGTCCGAACAACTCGCTTTCCAGCAGGCTCTCAGGAATCGCTCCGCAGTTAATAGCAAGAAAACGGTTCCCATTGTGAGAACCCAGGGAATGGATCGCGCGGGCGACCAACTCTTTGCCGGTGCCGGACTGGCCGGTAATGAGGACATTACTCTTCGTAGGAGCTACCTTGCGTATCATCGCGAAAACCCTTTGCAGCATAGGCGACCGGCCCACAATTCGTCCAACCTCGAATTGTTCGCCGCCTTGCGGCTTGAATCCCGTGTTCTCTTCCTGGAAAGTCTTTACGCAAGTTTTTTCAAAAGGATTTTGATTGTCTGCTAAAAATGTTTTCGCATCCATCTTTATACTGCCATAAATTGAAATATCATTGACTTGAAATATCCATTTGCAACTTCGTTTATAGGAACTTCTAATCACAACTCTATTGTAACTATAAATATCTTATAATCACATACTTATGATATTAACATGCCACTACTGCCAAAAAATAAATATCACAACACATTCACTATTTTAACATCATTACGGTGATATGGCAAGAAATATTTCCCATATTCGGGAACATATTTTATATTTACGGACATCTACTGTCTTGTTGTTTATAAAGCAAGAGAATGCTTGTTTCCTGAAGTGCTTGGAAGTCAATCGTGCAGAATGGCTTCTCTCCGATCTATGATCCCCGGCGAGGAAATACAGCCATTAATCGGGCATTGGAAAGACCTCTCCCTTATGCTCTAATTCCAGCTTTTTGGCATCATCAAGGCCTATTTCAGTGTCAGTGAGGTAACAGGCGGGATCCGGCGCCCAGGGGTCTGCGAAACGCAAATCGGCACGGACTCGCAAACTTCCGCCACATAAGTTAAAGAACTGACATAGCCGGCATCGGCCTTTAATATGGTTCCGGCGATCCTTCAGACCGCGCATAACCGGATCGCTCGTATCCATCCAAATTTCGCTGAAAGGCCTCTGGCGAACATCGCCGAGGTCATAATGCCACCAAAACTGGTCCGGATGCACTTTCCCGTGAAAATCGATACAACCGATACCAACGCCACTACTGGACATCCCCCCGCCGTTCCAGTTCAGCAGTTTCCGAACCTCCTTCGCACGGACAGCATCCTGTTCAATTAATTTGAGGTAGGTATAGACGCCGTCCACGTGGTTATCTACCGTCAGGATGTCGGTGGTCCGCCCGGCTTCCTTGAATGAGCGGGTCTTGGCCAATATCATCTCAACGACCTCCCGACTTTGGGCGTGCGTTAGGTCTTCATTCGCCATCGTCCCGCCACGGCCGCTCGGAACGAAATGGTAGAAACAGGCCCGTTCGATGCGCTCCGACTCGAAGAAATCGAAGAGTCGCTCTAAATCCTGAACGTTTTTCTGGGTTAGCGTTAATCGAAGGCCGATTCGAACGCCGGTATCCTGGCAGTTCTTAATTCCGGCGACCGCCCTGTCAAATGCCCCGGCAACGCCTCGAAACTTGTCATTGACATCGCCGACACCGTCCAGGCTGATTCCCACATACGATACGCCATGTTTCTTGATCTTCTTCGCCATATCGGCTGTGATTAGGGTACCGTTTGTTGAGATGACCGCGCGCAGTCCTCGCTCGACGGCATATTCAATCAATTCGAACAGATCAGGACGCATTAACGGCTCGCCGCCGGAAAACAACACCGATGGAACGCCAAATTGTACCAGATCGTCCAGGACCGTTTTCGCTTCTTCGGTTGAGAGCTCATCGTCGGCTTTGGAGACGCCGCTATCGTTGTAGCAATGCACGCACTTAAGATTGCACGCTCGCGTAATATTCCAGACGACGATGGGCCGTCTTTCAGACGCGGTTTTGGGCACGATCTCGCCCTGACGTTCGCCCGAGCCTTTCCTGCCGTAGCGAAGCCAATCGCCCGGCGTCACCTGGTCGCAATATAATTTGCTGATATTGATCATAACAGAACCAAAATTAGAATTAAAAAAACAAAAGACACAAATTGAGGAATCATTGCTTTGCGATGATGAGTTCCTTAATTTTGCTTTTTACACTTTACCCTTCGATTTTTTCTCCGGCACGTATGCACAAAAAGGTTCTTCGGCCATGTAATTGCCGGTCGCGGCATACGCTCTGGCCCGGCAGCCGCCACAGACCTGCCTGTAGCCACAGATGCCGCACTTACCTTCCAACGCGTCGGTATCCCGCATTCGTGCAAGGTCTGCACTTTTATACCATATGTCCGAAAGCTTTTGTTCGAGTACGTTACCACAATGCACAGGCAGATACCCACAGGGAAACACGTCCCCTTGATGACCGACGAACAGGATGCCGAGCCCGGCCAGACAACCTTTGGAGGACCCGCCATGTCCGCTTCGACCGGGGACCGCGCCACCGGCCCTGGGGCGGGATGCATGCAGACCTTCCTGTCTGATAACACGCTCATAATGGGGACCGCACGTGACCTTCATTTGGATTTCACCCCGGTTGTCCAATGCGCTGATTTCAAGCAGCTTCTCCTCATACTCTTGCGGCGAAAGCATATCCGTCTCGGCCAGAGATTGTCCGCAACCTACCGGCACGAGCATGAAGATATGCGCCGCAACCGCGCCGAGTGATTTGGTGAGCTCGTAAACAGCTTCCAATTGTCCGGCATTGTGTTTGGTGAGTGTCATATTGATTTGAAAAGGCACTTTCGCCTCACGGAGATACCCGATTCCTTCAATGGCTCTCTCGAACGATCCCGTCAACTGGCGCAATCGGTCATGAACATCCGCCGCTGCGCCATCCAGACTCACCGAGACCCGTGCAACTCCACTGTTGCGGATGTGTTCGGCTATCGTTGCATCAATCAACGTTCCGTTCGTTGCAAGGGCCGGTGCAATCCCCAACGACTTCGTAAAACCGATCAGCTCAAATAGATCTTCGCGACAGAGCGGCTCGCCCCCCGAGAATACCAAGACCGGCATCATGGGCTGACCCCGACCCAACTCGGCCAACTGTTCGATCAAGTCCTTGGCCTGCTGGGTTGACAGGTCCCGGTGGGCGGTATCGTCGGATTCCACACGCCGGCAATGCGCGCAGCTTAAATTGCACCGAATCGTGCTCTCCCAGAACAAGAGCCTCAGCATTTGTTTTGGACTGCGTTCTTTCACGTCTGCGCGTCCTCCTTATCCTTCGGCTCAGCGCTGATGGCTTCCGCCTGCCTGACAATAGTATCAACGAGTTTGGCCGCCTCGTCGGCCCCGTTTTCCCGGGCCACTTCATCGACGTTTTTAATGACGCAATGCAACAACTTATTGACGACGCGGTTGACCATCGCTTCCAACACTTCCTTACAACAAGCCTGCTCCCTGACCCCGACAAAAAATCGATCCATCTCATTCTTGCTGATCTGCACGAATTGCTCTTTCATCCGTCCGATCAATGGTCCCAAATCCCGGGCCCCGAACCATTCGGCGAATTCCGCGACATTGTCGAGAACGATCTCCATACCCCGAGCAATATCCCGCTCCCGCGCTTTTCGATTCTCTTCGACAACCGCCGTCAGATCATCGATGCTATAGAGATAAACCCCCTCCAGCTCATTGATAGCGGGCTCGAAATTCCTCGGCACGGCGATATCGACGATCAATAGCGTCCGGGCGTCCCGACGGGCGACGATCTCTTTGAATCGGTCTCGCTTGAAGAGATATTCCTGAACGGAAGCAGCGGCGATAGCAATATGAGCCCCCGTTAATTGCTCTTCGAGTTGCTCCCATTTTTGAGCGGTAATACCATACTTTTCGGCCACCTGTACACCGCGATCATACGAACGGTTCACAACGATGATATCCCGGGCGCCGACTGAAAGCAAATGCTGAACGATGAGCTGCCCCGTTTCCCCGGCGCCGATAACAACCACTCTCGCCGATGAAATGTCGTCAAAGAGCTGCTTGGCTAATTCCACCGCCACACCGGCCACACTGACGCGCCCGCTGGAGACGCAGGTCGTCGTATAGACTTTTTTGCTCGCCGCGAAGGCACAGTGAAACAACCGGTTGAGAACCTTTCCGGTCGTCTTGGCCGCACAAGCAAGCCGGTAGCTCTCTTTGACCTGCCCGATGATCTCCGCCTCGCCCACGACGAGACTATCCAGGCTCGATGCGACCGTTAATAAATGCCGAACGGCGTCTTCATTTTCATAAACGTACAGAAACGGGCGGAACTGGTCTAACTCGACATGATGGAATTCCGAAAGGAATTCCGCGAGCCGGTCCGGATTCGCGCCCCGACAATGCAGACCGGCACAATACAGCTCGACGCGATTGCACGTCGATAATAGTACATATTCGGCTTTCGGGAACAACGCTTTCAGCGCGCTCAGCGCCTCACTCGTCCCGGCGGCGTCGAACGCCAGCTTCTCTCGAATCTCCACCGGAGCCGTCTTATGGTTGAGTCCCAACACTACGATCTTCATCTTTGACTCTTATTTTGTTTTCTCGGTCGTCTCGACGTTAGAAAAGTTGTGTCCCGTCCCACAAAAGATGGAAGTTCCCACCACGGCAAACAAAATCAAAGCGAATGCAACGATCGTCATGTAAGCGATCGTTTTCTCTTTGAGTTTGATCGTTTTCCACAGTACGAGGATCGACCCGATCAACAACCAAACGACCGAAATGAGAACGATTTTCGCATCGGTAAGCCAATCAAAGACCGTCCTGTTAAGCGACGCCGTGGTCGCCGCCAGACCAATACCGCTCGCCAGACCGAGTGTGATGAGGACGAAGCATGCCTTCAGGCCGAAGAGATTCAACTGTTCGAGTTTTTCAATATTTGGCACTTTACCGAGGATCGTGAGCAGGTCTCTTTGCTTGAGTTTTCGTCGGGCAAAGAGGTAGAGAACGGCCCCGGCCGTAGCCAGCATCGCTGCGGCGCCGCCGAGGATCATCGCAATCGCATGGGCAATGGCCCACGGCGTCGAAGCCGCGGTGTGTGCCTGCGAGGCAGGCTCGGCAACGACGCCCGTCAGTACCACGAGCACCAGCATCACCCACACCATAACCGAACCAAACCACACCTGCTGGATTGCCAGACTGAAAAACAGGTACGTTAGGCCAAACACGATGGTCAGAACGATCATCGACTCGAAGAGCCCCGTCAGGGGAACCGCCTGAATCGCAACCGCCCTGAAGACAAGCATGACCGCATCGAGGACCACCACCAACGACACAAAGGGCAAAAGGAATCGTCTGGCTTTCTCTCTTTCGGGCAGCAGTTGAAGCATCGCAACGACCGCCGCGGCCAGAGAGCTCGCGACAACAAGAGCAAACGTCACCATTTCGTGTGCGGGCAGATCGAACATCTTTATCCGTCTTCCTTTATTTTGTTCGATGCCCCATCGGGGATGTACGTGGGGGGGATTTTCTTGAGTTCTTTTACGGTCGTTAACATCCGGTAGTCCATTATACCACAAGACCGGCTCATGCGGTCCACGATTTTTTCAATCTGTCGGCCATCGGCTCCATGCACCATTGTGTACAGATTATAAGGCCACTGATCATACGTCCGTCGTTCATAAGCATGGCTAACCTCGCGAAATCCCGCCAGGATTGCACCGACCTGCTCAACGCGCTCCGGGTCAACTCTCCAGACCACCATCGCTCCGGCGGACAAGCCCACTTTGAAATGGTCAACGATAGAACCGATGCGTCGTAATTTACCCTCCCGCTTCCAATCCTTCAAAACCGATAAGAGTTGATCCGTGCTGATTCCGACCTGCTCGGCCATATCCCGATAGGGAGTTTGACTTGTCGGGAATCCCCCTTGAATAGCGGATAATACCCTCCTCTCAATCTCGGACAGTTTTACTTTCATCCTCTTTTGTTTTATCCAGAATATCACAAACAGAAAATAAGCTAATCATCTGCCAAAAGCGTTAGTTTCCCATAAATAGGAAATTAGTCTTATCAACCTGCACTCTTAGCAAATTCTACTCGTAATTACAAGAAAAGTTCGTCTGAATACACCTCAATTGAGACGTGTTCCCGGACGGCCCGGCAGGGAAAATGAATAAGGCATGGATTTACACGTATGCCGGATTAACGGCAACAGGGAGTGGGATTGAATCGACGCAAAGCGCGACGGGCGACGGCATCCGCCACCCATCCGGTGATGGCCGGCCTGTAATCGTATGAATCGAGGTCTCGCAGATCGTTCGAGTCCAAAGGTCCGGCGGCTCCTAAAATTCTCCCGAAAGTATCGCTTTCGACGGCATAGACTTTGCCGTTCGTATGCTGCCAGAATCCTCGAATCGTAGCCATAACGCCTCGCTCCCCCAATGACTGTGCGTTCTTATCTTATGAGTACAAACCAAGCCACGCATCGACTCAGTCATCTTCCGTGTCGAGGGCGTCCCGCCCTCGCATCCCGGGCAAGATGCCCGTGACACGAACTTCACGGATCGGCTCTTGATACAGTACCCTCTCACCTGTAAGTATAAGAAATGAAATCCAAAATGCAAAAATCATCGCGGTTTCGAAGACGTCTCTTCGATGTCGAATTCAACGTATTCGAACCATTTTCCACTTTACATCCATCATTCTATATTTACTATGTGATATATGCATAGGTCACAGATGGAGGTATAAAATAAGGTTCTCATTTTAGAGTGAAAGGAACAACCATGCCGAATATGAGGGTACAAAACCACAATCATCGACCCATAAACCTCTCCGCTGCAAGGGGCATGAAAACGTCGAAGATCTCCGAGGGAAAACGCCAAGATGTCACGGGCATGGTTCTGGGTTTCCTGATCGTTTTGATAATCAATCATTGCGCTTTTGCCCAGATCGCTCTCGATGGTCGCTATTGGAAATATAACGGTCGGCGCACACTGCTGCTCGGCGGTTGGAATCACGGCCACAATCCGTTTATCGATCACGATACCGACAATGACAAAGATAAGCAGGGTGTCAGCACACCCGAACAAATCAAGGGTGAAATGGACGCGTTAGTCGCCGCGGGCGGGAACTATCTTCGCTGTGTGCTCGATCCGGGCATGGCGGCCGGGATACAGGGATTCGACTTTTGTGCGAAATCGGGTTCTCGGTACGATCTCAACACAATGACCGGTCCGTTCTGGACGCGTATTGAGATGTTCATATCCGAGGCCAAAAAACGGGATATCATCGTTCAGTTGGAAATCTGGGACCGGTTCGATCTCATCGACGGCAGTTGGGGATCCTGGCCGTTCAGCCCGTGGAATCCGAAGAATAATAAGAACTATACGACGGCATCGTCGGGGCTGGCCACCTCATACGGTTCATTCAGCACCCATCCTTTTCTTCAGGACGTGCCCGGGCATCCGAAATATGAGAAGGCTTCAGAAGCCCGAAAGAAGCAATATGATGTGGTTCGCCGTTTTCAGGATAAATTCATCGACACGCTTCTTTCCATTACACTGCGCTACGACAACGTGCTGTATTGTATGAACAACGAAACGCATGTCGATCCGGCCTGGGGGTTGTACTGGATGAATTTCATTGAAAATAAGGCAAAGGCCCGCGGCAAGGCTGTGTTTACGACGGATATGTTCGATGATGTCTTCAACGCGGAAAGCTCTCGCGGGCTGACGTATCAATTGCTTCATCGAGACCAATACGATTATGTCGATATCTCCCAAGCCAACAGCCGGCATAGGGACGAAGCACATTGGAACGCCGTTCAATGGATCGCCGGCGCGACGGCTAAAACGAATCCCCCGTATCTGATGCATATGACGAAAGTCTACGGCAACGATCTTGCCCTGGAGGGCAAGCCGTGGAGCCGATTCAGGCCGGGTGATAGTGATAATGCTATCGAAGAATGGTGGCGCAATCTGCTGTCTGGCGTAGCCGGAGTCAGGTTTCACCGTCCGACCGCGGGGATCGGTTTGTGCGATGCATCAAAGGGCTGTATCAGCGCGACGAGGAAGGTTGAAACCCAAGTCAAGTTTTGGGATGTCAAGCCCAGACTGGATCTAATGACAAACCGGGAGTCGGATGAAGCTTACTTAGCGGCCGATCCGGGTAAAGCCTATATCCTTTATTTCACAAAGAACGGCGGCGGATCCGTCGGTTTGAAGCTGGATCGTTATCCGAGCACGATGTTTGAGCTTCATTGGATCAATATCGGCACGGGCAACTGGGGACCCAAATCAACCCTGTCGGGCGGAAGTACGGTTACGCTTGATCGCCCGAATGCGTCGACACATTGGGCCGCAACGATCGTCCGGTCAAAAAGCAGGTAGGGCTAAGAGCAATCAGTAGAAAGGCTACGCGATGAATTGTCTCAACAAAATGGTCATGATCACACTGGCAATCATTGTGGTCGGCTCCACACCGCGGATACTCGGTATGACTCCGACGGACACAAACGCATTGACCGACATTTTTATCAAGGAAATGAAGCAGTACTTCGAGGGCAAACAGGGGCTTGTCAACCACACGCTGGCGGTGTATGGATATGCCGAGCAAATTCGACAGGTTGAGGGTGGTGACGTCCTGACGGTCAGAGGCGCCGCGATTTATCATGATATCGGGATTCCCGAGGCCGGGAGAATCCACGGATCCTCCGCCGGGAAATACCAGGAAATAGAGGGACCTCCAATAGCGAAGGAGATTCTGTCTGATTTGAGGCTGGACAAGAAGAAAGTGGATTTCATCTGTCGGATTATCGCGAACCACCATACCGCGCACGATAAGAAAACGATCGCCACGATCGAATTCAAGATCATCTGGGACGCGGATGCACTCGTGAATCTGCGCAGAAAACAGGGCGTGATCGGCAAAGAAGAATTCAGACGGATTATCCAGCAAACATTCAGAACCGAAACCGGACTTCAACTCGCAAAGGCCTTATTCCTTGCCGAAGCGCAAGACGTTGCAGACCCTGGAAAAAATAAGGAATCCCAAGAGGTGGCCCAACGAAATCGAGTGATCGTATTGACGGATTTTCACAAGGATCCGGACGATAAGCAATCCATGATCCGCTTCCTGACTTATGCCAATGAGTTTGATGTTGAAGGACTCATTGCGACCTCTCTTGCCTACGGGGACGGACAGGTGCACCCGGAATGGATCGAGGATATCATCGATGAATATGGGAAGGTTCTGGGAAACTTGAGACATCATGAAAGACCGGGTTTTACTTATCCATCCGTCAGGGATTTAAAGAATATCGTACAAGAGGGAGCCCCTGTGGCAAGAAAGTATCGAGGAAGAAATAAAGGATTTTCTGTCCCTTACCCCAAGGGAGCCAAAGATCCAAGATCATGCGATCCAGCTTCAAAATGGATTGGCCCGGATAAAGATACGGCAGCATCCAATCACATTATCAATGTGGTCGATAAGAAGGATTCACGACCGGTTTGGATTGTTGTCTGGGGCGGACCGATGGACCTGGCCCAGGCGGTTTGGAGAGTGCGGCATGAGCGAACCGCCGCTCAGACGGCGGATTTCGTCAGCAAATTGCGTTTGTATCAAATTAGCTGGCAGGACACCGGGGCCGTCTGGATATGGGAGCAGTTTCCGAAATTATTTTACATTCAGTCTTCGGAGGGTTTCAGGGGCATGTATCAGGACAACAATCCGGCATATAAAAATCAAAAGTGGATTGACGAGAATGTGAAAAATAATCATGGCCCGTTAGGGGCGCAATATCCCAAAGCAGGTCGTATCGACGGGATAAAGGAAGGAGACACACCCTCCTTTTTATACCTGCTGGCTCCCGGACTGAGCGATCCGGAGCATCCGGAATGGGGCGGCTGGGGCGGACGCTTCAAGGCCTATGGAGCCCGCACCCGTTTTTATATTGATGCCCGTGATAAACATCCTGAATCGTCCAATGCGATGGCGGAAAAACGCCGGCCTCTGGCCAGATGGAACAAACAACGAAATCAGGAATTCGCAGCCCGCATGGATTGGTGTGTGGAGAGCGATACCAACGCCAATCATAATCCGGTGGCGCATCTGAATAGTGACCGAAGCACCGATGTTCTAAAAACGACGGTGGCTTCCGGACAAACGGTTCACCTTTCAGCAAAGGGATCGAGCGATCCCGACGGCGACACCCTCAGCTATCACTGGTGGCAATACGAGGAAGCCGGTTCGTATGAGGGTATTGTTAATATAAGCAGTCCGAATTCCAGGAATTCCTACTTTATGACACCTTCGGTTCACTCTTCTAAGACGATCCATATTATCCTGGAAGTGACTGACAACGGCAAACCGAACCTCACCAGCTATCGACGATTGGTGGTCACCGTGAATCCCGGTCGTAAACCATGAAGAAGCTCGAATTGATCGTGTTAATCAAGGTGTGCGCGGCTCCAATGCCGGAACGAATTCCAAAAGGCCTGTTCGTCCAGATCGTCACATAATGGTTTGTGCTGCACGTATTCGCGGAGAAATAATTGCGCAAATGCATAGGCCGCGATCATCATGAGGGTGGTCCAGGCCCCGCTTGGCTGCGGAGCAAAAACGCCTGGCATACTCGGGATAGTCTTTCATCAGCTCGTAAACTGTTATGACGAACAAAAGCAATGATGCAAGAATACGACGGTTGTTCATATCGATTTCCCCTTTAACCTCCGTTTCCTTGCGCCCATGCCATAGACTATTGGACGAACACGTACGCCGGGTCCCAAACGGGGCGTCGAATCGCCGGTCGTTTGAAGATCTCCAATACATCCTTGGGAACGTATTCTTTTTTAACGATGATGCTGTATACATTCATATCAAACCAGGAATCGTAAAGGGCCCAGCGACCCTTGCTGCCTTTGTCGCTACCCCAGCTATTTTCGACGAGCCACTTGACGGGTTTGTCATTGTGCATATCGATCCCGATAAAAACCATGGCGTGGTTGGGTACGCTCTCGCGGAACAGCGACCGCTCGGCTTTGGTCATCGCCATTCTGGTACCATAGATCGAATCGTAATCAAACAATTCCATTGCCATAATACCATGATCTCTGCTCTGGTCCTTACCGACGTCGCAGGAGAACCAAAGCGGCTCGTCGGCGAGCAAGGCCTTGACGGCAATCGCCTTGAGCGTTGACATCTCGACATTTGCAAAGTGCGCGTCGTCACCGTCATACAAGTTTCGCGTCAAAGCAATCCGGTAATGCTTGCCGTACGGTTTCGACGGATCGTTGAAGATATCCACGTATTGGTGTAAATCAACGCCGACGAAATCGTCGTAGAAACTCTTCGGCGTATATGTTTTCAGTTTACTAACGGCGGAATTGGCATCCTCGAAGCGCCATTGGAATTCCCTGGGCGGCTCGCCGAGGTTCATCACGAGCATCTGATACACTTCGGCCAGCATTTTCGTCTTTCTGGCGCGGAGCTTCTCAAGCGGCTTGTCCCTTTCGTGCATCCGGCGAAGCTTGACGGCGTCGGCGCGCAACTTCCGGCTGATCAGTTTATTCATCAGCCCCGTGTTTCCGGAGCTGTTGGTCTCCGGCATGATGTCTTTGGGAACCACGCCGTATTTTTCCACTAAGTTGACGACGTTTTCCCAGTAGCCGCCGTCGGGAATCGGTTTGCGTAGAAGGAACTCTATTTCCCGGTCGAGAATATCACGCTCTCTGAACTCGATCATGTGTTCGAGAAAGCTGTTGGCTTTTTCAAGCTTGTCCCAGAACGCGAGATAGTTCTGGGAGAACTCGAAGCTTTTCAGATTGTGTTTCTCGATGACCGCGGGGCGCATGACGTTCAAGCCGGCGAAGAGCCAGCATCGGCCGCTGCTTTTCTGGTTGGTGATGCCCTTAGCTTCAATCTTGTGGCTGAAGATTTCATTATGTTGCCGTAAGATGTCCCGGTTCAAGGCGAGACTGGTGATGTTGGTGTTCGTGATGGCGTTGTACATAGCCCGGGTGTGCTCGTCCATCTTGAACGAAGAACGTACCTTGTCGATCGCCTCGTCCGTTAGACCCCCTGTTTCGGCAAAAAGCGGTGTTGCCAGCAAACTCAACATCATTCCTATAGCAAAAGCGGTTATCGATCTTAACGAATGTTTCATAATGGCTCCTTTCATCAGTTTTTGTTACGGCAACATTATATGTCATTCATGTAAAGAAGGGAATCCATTTCTACGCCTCTGATTATCTATCCAACCGGTGTCGAATTAAATACATTTGTCTATTTTCTGCTTTACATAATTCATCCGATGAGAATAATTAATTTTTGTTGCGGAAACACGATCTGTCATTCCCGCGAAAGCGGGAATCCATTTTTTCGCTTCGATCCCCCGCCTCCACAGGGGTGACAGTGGGAGTTTATGCTTTCCGCAAAAATACGAATTACGATCCCAGCGCAGTTAAAGTTGACGCGAACATTGCGACCGAAAGGAAGATTCAGGAAATGAAACGGATGAAACGGCGAAGGCAATGGATCATCATAACCATCATCGGATTGGTTATTTTAGGCGGTGTCGCCGTTTGGCGGATATGGTTTCCTGGAAAAGCGTTTGATCCGATTGCCTGGCAGGATGAAGGCCAAATGCAACACGGTATCCGGTTGGGTATGGCGGACCGACTGATCGCACGAGGCACTCTCAAGAATATGGCACGGACCGAGGTAGTCAAACTGCTTGGGGAACCGCCACAAACCGATTATTTCAGCGACTGGGATTTGGTTTACTGGCTCGGTCCCGAACGAAGCTTTATCAGTATCGACTCGGAGTGGTTGGTATTGCGTCTCGGCACGGATGAGCATGTTGTGAACTGTCGCATCGTTCGAGACTGAGGGAAAGTTCTGTCGACACCTAATGTAGAATAATGAAGCATCGCAAGACGGCTGAAAAAGTACAAATCTGTGAGGTCGTCGCTGTCATACTTTTTCTTGACGATAACATTGTGAATCAGGCTTGCGCCTTTAACTGGCGAATCTTATTGAGACTCTCGCTGAATTGTCCGCGCGCTTTCTCCAGGTAGGTGTTGACTTCGTCGATGTACCCGTCGGCGGAGGCCGACCAGACGCGGTTGAGGTAGCGCTCGCCGGCGGCAAACATGCTCATCACCTCGCCGTATGCAGCCAGGCCGTAACGGTGAGCAATACTTTCGCGGGCTTCCACAAATCGATCGATATCGTCAACGAACAGCTCATCGATCCGGTGACGCATGTCGTAGGTATCGATGGAGTCCTTTTCGGCATTCAGTTTGTCGATATTGGTTGCAATGCGCTCAAGACTACTGTCCACGGTTTCGATCCGTGCGGCTACATGATGTTCCGCTTTGTTTTGAACGGTATGTTCCATTTTAATGAACACAATACCCGCGATCCCAACTCCCAGCGCGGGGATGTACCATATCCATCGAACGACATTCTCATCGATAACAGC